>PFRK01000049.1 GCA_002788475.1 Candidatus Nomurabacteria bacterium CG_4_9_14_0_2_um_filter_32_10 | reverse complement strand
TTTACTTTTTCTCCAAAAATCAATAATAGTATTTTTGGCAACTGTGTAAATGAAGCTTTTATAATTTTGTATTTCTTCTTCTGTTTTTGTTATATGGTTAAATACTTTTATAAAAACGTCTTGAGTTAAATCTTTTGCAGTTTCTCTGTTTTTTGTTTTGAAATAACAAAAACGAAAAATAGCGTCTGAATGGGTGTTATATAGATCTGTTAAAAGTTCTCTCTCTTTTTTTCTTTTTGTATCCATAATAATGACGAATGATCCTTTGTTTTTATTACATTCTTTTAGTAGATAGTATTTTACCTTAATTTTTCAAAAAATTAAAGGGATATATTTTTTTGATTTATTTATAAATTTAAAGTATAATGTAATTTCTCTTATTAATAATAAAATATCACAGTTTAAAGCGGTTAACTATATGGCAAAAAGAAGTACAACACTTGGTCCTAAAAAGAAATCAAGAAGATCTCATAAAACAAAAAAGAGGCTTAAAATTAAAGAGCTTATGCTAGAGAAGAAAGCTACTAGAAAAAAGTTTAAATAAAATTTTATGGTTAAAAAGATTATCAAAAAAAGATCAATTGAAGAATCATTGACTTTTGATGATGTTTTAGTTTTGCCTAAATATTCTGAAGTTCTTCCTCGTGAGGTTGATGTTTCAACTTATCTTACAAAAAAAATAAAAATAAATATTCCTATTGTTTCTGCAGCTATGGATATGGTAACTGAATCAAGTTTGGCTATAGCTATAGCTCAAGTAGGTGGTCTTGGAATTATACACAAAAATATGTCTATTGTTGGACAAATAGAGGAAGTAAAAAAAGTTAAACGTTCTGAAAATGCAATAATTCAAAATCCTTTTACATTACCTCTGACAGCAACTTTAAAAGAGGTGACATCGTTAATGAGCGAGAAAAATATTAGTGGTATTCCTATTGTTGAAAAAAATAATAAATTGGTTGGTATAATTACTGGTCGGGATATTCGTTCTGAAAATGACCTTTCAAAAAAAGTTTCAGAAATAATGACAAAAAAATTGATTACTACTTCAGAGAAATGTTCTTTAGAACAGGCAAAAAAAATTCTTTTAAAAAATAAAATTAAAAAATTACCGATTATTAATAAGAATGGAATTTTGGTTGGGTTGATTACTTATAAAGATATTCAAAAAGAAGAAGATAACCCTAACGCTTGTAAAGATGAACGAGGAAGACTTAGAGTCGGGGCTGCTATTGGAGTGGGAAATGATGTTTTAGATAATGTTAAGGCTCTCGTTTTAGCTGGGGTTGATGTTCTTGTCTTAGATAGTGCTCATGGACATTCTAAGGGAATAATTGATGCGATAAAAAAAATTAAAAAAACATTCCCTAAAATACAACTTATTGCAGGAAATATTGCAACAGGAGAAGGAGCTATTGCTTTAGCTAAAGCTGGAGCTGATGCAGTAAAAGTTGGGATTGGTCCTGGTTCTATTTGTACCACTCGAATTATTTCTGGGATTGGAGTTCCTCAACTTTCAGCGATAATAAACACTAAAGAAGCATTAATGAAGGCCGGATATGAGGTGCCTATAATTGCTGATGGGGGAATTCGTTATAGTGGTGATATGGTAAAAGCTTTAGTAGGTGGAGCTTCGGTTATTATGGCGGGATCAATATTTGCTGGTACAGAAGAATCCCCAGGAGAAGTGGTCATCTTTGAAGGACGTAAATTTAAAAATTATCGTGGAATGGGTTCTATTGAAGCTATGGAGAAAGGATCAAAAGATCGTTATTTCCAAGACAAAGAAGAGAAAAGTTCTAAACTTGTGCCAGAAGGGATAGTGGGTATCGTTCCTTTTACTGGAAAAGTATCTGAAATAGTATATCAGTATGTCGGTGGGATACGTTCAGGGATGGGATATGTTGGAGCTAAAAAAATATCTGATCTATGGAATGCAACCTTCACTAAAATTACTGCTTCTGGAAAAGAAGAAAATCATCCTCACGATGTTATAATCACTAAAGAAGCACCAAATTATTCAAAATAAATTTTTTTAAAATAAATATGGCTATAGATTTAATTATTGGTTTACAATGGGGAGACGAAGGGAAAGGAAAGATAGTTGATATTTTGGCACCGAAATATAAGATAATTACTCGTTTTAATGGTGGTCCCAATGCTGGACATACTATTTTGTTTGATGGTAAAAAATTTGTTCTTCATGTCGTGCCTTCGGGTATTCATCGTACTTCCTGTATGAATTATATTGGGAATGGTGTCGTGTTGAATCCTGTTCTCCTTTGTGAAGAAATTAAAAATCTTGAACAAGCAGGAATAAATGTAAAAGAACATTTATTTATTTCAAATAAAGCTCATATTATCATTCCCACTCATTGCGCTATTGATAAAGCTTCTGAAGAATCAAAAGGAAGTAAAAAAATTGGATCAACCAATAAAGGGATTGGTCCGACTTACAAAGATAAGGTAGGTCGTGATGGTTTGAGGATGGTAGATGTTTTTTCTGATTCATTCAAAGAAAAATATCAGAATCTTAAAGGTTATCATATGGAAATTTTACAAGATCTATACAAAGAACATTTTGAAATTGCTTCTATCGTTGATGAGGAAGAAAAATTTTTTGAAGCTATTGAAATTTTAAAAACTTATAAGATTTGTGATACTGTAGAGTTAATTAATAAAGAAATATCAAAAGGAAGTAATATTTTAGCTGAAGGAGCTCAAGGGTCAATGCTTGATATTGATCATGGAACTTATCCTTTTGTGACTTCTTCAAGTGTCATTGCAGGAGGGGTTTGTACGGGATTGGGTGTAAGTCCTAAGAGTATAAATAAGATTTATGGTGCTTTCAAAGCCTATGTCACTCGTGTTGGTAGTGGACCATTTCCTACTGAACTTTTTGATGAGACAGGGGAGACAATGCGAAAGATTGGTAATGAGTTTGGGTCAACTACTGGGCGTCCACGTCGTTGTGGATGGTTGGATTTAATAGCTCTTAAATATACTTGCACTATGAGCGGTGTAACGGATTTGGTCATTTTGAAATCTGATGTTTTAGATGCTTTTGATAAGATTGAAGTTTGTGTTGGATATCTTGATGAAAATAATAAAAAACTTGATTGGCCTCCTATTGATATGTCTTTAGTTAAGCCTATTTATAAAAGTTTTGATGGTTGGAAAACTGACACAACTAAAATTCGTAAGTTTGAAGACTTACCTAAAAAGATGATTGAATATTTAGATTTTATATCAAATTTTATAGATATCCCTATTTCTTTTATTTCTATTGGTCCTGATCGTGAGCAAACTATTGTTGTTTAAAAATTGTTTTTTAGGTTAAAAAATTATGAAGTCTATAATTAATTTTTTTGATAAATTAGAAGATAAAATTAGAGGAAGATTAAGTCACTATCCTATATTTTATGCATTTTTGGGTGGTGTTGGTATAGTTATATTTTGGCGTGGTGTCTGGCATACCACAGATTTTTTCACAGAAGTTATTTTTTCTTATCAATTAAATGGTTTTGTTGATTTGGGTGCTCTTCCTTGGTGGGATGGGCCATTGTCTTTGTTAACGGGTAGTATTTTACTTTTGTCCACAGGTTTATTTGTTTTTGATTTTATTGGTAGTCAAGCGATAATCTCTGGGCTAAAGGGAGAGAAAAGATTAGAGGAAAAAACAGAAAAAGAAATTAGAACAGAGACAGAAGTGATAAATGGGATAGAAAAAGAAGTCAAAGAAATATCACATCGTTTAGATGAAATTGAGGAAGATCTTGAAAAAAAAGAATAAAAAAGTTATAATACACATATTATGGAAAATACAAAAAATTATGGAGTTTGGATTATAGGTTTAGTTTTATTAGCTTTTTCTGCTATTTTTTTCTTTTCTGCTCAGAATTTTTCTAAACAAGGATCTTATGTGGAGGTGAAAGGATTGTCAGAAAAAATAGTAAAAGCTGATGTTGCTATTTGGTCAATTAATTTTGAAGTTAAATCAAATAATGTTGATTCTCTGTATGCTGATATAGAAAAAAATGTTATGACTATTAAAACTTTCTTAAAAGAGAAAGGTTTTGAAGAATCAGAAATAAATGTTGCTCCGGTCAATACTTATCAAGATACCTATAAAGAAGCTTTATTTAGATATAATTCAACTACACAATTGTCTCTCTATACGAAAAAAGTTGATTTAGTTAAATCTGCATCCAAAGATACTTTAGTTTTAGTTAAACAAGGAATTGTTATGAATCAAAATTCTGTAAGTTTTGAATTTTCTGACATAAATAGTATTAAACCAGAAATGTTAGCTGAAGCATTAAAAAATGCTAGAGATACAGCACAAAGAATCGCTCAAGAATCAGGATCTAGTCTAGGTGGCTTACATCGTGGAAATCAGGGAGTTTTTGATATCTCAGATAAAGATCCAGGTTCTCCTGAATATAAAAAAATACGTTTAGTTTCTACTCTAAGTTTTTTAATTAGATAATATAAAAAATAAGAAAAGTAACTTTTTAAGGGGTTTTGAGCTCGACGGAGCGAAAATTTCAGAATTTTTCAAGCTTCGAAAAATTCGTACCGACAAAAAGTTACTTTTTTATTTTTTAAAAGAAAATTCTTTTTCGGTATAAGTTTTTGATAGACACGCATAATTTTCAGCTGAAAATTTGCTATGCTCGTCACTCAAGAAAATAATAGTCGGAGTACCTTTTTTATTTTCTAAGTTCCTGTGCAATGTCTCTCAAAAACTATACCTTCAACGAATTTTCTCTAAGAGAAAAGTTTTTGAATTTTTTCCCAAGGAATAGCGACGAGTAGAGTGCCTAAGACGACAAGCCCTAGACCTATGCCTGCTTGCAGGGTGATGCCTTCTGCTAAGACGA
>PFRK01000028.1 GCA_002788475.1 Candidatus Nomurabacteria bacterium CG_4_9_14_0_2_um_filter_32_10 | reverse complement strand
TTTATCTCATCAATCTATTTTTTTTGATAGAGTAATTATTTTCTTTGCAGATATCTTTCCATATATTGTTGTTGTTTTAGCTGTAATATTTTTACTTTTTCATAATGAAGTTTTGTTTTCCCAAAATCCGATAAAAGAATTTATAAAAAAGTGGAAAGAAATTACTTTTGTGTTTTTTTCTGGCGCTTTTGCTTGGATTTTGGCTCATTTTTTGAAATTTTTATTTCATATAGAAAGACCTTTTGATTTATTTACTCAAGTTATTCCTCTTTTCTCTGAAACAGGTTATGCTTTTCCATCAGGACATGCGACTTTTTTTATGGCTTTGGCTGTAGCTTTATTTTTTAATCATAAAAAAGTAGGCTATGTTTTTATTCTTTTTGCATTATTGATAGGAATTGCTCGTATCATGGCTGGAGTTCATTTCCCGATTGATATTTTAGGTGGATTTATTTTAGGGTTTTTTATTGCGTTTTTTTTGAAAAATGTGTAGAATGACTATATATTTACCTGCCTACCGGCAGGCAGGTGTGGAAAAATTATGTTAAAAAAGATAATTTATATACTAATAATACTTATCTTAGGATCTGCCGTGGCTTTTTTTGTCTTTAAATCGGAACCTAAATTAAACCCTAATTTTGAAGCTGAAAATTCATTTTTTAAGAACTCCCAATTTCGTCTTGGTCTTGATCTTTCTGGTGGAAGTCATTTGATTTATAAAGCCGATGTGAGTGGAGTACCAGGAGGAGAAGTATCTGCGTCAATGGATGCATTACGAGATGTGATAGAACGTAGAGTAAATTTGTTTGGTGTTTCTGAACCAATAGTGCAAGTGCAAAATAGTGGATTTGTTTCTGGAGAAGATGAAAAGTTGATAGTTGATCTTCCTGGTGTGAGAGATGTTGAGAAGGCGACAGCTATGATAGGACAGACCCCACTTTTGGAATTTAAAATTGAAGCTCCTGAGGGTACACCACAGGAAGTAACTATAGATAAAGATGGAAAAGTTGTTTTGGATGTTGAGTCTCAATTTGTTTCGACAGAATTAACAGGTAGATATTTAAAGAAGGCCATTCTTGAGTTTGATCAAACTACTCGTGAACCAAAAGTCAGTTTACAATTCGATGACACAGGTACTAAACTTTTTGCTCAAATTACAAAAGATAATATAGGTAAAATGGTGGCTATATATTTAGATGGAGCACCTATTTCTACTCCTGTTGTTCGTGAAGAGATTCCAAATGGTCAAGCTGTGATATCTGGTAGTTTTACACCATCAGAAGGTAAATTATTGGTTGGTAGATTGAATTCTGGTGCACTTCCTGTACCTATTACACTTTTGTCTAGACAAACTATTGGAGCAACATTGGGCAGTAATGCTGTTACAGCTGGGGTGAAAGCTGCAATTATTGGATTTTTAATTATTGCATTGTTTTTAATTCTTTGGTATCGCTTACCAGGACTTATTGCAGTAATTGCTCTTTGTATATATATAGCAATAATATTGGCTCTTTTTAAATTGTTACCTGTTACTCTTACAGCAGCTGGTATCGCAGGATTCATTATTTCTATCGGTATAGCTGTGGATGCAAATATTCTTATTTTTGAAAGATTAAAAGAGGAATTACATTCTGGTCACACTATTTCAGATGCTGTATCTGCTGGTTTTCATCGAGCTTGGTCTTCTATTCGTGATTCTAATATTTCAACTATTATTTCTGCTGTTATTCTTTTTTGGTTTGGTACATCTTTAATTAAAGGATTTGCTTTGACACTTGGTATGGGGGTATTAGTATCAATGTTTTCTGCTATTGTAATTTCTAAAGTTTTTCTTTTAGGAGCTACTTTCATAGGAGAAAACAAAGTTGCGCGATTTTTATTTAGTTCAGGATTATCAAAGTGATTTTAATATTAATTATAAGCTATAAGCTAAAACCTATAAGCTAATTAAAATGTTTATAATAAAAAATAAAAAAATATTCCTTAGTATATCAGCAGTCTTAGTTTTATGTTCTGTTGCTTTACTTTTTATATTTCCACTCAAAATTGGTATTGATTTTAAAGGTGGTGCATTGACGGAAGTTGTCTATACAAGCTCCCGACCAGCTCAAGCTGATTTAGATAATGTATTTAAGACTCTTGATCTCGGTTCTGTACTTATCCAACCAACGGGGGAATTGGGTTATATTGTTAAATCTCTTGATTTGAATGAGGCTCAACATTCTTTACTTTTAAAAACACTTTCAGAGAATGGTAAAAGTCCGCTTGAAGAGAAAGATTTTAATTCTATTGGACCTTCTGTTGGGCGTGAACTTACCAGGAAAGCAATTATTGCTATCATATTAGTTTCTCTTGCTATTATTTTATTTATTGCTTTTGCTTTCAGAAAAATTTCTAGACCAGTTTCTTCTTGGAAATATGGTCTTATGGCTGTGGTATCGCTTTTACATGATGTTATTATTCCGATTGGACTTTTTACTTTATTGAGTCATTTTTATGGCGCTGAAGTGGATACTCTTTTTGTGGTTGCAGCGCTTACTATTTTAGGATTATCTGTGTCTGATACAATAGTTATTTTTGATAGAATAAGAGAAAATTTAAGAAATGCTAATAAAGAAATTTTTAGTGAAACTGTCGGAAAAAGTTTAAATCAATCATATATGAGATCTGTCTTTACTTCTCTCACAGTCATAATAGTTTTATTGTCTCTTTTCTTTTTTGGTCCTGAGTCTACAAAATATTTTGCATTAATGCTTACAGCTGGGATGTTCTTTGGGACATACTCCTCCATTTTCTTAGCGTCTCCTTTACTTGTTTTAATTGAAGAATTACAAAATAAGTCGAAATAATTTTATTAGATAATAAATAAAACATATGATTTATCTTTACATAGTTTTAGGAGTAATAGTTTTGTGGATTGTTTTTGCTTATAATAGTTTTGTTAAATTAGTTAATCGTACAAAAGAAGCTTGGGCAGATATTGAAGTTCAATTAAAACGTCGATATGATTTAATTCCGAATTTAGTAAATACTGTTAAAGGTTATGCGACTCATGAATCAAGTGCTTTTGAAAATGTGACTAAAGCTCGTACTATGGCTATGGGTGCTCAGGGGCCGACTGAAGATCATGCAAAAGCAGAAAATATGTTGACTGGTGCTTTGAAATCAATTTTTGCCATTTCTGAAGCTTATCCAGACCTTAAAGCTAATACAAATTTTTTGGCATTACAAAATGAACTTTCTGATACGGAAAATAAGATTCAATCTGCTCGCAGGTTTTATAATGGTAATGTTCGTGACTTAAATATTGCGATTGAAAGTTTTCCTAATAATGTCATCGCTGGTGTTTTTAAGTTTTCAAAAATGGAATTGTTTGATCTTGCTGATAATGATGTTGCTCAAAATCCTGTAGAAGTAAAATTTTAAAAAAATTAAGAAGCTTAGCAACTATAATTTTTTTAACCCTGTAAAATAATTTTTGCAAAGTAAAAATTGTCCAAAGGACATTTAACAGGGTAATGATTTTAATAATCGCTTTGCTCATTTAAAATCAATTATATGACAAAATTTGGAAAATTATTACTTATAGTAATATTGATAGTGATTTTAGTTGTGGTTGTTTTCTTTTTTCAAAAGCCAGTAGTAGACGTTAATCCACCGCCAGAAGATAATATTATTCTGAGAGAAATTCTTGGTAATAAAGATGATTTAATTTCATTTTCTATTTTACCTAATTCAAAAGTACAAGGAGTGGTATCCTATCAGGGTGCCGTTAAAGGAGGATATTTCTTTGAAGCGAATATTTTGATAAATATTTTAGATGCTAATAAAAATGTTTTGAAAACAAGCAATGCGATAGCCATGACCGATTGGATGACGATAGAGCCAGTGGAATTTGAAGGAAATATTGATTTTACAAATTTACCCAAAGGATTAGCTTATATAGAAATCCACAATGATAATCCTTCAGGATTACCAGAGAATGATAAATCTGTATTGATTCCAATTGTTATAGACTAAAAAATGGCGACCCTTTATACACAACAATCAAAAAATATTACAAAAACTTGGCTTTTGATGAGTGCTTTTTTTGTGATAGTTATTGGTATCGGTTTTTTCTTTTCACAGTATTATGGGAATACAAATATTTTGTATATCTTTGTTATTTTTAGTGTAGTAATGAATATTACAAGTTATTGGTATTCAGATAAAATAGCACTCAAATTAAATCATGCCAGACAGATAAAGAGGGAAGATAATATAGAACTTTGGAATATAGTTGAAAATCTTTCTATTACGGCAGGACTTCCGATGCCGAAATTATGCATCATGGAAGAACTTTCTCCGAATGCTTTTGCTACCGGACGTGATAAAAATCATGCAGTTGTCTGTGTCACGACTGGCTTGCTCCAAATTTTGGATAAGACTGAACTTGAAGGTGTGATTGCTCATGAGCTTTCGCATATAGGTAATAGAGATATTTTACTTTCTACTGCTGTGGTTGTATTGGTTGGTTTTGTATCAATTGTGGCAGATATATTTTTACGTTCTACTTTTTTTGGTTTGGGAAAAAGTAGAGATAGTGATAATAAGGCTGGTAATATAATGATGCTTATAGGAATAGTTCTTTCTATCCTTGCTCCTATTTTTGCTACTCTTATACAATTAGCTATTTCTCGCAAGAGAGAGTTTTTGGCAGATGCTTCTGGTGCATTAATCACTCGTTATCCTGAAGGACTTGCAAATGCACTTCAAAAAATTTCAAATCATTCTAGTAAAATGCAATATGCAAATAAAGCAACGGCGCATCTTTTTATTGTTAATCCTTTTGGTTCTAGAGGAGTTTTAGGTAAAAAGATTTCTAATCTTTTTAGTACTCATCCACCTGTAGAAG
>PFRK01000056.1 GCA_002788475.1 Candidatus Nomurabacteria bacterium CG_4_9_14_0_2_um_filter_32_10 | reverse complement strand
AGAAGTTTTTAATAAACTTCAACCTATGCTTGAAGATTCGGCTCGAAAAATTATAGAAAAAGCAAAAGAATCTAACACAGACTTTCGTCGTGGTGCATTTATCTTGGCACTGGAAAGAATAAAAGCCAAAATGGAATAAAAATTATCTTCTTCTTATTTTTTATAACAAAAAAAGCTATTTGATAAAAAGCTATTTTTGTATTATTGTAAAGATAGCTATTGGAGACCCACCTTAGCTCGTATGTTAATACGAGGCAGGTTATCTAAATGGTAAGACACAATGAAAAATATTGGGAGATCGTCTAATGGTAGGACAATGGATTCTGGATCCATTTATCTAGGTTCGAATCCTAGTCTCCCAGCCCTGCGGATAAATCATAACAAACTCTCTTTCTTATGAAAGAAAATCGACATTATAATTGTATTAATAGTATAAGGTCGATTTAAAGTTAATTAAAAAGAATAAAAACA
The DNA here is from genome assembly GCA_002788475.1 of Candidatus Nomurabacteria bacterium CG_4_9_14_0_2_um_filter_32_10. Taxonomy (GTDB): domain Bacteria; phylum Patescibacteriota; class Minisyncoccia; order Phycocordibacterales; family UBA9973; genus UBA9973. The sequence goes on along the minus strand of PFRK01000056.1, from coordinate 4,537 downwards.
TGAATAAAACAAAAAAAATAGTTTTAGGATTAGGAGCTCTAGCATTAGCATTAGCAATAGGAACCTTCGCTAGTTCAGCTAGTGCATATAAAGGAGATCCATCAGTAAAAGGACCAAATTATTCTACGGAAAGACATGAAGCTATGGAAAAAGCTTTTGAAACAAAAGATTACACCGTATGGAAAAGTCTTATGCAAAATAATGGTAGAGTCACACAAGTTGTGAATAAAGATAATTTTGCAAAATTTGCTGAAGCTCATGAATTAGCCGAGAAAGGCGATTTAGAAGGAGCAAAAAAGATAAGGCAAGAACTTGGATTGGGATTAGGAAATGGTAATGGAAAAGGCACAGGAAACGGACAAAATAGATCAAACTGTGTAAATCGTTAATAAAAATACATCAAACCCCGACTTAGTTCGGGGTTTAGTGTATTAATTTAGAAAGACTGCTAATATATAAATATGGAAGAAAAAGAGTTATCAGATGAAGAAATAGTAGAGAAAGTCAGGACTTCTAATCAAGAGCTCTATGTTATTATTGTTGATAGATATCAAAAAAAACTTATCCGTTATGTTAATAATTTAATCAAAGATGAAAATAAAGCAATTGATGTTGTTCAAGAATCATTTATAAAAGCCTTCATAAATTTAAATAATTTTAATATTGAAAAAAAATTTTCTAGTTGGATTTATCGTATAGTACATAATCAAGCAATAAATTTAGCTAAAAAATATCAAAAAGAAACTCCATTATTGGAAAATTGGGATTTTAAAAGTGATGATAACATAGAAGAAGATTTTGAAGAAAAAGAAATAAAAGAAAAAGTAGAAGAATGTTTAAAAAATGTTCCACTTATTTATGGAGAACCATTATCACTATATTATATTGATGAAAAATCGTATGAAGAAATCAGCGATATATTGAGAATACCAATGGGTACAGTCGCAACCCGTATTAATAGAGCAAAAAAATTAATGAAAAAAATATGTCAGAAGAACTAAAAGATATAAAAGAAAATATAATGAGCCAAATAAATAATGGTAAAATAAAAATGAAACCAAAGATATATTTTATTCTTGGTTCTATTTCAACTTTTATAGGTTTAATATCTTCTATTGTAATTTCAATATTTCTTTTTGGACTTGTTAGATTTTCGTTACGTACTCATGGACCAATGGGACAATATAAATTCGATCAAATGTTGTCTTATTTTCCTTGGTGGACAGTAGTATTAGCTATCTTCAGTTTAATTTTAGGAATATGGCTTATTCATAAATATGATTTTTCTTATAAAATAAAACCATGGATAATAATTTTGATTTTTATTTTAGCAATTGCGACAGTTGGCATATTTATTGATATTATTGGTTTCAATGATATTTTATTCCGTTACGGTCCGATGAAAGGTATAATGGGTAACGGTTATCTCCGTGGTCCCCTTTAGTTCATCTCTAAATTTGATATAATCAATTTGTGCAAAAAGTAAAAGATATTATTTTCAAATACATTCGAATTATCAGATATATCTTTGCTGGAAGTATCGCCACAGGCTCTAACTTAGCGATTCTTTTTATATGCGTACACTTTTTTAATTTATGGTATCTAACTTCTGCTATCATTTCTTTTTGTTCCGCTGTCATTATCAGCTATCTACTTCAAAAATTTTTTGTATTCAAAAATTATTCTAGAGAAAATATGCATAAACAATTTGCTATCTTCTTCATTTTTAATTTATTTATGCTTGGTATAAATACTTTGTTAATGTATACTTTTGTTGATATAATAGGCCTCTGGTATCTTTTTGCCCAAGCTTTGGCTGCCATCATTGGTGCTTGTGTAAATTATATTTATTTTAATAAAATTATATTTAAAAAAGATTAAATAAAATGACAACAAAATCAAAAGTCATCGTTATACTTCCTGCACTGAACGCAGAAAAAACTTTAGAAAAAACGGTACAAGATATATCAAAAAATATTGTAGATGAAATTATTCTCGTAGATGATGGAAGTACAGATGATACTGTAAATATTGCTAAAAGACTCGGTCTTACTGTTTATACTCACGAAAAAAATAAAGGCTATGGTGCAAATCAAAAAACATGTTATCGACTCGCTTTAGAAAAAAAGGCAGATATTATTGTAATGATTCATCCCGATTATCAATATGATGCAAAAGTAATTAAATATTTAGTAGGCTTCATTGAGGAAGGATATTGCGACGTGATGTTAGGCTCGCGAATTAGATCAAGAAAACAGGTAGCTAAAGGAGGCATGCCTTTTTATAAATATATTTCTAATCGTTTTCTTACTCTTTGTGAAAATATACTAAGTGGATACAACTTAGCTGAATGGCACACGGGCATGAGAGCTTACAAGAGAGAGGTTTTAGAAAATATCGACTTCAAAAATAATTCGGATGATTTTATTTTTGACACCCAAGTACTGTTCCAAATAGTAGAAAAAGAATATGACATCGGAGATATTCCTGTTCCAGTCAGATATCACCCTGAATCTTCTTCTATAAATTTCAAAAGAAGTTTAACTTATGGACTGCTTACTCTTTATACTGCTATTAAATTTTTTTTAAAAAAATTAATTAATAGAAAATGAAAAATAATAAAACAGAAATATTATTGTACGTAGGTGTAGTTTTTGTAATTATTCTTTTTGCTTTTAGTTTATTTAAAAATATTGCTTATCCTTTACTTTGGAATGATGAAGCGTCAACGGCAATGTACGGCAGAAGAGTACTGGAATACGGTTATCCAAAAGTTCATGACGAAAAAAACTCATTATACCTTTTAAGTGACACAAATTTTAATATTGGAATAAGAAATCCTGGTGATATTTATGTAGCAGAAGGTTGGACTCAATATTATTTGGCAGCATTTGGTGATTATTTTGCTAATAAAACTAGCAATTTATACACAAAAACAGCCATTTTACGTGCACCTTTTGCTTTAGCTGGTTTTTTAGCAATAATTATCTTTGGAATAACCATTAGTTTATTTTTTAAAGACAATAAGAGAAAAGCTTTCATTGCATTTTTTCTATTTGAATTAGTTTCAATTTCTTTAATTTTACATCTAAGAGAAGTCCGTTATTATTCTCTAATCTTATTATTTTCAGCAGTTCTTCTTAATGTTTATTTAAGATATATAGTATTAAAAACATTGAGCTACAAACATTATGTTTGGATAACTTCTTTATTTATTGTCTTACTTTTCCATACTCATTACCCTGTTGCCGCTATTTTTATGCTTACATTTGGTTTCCACAATTTATTTTTATCATACAAAACATGTGAAAAAAAATTATCAATTTTTGTGAATAATTTTTTAAAATTAGCTTTACCTTTATTTATTTCACTTATTTTTATTGTCCCATCTCTAATTTATTTTAAAACATTTATTATTACTAGCTCTATAGCTTCACAATCTTCATTGGGTATTGGAAATTATTTTTTTAATATCTTCGTAGCCTTTTTATTTTTTACAAAATTTGAACTTCTATATTTAGCAATATTTATAAAAATATTATTATTTTCTTTTTTATTCTTAGCAAGAAATAACACAACTAAAGAAAATAAAATCCTTCTAGGGGTTTCTAATTTTTTGTCATTATTTTTTTGTATTTATATATTAGTAATGGCGCGTACTATTTTTCTATTTGAACGTTATATAATCGTTTTACAACCAGTTTTAATCTGCATTATTTTATTAGATATAGTATTATGTTGGTATCTATTTAATCAAATTTTTATAAAACCAGAATCTATTAACAAAAAACAAGTACCCAGAATTTTCTTTGTAATTATCTCAATAGCCATCTGGATAAGTATTATTCCATTAATGGAACTAGTAAAAGGTCATTTCTACGAATTGACACACCAATATAAAGGTCCGCTTGATTTTGCTATTCCATATATAAAAGAAAAATTTGATGACCCATCTAAAATAATCATCGCCACCAATTATGAAGAAAATTCTTATATGTATTATCTAAATAGTAGGACAACCATTGGGTATGTTGGTAATAATTTAGAAGAAGATAGAAAAATAGAGCCAGACGTCATAATTATTAGAAAATATTTTCTTGGAGGGCAACAACGTTACTTAGATATTTTCAATAAATTCTTTAATGATAAAAAATACGAAGAAGTAAGTTTCCCTATTTATGAATATCCATTCAATAATATTCCAGAATTAAATCTTAGCGTTAGTCATCTTTTTAAAACTCAGTTTGCTTCAAAAGATAATGAGAAATTATATCTATACATAAAACAATAAAGTTGTTTTATTTTCTAAAAACTATTTTCCAAGGATTAATAACTCCTTCCAAAATAATTTTAATTGATATTTTCGATTTTCCCTCAATGCGTTCAATAAAAATAATCGGTACTTCAAAGAAAGTGGCTCCTGCTTTATATAAAAGATATTTAAGCTCTGGAACAAAAGCATACCCCTTTGCACCTATTTTTGATAAATCAATTTTTCTCATTAAATCCATAGAGATAACCATATAAACACAAGAAT
>PFRK01000033.1 GCA_002788475.1 Candidatus Nomurabacteria bacterium CG_4_9_14_0_2_um_filter_32_10 | reverse complement strand
AACAAAACAATACATATATAGAATTTGACCCTGAAAAAGAATATATCGTTGGAGAAAATGGTTATGAAACGAAATGTGGATGGTCACCATTTGAAGGAATGAAATTATATGGAAAAATAGAGACAGTTGTATTTCATGGGAAGAAAATTTTAGAATATGGAAAAATTTTATAAAAAAACTAATGATACCATTTTATAATCCAGAAAAATCTTATGAAGATAATTTGACAGAAGGTCCCTACGGGGTTTTTTCTGATTCTCTTGTAATGGAGATGGAAGGTGAACCTAAATATAATTTTTTTAGTTATAAAGTATATTCACCTTTTGGTATTCCGGCTGGACCATTGATAAATGGAAAATTTGTGGAAGCGGCGCTCGATAAAGGTTTCGATATCGTGACTTACAAAACTGTTCGTACAAGGAAATATCCTTGTCATCCATGGCCAAATGTTTTGTCTTTAGAAATAGAAGGGAATCTTTCTTTAGAAAAAGCTCAAGGTAAATTGATAGCTGACTCTAATTATAAAGAACCACTTTCCATTACTAATTCATTTGGAGTACCTTCAACTGAACCAGAATTTTGGCAGAAAGAAATAAAAGAGTTAGTAAAAAAAACAAGAGGAGGTCAAATTATTATTGGTTCTTTTCAAGGAACAAAAAAAGAGGGACAAAGTGTCGATGATTATATAAAAGATTTTTGCTTGGCTGCAAAACTTTTGAAAGAAACCGGTGTCCATGTGCTTGAAGTAAATTTGAGTTGTCCTAATGAAGGTACGGTGGATCTTCTTTGTTATGATACAGAACGTAGTATTCAAGTGGTAAAAAGTATAAAAAATGAAATAAGGGAAATTCCACTTATTATAAAAATTGCTTATTTTGAGAATGATGATATTTTATTTTATTTTGTAAAAGAAATTGGTTCTATTGTGCAGGGTATTTCTGCTATTAATACTATTTCTGCTACTATAGTTGACAAAAATGGAGAACAAATATTACCAGGGGAAGGGCGGTCAAGAGGTGGAGTTTGTGGTAGTGCTATAAAATGGGCAGGATTAGATATGGTAAAAAGATTGAAAAATATTCGTAAAAAATTGGGGTATTCTTTTACCATCATAGGTGTTGGCGGGGTTATGAATTTTGATGATTTTATTGAATATAGAAATAATGGTGCAGATATTGTGATGTCAGCTACGGGGTCAATGTGGAATCCTTATCTTGCTAGAGATATAAAAGAAAAGCTAGAATAAGTTTATAAAGTAGAAAATTTATAAAGTAAAATGCAAAAATCTGATCAAAAAGTTATTGATGTTTTAAAAAAAGTCGGAGCGATATTAGAAGGACATTTTGTTGGTACCTCAGGAAAGCATATGGGTACTTATATCAACAAAGATGATCTTTTCCCTCATCCACTTGAAGTTGAGAAGGTTTGTCAAATGTTTGCTGAGAAAAATAAAAATCTTGATATAGAAGTAATTGCTGCTCCAGCACTGGGTGGAATTGTTTTAGCACAATGTACTGCTTCTTTTTTATCAAAGACATTAGGTAGAGAAATCTTAACTGTGTTTACGGAGAAAGATGTAAATAATAATCAGATTTTTAATAGAGGTAAGGATAAATATGTAAAAAATAAAAAGGTTTTGATTTTGGAAGATTTGACCACTACTGGTGGTTCAGTAAAGAAGGTGATTGAAAGTGTTAGAAAAGCTGGTGGAAAAGTTATAGCAATTTCTGTTATGGTTAACAAAAATTCTAAAGAGGTTAACAGCTCTTTATTTAATTTACCTTTTAATTTCTTGGGAGAAATGGAGGTGCAAACATATGAAGAAAAAGAATGTCCATTATGTAAAAATAATATTCCTATAAATATTGAAGTTGGGCATGGCAGAAAATATTTAGAGAATTTAAATAAATAAAATGATTATCGACAAATACAATAAAAGAGTAAAAAAAGTGGATTCACTTCTTTGTGTTGGTTTAGATTCAGATTTTAAAAGAATTCCGAAACGTTTTTTAAATATGAAATTTCCGCAATTTGAATTTAATAAATGGATTATAAAGGAAACGCACGAATATGTTTCTGCTTATAAATCGAATAGCGCTTTTTACGAAGCACGTGGGGACAAAGGTATTCGTGAACTTAAGATGACTATAGATTATTTAATTGACAAATATCCAGATATTTTTATGATTTTAGATGCTAAACGAGCCGATATTGGAAATACCAATAATGGTTATGTGGATTTTATTTTTGATTGGCTTAATTTTGATGCTGTTACCTTACATCCTTATTTGGGGGTAGAGGCTTTACAGCCTTTTTTAGACAGGGCAGATAAAGGTTGCATAATTTTATGTCGGACTTCAAATCTTGGGGCGGGAGAATTTCAAAATTTAGAAATTGGGAACAAACCATTATGGCAAATAGTTGCAGAAAAAGTTTCAGGAGATTGGAATAAGAATGAAAATTGCATGTTAGTCGTTGGTGCGACTTACCCTAAAGAAATGCAGAAAATACGAAGTCTCGTAGGAAATATGATAATATTAGTACCAGGAATAGGTGCCCAAGGGGGAAGTGTAAAGGAAGTTATGAATGCAGGTTTAGATAGTGATGGATTAGGTCTTATTATAAATTCTTCTCGTGGTATTATTTTTTCTGATAATCCAAGAGAAGAGGCAAAAAAACTTTGTGAAGAGATACGTAAATATAAAAATTAACTTATGAATAATAATATTGAAAACTTGAATAAACCTTCTGATGGAGAAATAGAAAAGCAAAAATTATCTGAAAAAGAGAAAATTTTGTTTGCTAAAGTAGATTTAGGTTTAGATAATATAAAGTTGGGTAAATATAGTTATAAAGAATTGCCCGACCCTGATGGAAATGGAAGCGAGGTTATGAAACTTTTAGAAGAACGAGGTTTGTTAGAAGTTTTTGAAAAATTTAAAAAAAGAAAATTTCCTTTCTTGCCTATAAGAAAAGAGGAGGTAAAAGCAGAATTTGATAAATTAGCGAGACTGATTTTAATGGAAGCTGACAAACTTTAAAACAAAAATTCCCAAGAATAAACTTTGGGATTTTTTTTGTAAAAAATTTGACATTATTCTTTAATTTGCTACTATATAGGCAACTGCACTTTTGCAGTTTTTCTATTGCATTTTTATAAAATTATTAGTTAATTTAACCAGCCTGAGGTAACGCCATAGGCGACCAAGGTGGATAAGTTAGTAATAAGACCTTAGTGACTTCCTCCAGAGGCGGACAGGGGGTTCTCGTACACTGAGTTCTCATTATTAAAAAAAATTATGGCAGAAGAATTTAAAAGAGATAAACCACATATTAATGTGGGAACGATTGGTCACGTTGACCATGGTAAGACAACTTTAACAGCAGCAATATTGCATGTGCTAAATTTAGCTGGTAAAACAGTTAGACTTCGTGGTGTTGACCAAATTGACAATGCTCCAGAAGAAAAAGCTCGTGGAATCACTATTAATATTTCTCACAATGAGTATGCTACTGACGCTCGTCACTATGCACACATTGATGCTCCAGGACACGCTGACTACATTAAAAACATGATTACTGGTGCTGCTCAAATGGACGGTGCTATTTTAGTGGTTGCAGCTACAGATGGAGCAATGCCTCAAACAAGAGAACATGTTCTTCTTGCAAAACAAGTTGGTGTGCCTAAAATGATTGTATTCTTAAACAAGTGCGATATGGTTGATGATAAAGATATGCTTGATTTAGTTGAAGAAGAAATTCGTGAACTTCTTACAAAACAAGGTTTTGATGGTGCAGGTGCTCCTATTATTAGAGGTTCTGCTCTTAAAGCACTTGAAGCTAAAGATTTAAATGATGAATGGGCAAAAAAGATTCTTGAATTAACAGATGCTCTTGATACTTATATTCCAATTCCAGTACGAGATGTTACAAAACCATTTCTTATGCCTGTTGAAGATATCTTCTCAATTGAAGGTCGTGGTACAGTTGTAACTGGAAAGATTGAAAGAGGAGTAGTAAAGGTTGGTGAAGAGGTAGAAATTGTTGGAATTAAGGCTACCCAAAAAACTACAGTTACTGGTATCGAAATGTTTAACAAAAATCTTCAAGAAGGTATGGCTGGAGATAATGCTGGAGTATTACTTCGTGGTCTTAAGAAAGAAGATATTACTCGTGGACAAGTTCTTGCAAAGCCTGGTACAGTTACTCCTCATGATAATTTTACTTGTGAGATATATGTTTTGAAAAAAGAAGAAGGTGGACGTCATACTCCATTCTTTAAAGGTTATAAACCTCAATTTTATATTCGTACGACAGACGTTACAGGAGATGTTACTTTGGCTGAAGGTGTAGAAATGGTTATGCCTGGAGATACAGTAAAGATTACAGTTAAATTAGTTACTCCAGTAGCATTAGAAGAAACACAAAAATTTGCTATTCGTGAAGGAGGCAAGACTGTTGGAGCTGGGGTGGTTACAAAAATACTGGGGTAAATTCATCCGCCAAAATTTTTTACAAAATCTAGGCGAAAAACATTATAATAGAAATTATTTAATAAAAATTTAGGCGGATAAAATGGCAATTAAAGAATTAAAAACAAAAAAAGTTTCAACGAAAGTCGGAACCAAAACTACTAAGACACCAAAAGTGCCTAAAGTTTCTTCAAAAAAACTTACTCATTCTACAAGTGGAGGGAAAAAAGAAGAAAGTAAAGTAGTTCTTCGTATTAGAATTCGTGCTTATGAAAGTAAGATTTTGGATGCATCAGTCAAACAGATTATAGATACTGCTATGCGTTATGATGCAGAAATCGTTGGACCAGTACCATTACCGACAGAGATTAAAAAATACACAGTTAATCGCGCATCTTTTATTTATAAAAATACACGAGAACAATTTGAGATAAGAGTTCATAAAAGATTAATCGATATTATAAACCCAAATCCGAAAACAGTTGAGGCGCTTACCAATTTATCT
>PFRK01000012.1 GCA_002788475.1 Candidatus Nomurabacteria bacterium CG_4_9_14_0_2_um_filter_32_10 | reverse complement strand
GGTATTTTTTTAAAATCTTTTTCTCCTCTAATAAAATCTTTGTGAAAAATTTTTCCAGATACAACAAAAATTGATAATAAATATCCTATTTGTGGAGCTGCTATAGCTACTCCATCACCCTGACTTTTAAGTGCTAGGGACATTTCTTTTAATATTTTTTTTATTTTAGGAGTTGTGATTTCACTTACAAGTATTTCTTTTGTATTTTGGTGCAAAACCTTATCATTTTTTTGAACTATTTCTTTTATCATTTATTCAGGATTCCCAATATGAAAAATTTTTCGTCCCTGCGCCCTTCTCTGATTACAGAGTGGGACCCTCTGGAAGCTCAAAATTTTACATATTGGGAATTGTTATTTGATTTCTTTTAAATATTCTAAAAGCTTATTTAATTTCACAGTTTCTTGAGATCTATTAGACATATCTCGTACAATTACTGAATCTTCGAGGGCTTCTTTTACACCAAAGATAAGTGCATAAGGGACGTTGAGTTTTTCAGCAATTGCTAATTGAGAACCGAGACTATCTTTTGAAAGTGATTGAGCGATTGGTATATGTGCTTTTCTTAATATTTCTATTATATTTAGACTCTTTAATTTTGCTTCAGAACCGAGTTGAATAAAATATATTTTTGGTTTTTTCATTATGCGTGGGTAAAGTTTTTTATACCAAGGAGATGAAATAATTCTATCTACTCCAATCGAAAAACCAACTGCAGGAACATCTTTTTTACTACCAAGTTGGCGTGCTAGATAATCATATCGTCCACCACCAGCTAAAGTTAATGGTGTTTCATCTTCTCCACCTTTCTCTTCTATTATTTCAAAAACGGTGCGAGTGTAATATGAAAGTCCACGTACTAGATTTTTATTTATGTTATATCCTATCTCCATTTCTTCTAAGTATTCCAGTACTTCTTTAAAATGTTTTTTACAAGAAGAACAAAGAAAACTTATTGCGTCTGGTGCATTTTCATTTATTATGATTGTTTTTTCTTCTTTAGAATCCAAAATACGAAGTGGGTTTGTTTTCAAGCGTTCACGGTCAATATGTGCTAAATCATCAATGTGTTTTTTATAATAACTTGTAAGTTCTTTTAAATATATATTTCGACATTCTTTATCACCTATAGAATTAATATCCACAGATAGATTAGTGGCTCCCGCTTCTTCTAATATACTCATACCAACTTTAATTATTAAAGCATCTACAATACTTTTATCGCTTCCTAATGAATCTAGGTCAAATTGCCAAAATTGTCTAAAACGTCCACGTTGAGGGTTGTCATGTCTAAAAACTGGACCGTATTGATAAAACATTACAGGTTGAGGCATATTTTGCATCCCTTTTTCTATATAAGATCGCATTAATCCCGCTGTTTGTTCTGGTTTCAATGCCAAATGATCTCCGCCTTTAGTTTTTAGTGTGTACATTTCTTTGTCTACAATATCTGTTCCTTCACCAATACCAGAGGTGAAAACTTCCGTTTGCTCTAATATTGGTGTTTCAATTGGTTTAAAACCATAATATACAGCTATCTCTTGTGCCTTTTCAAAAAATCCTTGGAAATTATAATATTCATCATTTATAATATCTCTCATTCCTTTTGGAGACATTAAATTTTTAGATTTATTATTTTTAGATGTACTGTGTTGTTTTACTTTTTTCATGATTTTATTCTACTTGTTTATAATCGCCAGGTAATATATCTATTTTATTTATTGGTAGTAGACGTAAAAATACTTTTCCTATTAAAAGTTTTTTTGGTACTGCGCCCCAGTACCTAGAATCAGAGCTAGCGGATCTATTATCTCCCATAACAAAATATTCACCATCTTTTAATTCAAAATGTGTATTGCTATTTGTATTATTTTCTATATAAGATTGATCGAGTTTTAATCCGTTAGGATGATTTTTATTGGTTATAGTAATTACATTATTTTTGATATCCACTGTTTCGTTTGGAAGTCCTATTATTCTTTTTATAAAAAACTTTTGTGTATCATTAGGATATCGAAAAACCACAACATCATCTCTTTCTGGATCGTCTAACCTGTAAGATATTTCATCTATTATTAGATATTGTCCATCTTCAAAAGTAGGGTCCATGGAAGAACCTGAAACTATGAAAGGTTGAGCGATAAATATACGTATTGGAATAACTATAGCTATTGCTATTATTGCGAAACGTGCAAGTTCCCAAAATGATTGCCAATTAGATTTTTTCTCTTCATCTAGATTCGGTGAGGTTGATGGTGAGGTTAGTTCTTTTTCTTCTTTCATTGTTGTATTTTATCACAAAAAAGTATTGACACAAGTTTAAAGTTATTGTTTATTATGGAGAAGGATGGTCCTCCTCCATTTTGGAGGAGGACCATCCTTCTCCATTTTTTAAATATGTTATAATTTAAAAATGAAATTAATTGTTGGTTTAGGGAATCCAGGAGAAGAATATAAAAATAATAGACATAATACTGGTTTTATTATGCTTGATTTTATTTTGGGTAAAAAAATTGAGTGGAATAAAAGTTCAGGTACGAAATTACTTTTTTATAAAGATTCTATAGTCAATAAGCCAGTTGAATATTTAAAACCTTCTACTTTTATGAATAATTCTGGTGTTGCTGTTTTGTACGTAAAGGAGTATCGTAAAATACCTCTCAAAGATATTGTAGTGATTTATGATGATATAGATTTACCCATAGGAAAAATGAAAATTTCTTTTGATAAATCTTCTGGTGGACACAATGGTTTAGAATCGATAATTAAAAAATTAAAATCAAGAGAATTTGTGAGAATAAGGATTGGTATATCGCCAGAAACTCCATCAGGAAAATTAAAAAAGCCAAAAGATGTTTTGAAATTCTTACTGGGTGAATATAAAGAAAAAGAATTGATTGAACTTAAAAAACTTTCAAAGAAAGTAAAAGAAGCTCTAGAGATAATATTTACTGAAGGTTATCCAAAAGCTATGTCTATATTTAATTAATAAAGCTATGCCTGCCCGCCCCTGGCGGGAGTTTGTATAATTAAATCTCTTTCATTGCTTCGATGATGATGCTTTTTTCACCGTTGCGGAGGGAAACTTTACCAGAAAAAGCTATACATTTTTCAGGGACGAGTATTTCAATGGACTCTTTAAATATGCTAGGGAAAGCGACAGCTTCTATAGAGTCTGTTAAATCTGAAATTTTTAGAAATGCCATTCGGTCATTGTTTTTTGTAATAACAACTCTACATGTATCTATTATCCCTGCTATCGTTATCGGCATTCCATTTCCAAGTTTTTCTTTTATTTTTTTAATATTTATATCTCGACTTTCTAATTTCCCACGTATTCTATCTAGTGGATGTCCTGAAATATAAAGTCCCAATAATTCTTTTTCCCAGAGTAATTTTTCTGCTTGAGTTGCAGGAGGTGAATCTTTTAAGTTGAAATCTAAAATTTTTGATTCTGCTAAACCATCAAAAAGAGAAATTTGATTTTCATTTTGATTATTTGATTCTTTGTTATAAGCTAACATATTTTCAAGATTAAAAAGAAAAGATCCTCTATCACCCCATTCATCCATACTGCCTGACTTTATCAGAGCCTCCATTGATTTTTTGTTTAGATTTTTATGTTTAATTCTATTTAGAAAATCAGTAATTGATTTGAATTTTCCCCCGCCTGCAGAAGCTATGCCTTCAGCATTGCGGGCAGGATTTGATTTTCTCTCAGCGATGATTGCATCAGCAATATCTGTACCTAGATTTTTAATTGTATAAAGACCGAATCTTATTTTTTCAGATTTTATAGAGGTCGGGCCTCCTTTTGGAGGTCCGACCTCGAGAGATGGGGAACGAATTACGGTAAATCCTCCATAGCTTTCATTTATATTTGGTGGAAGTACTGGAATATTCATATGTTTACATTCGTTAATTATTTCAAATATTTTTTCGACGTCTCCTGATTCAGCAGTGAGTATAGCCGTCATATATTCAACAGGGTAATTTGCTTTCATATAAGCTGTTTGATAAGCAACTCTTCCGTAACTAGCTGCATGAGCTTTATTGAAACCATAAGCTTGAAATGGTTCAAAAATTTTCCACAATTTTTCGGCAAATTCTGGAGTTTGTCCATTTGAGATTATTCCTTTGGTAAATTTTTCTCTTTGAGCCGCCATTTCTTTTGGAATTTTTTTACCGACAGCTTTTCTGAATTTATCTGCTTCTTCCCAATTGTATCCTGCGAGTTCTATAGCACAAAAGAGAAGATCATCTTGGTAAACGATGAGTCCATAAGATTCACCTAAAAATTTTTTCATTCTTGGATCTAAATATTTTACAAGTTTTCTATTGTGTTTTCGTTTTATATATTCAGGGATCGATTCCATCGGTCCTGGGCGATAAAGTGCAACCATTGCGTTGATATCGTGAATCGAAGTGGGTTTAAGTTCTTTCAAATATCTTGTCATCCCAGCGCCATTTAATTGAAACAATCCTTCTGTCTGGCCATTTGATAAAAGTTCAAAAGTTTTTTTATCATCAAGTGGAATACGTTCTATGTCTATATTTATATCGTAGAATCTTTTTACTAAACTTATACTATCTGCCAAAATTGATAAGTTTCTGATGCCCAGGAAATCAAATTTCAAAAGTCCTGCCTCCTCGACACTATACATATCGTATTGAGTTATTATTTTTCCGCCCTTAGGATCAAATTGTGTCGGGACATATTCATAAAGAGGTTTCGGAGAGATAACGACTCCAGCAGCGTGTACAGAAATATGTCTGACACAACCTTCTAATTTTTTTGCTAGGTCAATTATTTTTTTTGTATCTTTTTCATCTTTATATGCTCCTTTTAATTCTGGAACCATTTCCATAGCATGATCTATCGTCATTGGCATACCTTGTGAACCTAGGGGAATCATTTTAGAAATTCTGTCGCCTATATTGTAAGGATAACCAAGTGCACGAGCGACGTCTCTCACTGCACCACGGGCCATCATTGTTCCAAAAGTTCCTATTTGTGCTACTTTATCTTCACCGTATTTCTTTTTTGCGTATTCTATCATTTCGTCTCGTCTGTTATCGGCATAATCCATATCAATATCTGGTGGAGACGGGCGGAATGGGTTTAAAAATCTTTCAAAGGGGAGTTTGTATTCTATCGGATCTACATTAGTAATGCCAAGTAGATAAGTGACCATAGATCCTGCGACCGAACCTCTGATTGTAGTCAAAATTCCATTATCTTTTGCATAATCTAATAAATCATCAACTACTAAGAAATACGGAGAATATCCTTTGTTAAAAATAATTTTAAGTTCGTATTCTACTCTTTCTAAAATTTCTGGTGTTTCTTTAATACCAATATTTTTAAAACCAGCATAAGTAAGTTCTCGTAATTTTTGATCATAAGTTTTACCTTCTTCAATTTTAAAATCTGGGAAAACCCAACTGCCAAGATCTAGTTTAAGATTACACATGTCAGCTATTTTTTGAGTATTTGTTACAGCTTCGGGAATATCTTTGAAAATTTCTAATGCTTTTTTAGTATCAATTAAAGAAAAATCATCATCTGAAAATTCAAATTTGGATGCCTCTCTATTATCACTCTGTGTATTTATTTGAAGTAATGTGTGATGTGCATCATGATCCTCGCTACATGGATAATGTGAATCTTGTGTTGCAACTACAGGGATATCATATTTTTTAGCGAGTTTAATTAATGTTTGGCGGACATGTAAATCACCTTCTACAGATGGATGACATTGGATTTCTATAAAATAATTTTCTTTACCAAAAATTTCTTGATATTCAGCAATTATTTTTTCTGCTTTTGTTAAATCATTACGGACTATACTTTGTGATAATTCACCACCGAGACATCCCGAAAGAGCTATGATACCCTCGCTATATTTTTGCAATATCTCTTTGTCCATTCTAGGTTTGTAGTAATATCCTTCTAGATTTGAAATAGTGACTAATTTTATTAAATTTTTATATCCTTGTAAATTTTTTGCAAGAAGAGTGAGGTGATAATAACGCTTACCTCCATTTGATTCAGTTGTTCTATCTTTTCTAGAACCTGCAGTCATGTATGCTTCTACTCCGATAATAGGCTTGATACCTTCTTTTTTTGCTAATTTATAAAATTCGATAGCACCATACATATTGCCATGGTCGGTGACAGCTATCGCAGGCATTTTATTTTTTTTCGCGAGTGCAATTAAATCTTTAAGCTTAGAAAGCCCGTCTAAAAGCGAATAATGGCTGTGTGTATGGAGGTGTATAAAGCTTGTTTCCATTTTTATTATAATAGCATAAAAAATAAAGAATAATATTTTGGTAATAAAAACATTATTCTTTGTTTTTTATTTGTGTGTTATAATAGCTTTATTAAAACTTAGGAGAAAAATTAAGAAAATCAAAAATTTTTGAGCCTTCACCCTTGGAGTCAAAAGGACAGGGAACTCACGACTCTTAAAATTTTTATTTTCTTGATTTTTAGTAATTTAAAATTTATGACAAAACTAAAAGTAGCAATCAATGGTTTTGGTAGGATAGGTAGAGCATTTTTGAAAATAGCCTGGGAAAGGTCTGAGATTGAAATAGTAGCTTTGAATGATCTTGGTGATATTGCCAATATGGCATATTTACTTAAACACGACACTGTCTATAGAGAATGGGGTCATGACATAAAAGTAGAAGGGGAATATTTAGTTATTGATGGGAAAAAAGTAAAAGTTTTAGCTTTAAAAGATCCAGCTTTGCTTCCTTGGAAAGATTTGAATGTTGATGTTGTAGTTGAATCAACTGGTTTGTTTACTTCGTACGATAAAGCAAATGCACACATATTAGCTGGTGCTAAAAAAGTTGTTATTACAGCTCCGGTTAAAAGTTTAAATGATACAGTAAAGGGTGAAACTATTTTAATGGGTGTAAATGAAGAAAAATTTGGTACTTCTGACATAACTTCTAACGCTTCGTGTACTACAAATGCAGCCAGTCCGTTGATTTCTATTTTAGATGAAACACTTAGTATAGAAAAAGCAGTTTTGAATACTGTGCATGGTTATACTGCCAGTCAATCAATTGTTGATGGTCCAAGTAAAAAACCTGCCCGCCCGGGTTTGGCAGGCGGGGATTTTCGCGAAGGTCGTGCGGCTGCACAAAATATTGTCCCTTCTTCGACTGGAGCTGCCATTGCTGTCACAAAAGCATTTACAAAACTAGAGGGGCTCTTTGATGGTATTGCGATGAGAGTACCGGTACCTGCTGGGTCAATTGTTGATATTACTTTTATTTCAAAGAAAAACACGACTGCCGAAGAAGTTAATGAAATTCTTAAAAAAGCATCAAAAAATAAAAGATGGGAAGGTATTTTTACTGTAACAGAAGAAGAACTTGTTTCAAGTGATATTCTAGGAAGTAAATATGGTTCTATTGCAGATTTAAAAATGACTCGAGTTGTCGGTGGAAATTTGGTGAAAGTTTTAGGTTGGTATGACAACGAAATGGGATATGTTTATACACTGGTTGACCATGTGATTAAAACGGGGGAAACAATAAAATGAAAAAAATAAACAAATTATTATTAATTTCACTAGTAGTATTTATTATATCTCCTATTATTGCGTCAGTGGGTAGTGATTTAGGTATGAATAGTACCATTAGTCAAATTTTTATTTTTGCTATACCATTAAGTGCATTTACAGCTGTGATCAGTTTATTCTTCAGTAAAAAAGAAGAGCCAGAAATTGCTGCTGGGAAAACGGTTTCTCCAATAAAAAAAACAGTATAATTAGTTTTAATAGTAGCTTTGATTGCTTTGTTTTTATTTTATATTTCAAAGGTTTTTTGGGCATTTGTAAATTTTCTTAGTAATATATAATATAATGAAAGTATATATAGGAAACGACCACACCGGATATGAATTTAAAGAAAAGCTCTCGGGCTATCTGGCATGATTAATTAAATAGGTTTATCTTCATTCCTCTTTTCTTAATCTATCATATATGATATACTAAGAAAAAATTTTTATGCCACATATTTCTTCAAAAAAGTTAAAAAAGGAAACCTTAAACAGGCTCTATGGTGAATTTGGCAAAGCGTTTGAAAAATCAGCTAGAAAATCTGGAACTAAATTATTTTTAGGTAATCTTTTAACTAGGACAGAAAAAATAATGTTGGCAAAAAGATTTGCAGTTATATACTTATTATCTAAAAAAGTACCAGTTTCATATATAGCAGAATCTTTATTGATGAGTTATTCAACTGTCTTTAGGATGTCTCTCAAATATGATATCGGCAAATATTCGTCACTTCTAAAAACTCTAGAAGAAAACAAAATTGATGTATGGAAAATATTAGAAAAAATTCTAAGGGCAGGGCTACCTCCCCGTGCCGGAAGAGGTAGATGGAAATTTTTGTATGAGAAAAAATAAAAATCATTAATATATCATATATGATAGATTAAGAATGATAAGGTTTTTAATTGGTTTTTTTATTTTATTTCTTCTTTAAATATACACAGTAGAACTATATTGATTGACAGTTTAAAAGTGATATAATACTAATATATGAAAATTTTTATTGGCACGGACCATGCAGGGTATGTTCTAAAAGAAAAACTTGTTTCTTTTCTTAAACTTCAAGGACATGAAGTTATTGACAAAGGAGCTTTTGAATATAATGAAGTAGATGATTATCCTGATTTTGTTGTTCCTGTTGCAAAAGAAGTTTCTGAAGATCCTTACGTAGCTAAGGGTATTATATTAGGTGGAACAGGAGAAGGAGAAGCTATTGTAGCAAATAGATTTCGTCACGTAAGGGCTGTAGTTTTTTATGGTGAAGCAAAACCAGTTGTTGATGATGAAGCTAATATAATAGTAAGGTCAAGGCAACATAATGATTCCAATGTGCTTTCCTTGGCAGCTAGATATTTAACAGAAGAAAAAATGATGAGTGCTGTTAGTCTTTGGCTTGAAACTCCTTTTGGAGAAGAAGAAAAACATGTTCGTCGTTTAGCTAAAATAGATAAAATAAATAGATAAAGATGATTGAAATAATTCCTGCCATATTACCTAAAGATTATGAAGATCTAAAAAATAAAATTGCATTTGTGCGTGGTTTGGTTCCTATAGTTCAAATAGATATTTGTGATGGAATTTTTGTGAAAACGGCTTCATGGCCGTTTTTGTCTAAAGCAGAGTCGGGTGATATTTTTAAGTCCAACTTAGATGAACATTTTAGTCGGATTTTAAATGAAGAAGAAGGGATGCCTTTTTGGGAAGATATTGATTTTGAATTGGATTTATTAGTAGCAGATGCAATAGAAAATTTTGATATTTATACAAAACTTGGACCGAAAAAAATAATTTTTCATATTGAAGCAGTTGGCAATATTGAGAGTTTTAAAGAATTTTTAGAAGGTATTGATATGTACACTAGAGATAATATACAGATAGGTGTGGCTATAAATCCTGCTACACCTTTAGAACAAATTTTTCCTTTAATTTCATGTATAGATTTTGTGCAGTGTATGGGTAATGATAAAATTGGGTATCAAGGGATATCACTAGACGAAGAGGTATATAAAAAAATCAAAATTTTCAGAGAAAAATATTCCGATTTACCTATTGCAGTTGATATTGGGGTAAACAAAAAGACTGCCTCTTTATTAATTAAAGAAGGAGCAACAAAACTTGTGATTGGTTCAGCGATTTTTAACACTGAAGATATTATTGAAACGATACAGGAATTTAAAAATTTGGATTAATCCACCAAAATTTTTTATAAAAATAATTTTAATTTTACAAGATATAATTTAAAAAAATTTAGGTGGATAAAATATATGATCAAATTAATTATGTTTGATTTTGATGGAGTCATAGATAATAACTATGAATTACATTTTGATTTGTGTTGTAAGAAATTTTTAAATTTTACAAGAGAAGAGCATAGAAAACAATTTGATGGTAATGTTCACATTGAAAGAGAGAAATTAAAAAATAGAGATACTGGTTTTGATTTTTTAAAATGTTTGAGTGATTCTAGAAAAGAAAGAAAAATAAGAGAAGAAATAAAAAAAACTTTAATAAATTTATCTAAAAATTATACTTTGGGTATAGTTTCTTCGTGTAATGAATATGGGATAAAAGATTATCTTGAATGTAATCAAATTCAAGATTTATTTTCTTTTTTGTATGGTTATGAGACTCATAAGCTGAAAACTCACAAATTTAAAAAAGTTTTAAATGATTTTAATTTTAAAGAGGATGAATGTATTTTTATAACAGATACTCTCGGTGATATTTTAGAAGCAAATGAAATTGGAATACCTACTGTTGCCGTTGATTTCGGTTATCATGAAAGAGAAAGGTTAGAGAAAGGAAATCCTCTAAAAATAATTTCTAGTTTTAATGAGTTGATTGATACTGTTAAAAATATAAATTAGTTGATATAATTAATATAATGTTTTTGACTGAAGAAAAAATAAAAAAGTTAAAAAAAACTGCGAATAACATTCGTCAGAGTATTATTGAAATGTTGGTAGAAGCAAAAAGTGGGCACACAGCAGGGCCACTAGGTATGGCAGATGTTTTTACTTTTTTTTATTTTCATGTTTTGAAACATAATCCTAAAGATCCATTTTGGGAAGGACGCGATAGGGTAATTCTTTCGAATGGACATATTTGTCCTGTACTTTATGCAACTATGGCACATAGTGGATATTTTCCAGTTGAAGAATTAAAGACTTTGCGAAAATTTGGTACTCGTCTTCAAGGACATCCTCACCGTGAATATATGCCTTGGCTTGAAAATTCTTCTGGGCCACTAGGAGCAGGATTGTCACAGGCTGTAGGTATGGCTCTCGCAGATAGAATGGATGAAAAAGATAAAGAGAGATTTATTTATTGTTTTATGTCTGATGGAGAGTTGGATGAAGGGAACTCTTGGGAAGCTATAATGCTTGCTGGAAAAAATAAATTAAGGAATTTAATTACTGTGGTTGATAGAAATAATATTCAAATAGATGGTTATACTGAACACATAATGCCACTTGAACCATTAGCAGATAAATGGCGATCTTTTAATTGGAATGTAATAGAAGTGGGAGGACATGATTTTAAATTTCTTAATAAAGCAGTAGAAAAGGCGCAAGAAAATAAGGATGGGCCTACTGTGATTATTGCACATACAATCCCTGGTAAGGGTGTAAAAGAGTTTGAAAGAGATTATAAATGGCATGGTATAGTTCCTAATAAAGAACAAGGTGAAATGGCGTTGAAAGAACTAAAAGAGGCAGCTTATAGCTTATAGCTTTTAGAAAATAAAAATGTTAAATCCAAAATTAAAATTAAATACAAAGATATTTAATGATGATGTTGAACAAATACCAATACGGAAAGGTTTTGGAGAAGGATTGGCTTTGGCTGGAGAAATAAATAAAAATGTGGTTGCTCTTTGTGCAGATTTGACGGAATCTACTCAGATGCATTTGTTTAAAGATAAATTTCCGAAAAGATTTATAGAAATAGGAGTAGCTGAACAAAATTTAGTGACTGTTGCTTCAGGAATTGCTGCAATGGGGAAAATTCCTTTTTGTTCTTCTTATGCGATGTTTTCTCCAGGTAGAAATTGGGAACAAATAAGAACAACAATAGCCTATAATGATAGACCTGTAAAAATAGTAGGATCACATGCTGGAATTTCAGTTGGTCCTGATGGAGGGACACATCAAGCGCTGGAGGATATTGCTTTAATGAGGGTAATGCCCAACATGGATGTCATCTCTCCTTGTGATGCAATAGAAGCAAAAAAAGCGACTCTTTTATTAGCTAAAACAAAAAAACCAGCATATTTACGTTTGGCTCGTGAAAAAACATCAATAATAACTACAGAAGATACTCCGTTTGAAATAGGAAAAGCACAAATTTTCTGGGTACCAGACGTGGGGCTTGCACAGGTGGGAATTATAGTTACAGGTAGTCTAATGTATCGTGCATTACTTGCAGCAAAAGAATTAGAGACAGAAGGAACTCGTCCCGGCCAGCAAGGCGGGATAAAAACAAAGGTAATGAATTTATCTTCTATTGTTCCGATAGATACAGAAGCTATTATAACTCTTGCGAAAGAATGTAAAGCAATCATAACAGTGGAGGAACATCAGGTATCTGGTGGGATGGGTAGTGCTGTGGCTGAAGTACTCGCACAAAACTATCCTGTACCAATGGAATTTATCGGTGTTCAAAATCTTTTTGGTCAGTCAGGGAGCCCTGATGAATTAATAGAGCATTATGGAATGGGAGTAAAAGATATAAAAAAAGCAGTGGAGAAAATACTAAAGAGAAAAGTTGCTAATTAGAAGTTTTTATTATAAATTAATTATAGATAGTAAAAAGGAAATAATATGAATTTAGAAAATTTGAATGAAAGTAAATTAAAATCTGAAGTTATAAACGAGATAATAGCGATAGAAAATCAAATCCTTCAATCTGGTAGTGTAACCACAGAAAAAGATGACATAGATGCCATTTTAAACAAACTTAATAAAGACGAAATAACTCCAGAAAAAGCTCTTAACTCGGTAAGAGGATTAGAGCAAAGTAGGCAAAATTATCATTAAAGATTCATCAAAAAAATGAATCTTTTTTAATTTATTTTTTTATCTTATAATCTTCTGGTGCGTTTTTTAAATATTCTTCTAATTTTTCACGTGATAATAATCCTTCTCGTGCTCCGATATATTGAACCACTGACATTGAATTTATTGGCCCCCAAGAAAATGCTTCAAGAGGAGATTTACCTAAAGCTAATGCTGAAGTAAATGTAGCTGAAAAAGCATCTCCTGCACCAGTACGTTCTACGGGTGGAGCAATATCTGGATAAATAGGATTATGCCATAATTCTCCATTTAAATATAAATAAGCACCATTTGGTCCGTCGCTGATGACAACTATTTTGGGTCCTAAAGCTTGTATTCCTTTTGAAAGAGTTAATACATCCTTATCCTGCATGTTTAATATTTTTTGAGCTTCCTCTAAATTAGAAAAGAAAATTTCTGTTCGCGCATAAATTTCTTTCAAATTTTCTGTACCGAATTTGATTTGAAAAGTGCCTGGCTGAAATGCAAGTTTTATGTTTTCATTTCTTTTTAAATAATCTGATATTTCAGAATGAAAAGGTAAAGAATCTTCTCCCATTGAACTTAGATAAATCCAAGAAAGGGAATCTAGTGATTCTTCTGTATTTGTCCATTTACGTTCATAGTTTTGATGTTTTATTAAAATAGTGCGGTCGACATCATACCAGAGTATATAATGATAATTTGTAAGTTTATTTTTTTCTATTTTTACAAACGTTGTATCAATCTTTTCTTTTTCTAAAACTGCCAAACAATCTTTACCATTTTGGTCATCCCCCATATTTATCATAAGAGCAGCATTTAATCCAAGTCGTGCAGCACAGACAGCAGCATTTGGGCTGTTGCCTACAGCAGAGATCACATTTACTGATTCATAGGGTACTTTATCCCCAAAACGAAGACAGAGTTCGCAAGCGTCTGTGTCTAGTTTGCAGTGCACATGGGCGTCTTTTATCTTTATAAATGCGTCTGTTACTATATCCCCAATTGCAAGGAAATCTATTTTATTTTCTTTTTTTGTCATGATATTATTGTATCATATTATTAATTTTTTCAAAAAACTTTATGTTAAAAAAGATAATTT
This sequence comes from Candidatus Nomurabacteria bacterium CG_4_9_14_0_2_um_filter_32_10, assembly GCA_002788475.1. Lineage (GTDB taxonomy): Bacteria > Patescibacteriota > Minisyncoccia > Phycocordibacterales > UBA9973 > UBA9973. The sequence continues at coordinate 6,304 of PFRK01000012.1, read as the reverse complement.
TAGTTTTATTTGGATTTGTTTTTTTGTTTTCGTATAATCTTGTTTTTGCTAGTCCAATTATTAATGAATTTATGTATGATTTAGACGGTGCTGACATTGATTGGGTTGAAATTTATAATGGGGATAGTACTGATGTTGATATTACTACCTTAAAACTTTTTATCAGTAATTCAACTTCTAACCATGGGATTATTAAATATTCTGGTTCTCAAATTTTAAATGAAGGTGAATATGGAATTATAGTGCCAACTTCACAAATTTCTGCTTTTACTTCTAGATGGGGAGATTCTGGAAATTTATTTACTTCTAGTTTTAGTTTACCAAATGAGTCGGCCACTATTGAAATAAATAATGGAGATAAAAATTTACCTTTAGATTCAGTATCTTATACTTCTGCTGCTGGAGGATCTGGTGATGAAAATTCTTTAAGTGGTTCATTAATTCCTAGTACACCTACCCCTGGGGCAGAAAATCAAACTTCATCAGGAGATAATGGGGATGGTAATAATGATGATGATAATAGTGATAGTGGTACAACTAGTGATTCTTCTAGTAAGAAAAATGATGTAGAGACTATTCAAAAATTACTTGTTAATAAAATAAAAATTATTGTTAAATCACCTGCTTTTGTTGGAGTTCCGGTTGAATTTACAGTAAACAACACAGTTCCCGAGAATTCTTGTGGAAAATATTTTTGGAATTTTGGTGATGGTAATTCAGAAGAAACAGGAAAAATGTATCCTATACCCAAAAAATTTACCCATATTTATTATTATGAAGGAGAATATATTGTTACTCTGGAATGCTATAAAAGTTATCTTTCTTTAGAACCAGAGACGTCTGATAAAATTACGTTGAAAGTCGTACCAGCAGATATTTTAATATCTAGAGTTGGTGATGAGAAAGATTTTTTTGTTGAAATTTCGAATAATACTTCTTTTGAGGCAGATATTTCAAATTGGATTCTTTTAAGTAATTGGAAGAAGTTTGTTTTTCCTAAAAATTCAATTTTGAAACCAAAAAACAAGATAATTATTTCTTCTAAAATTACTAATTTTTCTTTAGGAGATGAAAGTACTTTGAGATTATTAAATTCACAAGGAGAAGTGGTGTTTGATTATTTATCTTTTATTGAACCAGTTAAAGTTTTAGCAAAAAATTATACTCAACCGAAAGTGGCTGTATCGGAACCTGTTGATAATACTTTTAATATAGCTGATGTAGCTGGAAATAATATAGAAATAAAAAAAATGGCATCTTCTAGTACAGGTCTAAACGGGCTAGTAGATAATCTATCAGCGGAAGTTATAAAAAGTGATGTCAATGTAAAAGATAATTTTAAATATGGAATATTTGGCTTGATTGCTTTTCTAGGAATTGGGACAAGTGCAGCTTATTTTGTTCGTAATCGCAATAGAAAACCTACTTTAGAAACAAATGAAAACGATTTTGAAATAATAGATGGATAGGGTGTAATCGAATTAAATGACTTTTTTAGCTTATTTTGCTATATTTTTGTTATGTCTTTATCTATCGGAATTGTAGGTTTACCAAATGTCGGGAAATCGACTCTCTTTAATGCACTTACTAAGAAAAGTGTGCCGGCGGAAAATTATCCTTTTTGTACCATTGATCCGTCTGTAGGAATTGTTCCTGTGCCAGATGAGCGTTTAGCTAAACTTTCTGAAATATCTAAGTCTAAAAAAACTATACCAGCAGTGGTTGAATTTGTTGATATTGCTGGTTTAGTGGCTGGTGCTTCTAAGGGTGAAGGTCTAGGAAATAAATTTTTAACTAATATTCGAGAAGTTGATGCTATCGCTCATGTGGTGCGAATTTTTGAAGATAATTCGGTTATTCATGTGGCTAATAAAGTTGATCCAATGCAAGATATTGGAGTTATAAATCTGGAATTAGTTTTGGCTGATATGGAAACTGTTTCGAAAAGAATTTTAAATTTAAATAAAGATGTAAAAAAAGGAGACAAAGAGGCAATAGTTGAAGAAAATATTTTAAAAAAATTAGGAAAAGTTTTTGAAGAAGGGAAGATAGCTACTGAAGCAAATTTAAATGATGATGAAAAATTAAAAATAAAGTCATTAAATTTATTAACTTTAAAACCGATGTTGTATGTTCTGAATACTTCTGAGGTAAATGAAAATACGGAGGCAACGCCTCCGGGGTTATTTGTAAAAGTAGATCCAGTTTTTGAAAAAGGACTTGATGATTTAATTAAAAAAAGTTATGAACTTTTAGGATTGGAAACATTTTTAACGACTGGAGAAGATGAAACTCGAGCTTGGACGATTAAAATTGGTTCTACGGCGCCGGTAGCTGGTATGGCTATACACACTGATTTTCGTGATAAATTTATTAGAGCAGAAGTGGTGGCTTATGAGAAACTTATAGAAGCAGGTTCTTTCGTAAAAGCAAAAGAGAAAGGTTGGGTTCGTACAGAAGGTAAAGACTATATTGTTAAGGATGGAGATGTGATAGAATTTTTAATATGATTAAACTTTTTTATTTAAAAAATCCAAAAGATTTTGATGATTACGAGCTTTTAGATACAGGTGGAGGGGAGAAATTGGAAAAATTTGGTCCTTATACTTTTATACGTCCCTATGAAGGTGCTGTTTGGCCGAAGGCATTGGGAATGAAAGATAATTGGGCAAAGGCAGACGGCAAATTTTGGAGTTCAAAGACTGGTGCGGTCAAAGGTTGGAAAATGAAAAATAAAATAGATAAAAATTGGGAAATGTCATACAAGGGTATCAAATTTTTAGCTTCGCCTACGCCTTTTAGACATTTAGGTTTTTTTCCAGAACAAGCTAGCCATTGGGATTTTATAGAAGAAAAAATAGGTGAGAAAATCTTCGCTTCTTCCAATTTTTTAGATTCAAAAAAGATTCCAAAGAAGCTGCTTTCTCACGGCTCGCACTCGAACCTGAATGTGGTTAACGAAACTAATATTGCGTATGCCGAAGAAAGCACTTCTTTAGAATCTTTTGAAGTTCCCAAAATTAAATTTTTAAATCTTTTTGGCTACACTGGAGTGGCTAGTTTATTTGCTTTACGTGCAGGCGCAGAAATTACACATATAGATGCCTCTAAAACATCCATAGAGTGGGCAAAAGAAAATCAAAAACTTAATAGTCATTTGGGTTTGGAAAAAATGCCGATGAGAATTATTTGTGATGATGTTATGAAATTTTTGGAACGTGAAATTAAAAGAGGGAATAAATATGACGCAGTTATTATGGATCCTCCTAAATTTGGTCGTGGACCAAAAGGGGAGACTTGGGATATAGAAAAAGATTTACCAAAACTTCTTTCACAAGTGCGAAAGATTTTGAGTGATAAGCCACTTTTTGTTATTTTAAATTCTTATGCTACAGATTATTCTTCTTTATCATTGGGTTATGCTTTAGAGAGTGCGATGTCTGGTTTAAAAGGAGAAACCTCATCTGGCGAACTTTGTTTATTAGAAAAATTAAACAATCGTGTTATTTCACTTTCTAATACTGCTATTTGGAAATCATAAAAATTCAAAAGATTTCTGAGCCTTCGCCCTCGGAGTCATAAGGACAGGGGACCAACACGACTCTTGAAATCTTTTAATTTTTATGATTTTTAGAAAATCCAAAATAGCTGCTTTTTCACGTCTCGCACTCGAACCTGAATGTGGTTTATAAAATTAATATTGCGTATGACGAAAAAAGCACTATTTTAGATTTTCTAGAAAAAAGAACGAATATAAAAGTTTTCGCCTGCGGGCACTGGCTTCGTTTTGTCCGCCAGAAAATTTTTGATATTCGCTCTTTTTTCTTAAGATAAATATGTTATAATATAAATATGGAAATAAATAAACCAAAATTAAGTGTAGGGTTTTTCTTTTTATGTTTAGGATTATTAATAACATTAATAACTTCTGTAACATCATTCCTTAATCTTGTTTTTGGAACACTAAATAAACAGTATCCTGATGTTTTAAATTCAATTTATCAGTATGGATATTCCTCATACGATTTTGAAGGCATCCGAATGGCTCTCGCCACACTTATAATTTTCTTTCCAATTTTTCTCATCGTGTCTTATTTTTGGAAAAAATTTTCTCGTGGAGAAATGGGGCATGTAGATGAAATTGTAAGAAAGTGGGTTATATATATTATTTTATTTCTTTCTTCCATAGTTTTGTTAGTGGATCTAGTAGCATTAATTAGATATTTTATTTCTGGTGAAATTACGACTCGATTCATTTTAAAAGTTATTGTAGTACTGATAACAGCTGCAGTTGTCGGTAAGTATTATATTTTTGATCTTTTAGATAATAAGATATTTGGTTTTAAAATTAGAAGTGGTGTAATCTTTTCAACTTTCAGTATTATTTTGGTTGCAGGAGCTGTTTTTTATAGTTTTTCTATTATGGGAAGTCCAGCTACTCAGAGATTGCTTCGTTTAGATGATAGAAGAGTAAATGATCTTCAAAATATACAATATCAAGTCATTAATTACTGGCAACAAAAAGAAAAATTACCCGAGAAACTTTCTGATCTTTCTAATCCTCTTTCAGGATATTATTTACCTGTTGATCCAGAATTTGAGAAGGGAAATGTTTATGAGTATGCCGTAAAAGATAATTTAAAATTTGAACTTTGTGCAACTTTTGCATTACCTATACCAAAAGGTTGGAGAGAATATAGTGAAAATGGAGTGATACCTATGATGGGTTATGGTACTAAGGATGTAGCTACGACATCTTATCCTTATCCGGGTGGAGGAACAAATGAATCTTGGGATCATCAAATAGGCCGAACTTGTTTTGAACGAACAATAGATAAAGATATTTATCCTCCTTATCCAAAACCACTTCAATAGCTTATAGGTTTTAGCTGTTAGCTTTTAGAAAAAGTGATGAAAGATTACGACCATAAGAAAATAGAATCAAAAATCCAGAAAGAATGGGAAAAGAAAAAAATTTATCAGGCGAAAAATGGTAAAGGAAAAAAGTTTTATTCTCTAATTGAATTTCCATATCCGTCTGGTGATGGCCTCCATGTGGGGCATATTCGTAGTAATACTGCTATGGATATTATTTCACGTAAGCGCAGAATGGAAGGGTATAATGTTTTGTATCCTATTGGATGGGATGCTTTTGGTTTACCGACTGAAAATTATGCTATTAAAACTGGTAAAAGGCCGGCTGTCGTCACAAAGAAAAATACAGATACATTTAGAAGACAATTGAAAGAACTTGGATTTTCTTTTGATTGGTCTCGGGAAGTAAACACAACCGATCCGAAATATTATAGATGGACTCAATGGATATTTTTACAACTTTTTAAAAAGGGATTGGCTTATAAATCAAAAAGTGAAATAAATTGGTGTCCAAGTTGTAAGATTGGTTTAGCTAATGAAGAGGTAGTAAGTGGTAAGTGTGATCGTTGCGGGAACTCCACAGAAAAAAGAGAGAAAGAACAGTGGATGTTAGCTATTACAAAATATGCAGATAGGCTTGATAAAGGTTTAGACTTAGTAGATTATCCAGAGCGTGTAAAAACTCAACAAAGAAATTGGATAGGGAAGTCTGAGGGGAGTCTAATTAGCTTTCAGCTTATAGCTGATAGTGGAGCTAGCTTTAATAAAAAAAATACGGATTTAAAGCTAAAAGCTAAAAGCCAAAAGCTAGAAGCTGTTTCTGTTTTTACCACTCGTGCAGATACTATTTTTGGTGTGACTTATGTTGTACTTGCACCAGAACATGAGTTAATTAACAATTTGAAATTACGAATTACGAATTGGAGTGAAGTTGAAGAATATATTCAAAAAGTTAAAAAAGAATCAGAATTAGAAAGAATGCGAGAAAACAAGGGGAAAACTGGAGTTGAATTAAAAGGTCTTAAAGCTATTAATCCTGCAAATAATGAGGAAATTCCTATATGGATTGCAGATTATGTTTTACCTGAATATGGTACAGGAGCTGTAATGGCAGTACCTGTGCATGACATTCGTGATAGAGAATTTGCTGAAAAATATAATTTATCGATAATAGACAGACCACTTGTTGATGCGAAAGAAATTACAGAAAAAGTTGGTGGAAAAATGGTTACCAAATTTAAATTGCGAGATTGGGTATTTTCTCGTCAGCATTATTGGGGTGAACCTATACCCTTAGTTAATTGTAAGAAATGTGGAATTATAGTAGTTCCCGAAAAAGATTTACCTGTAAAATTGCCAGAAGTAAAAAATTATAAACCAACGGATAATGGAGAATCACCATTAGCACTTATTTCAAAATGGGTAAATG
>PFRK01000005.1 GCA_002788475.1 Candidatus Nomurabacteria bacterium CG_4_9_14_0_2_um_filter_32_10 | reverse complement strand
GAATTCGGAATCTCGCCAAAAGATACAGCCGAGGAAAATGGAAAACTAATCCCCAAAATATTTGTTTCCATTTTCTGAGTCCATTTGAATTAGCACATTAGCCGAGCGTAGTGGAAATATTAAAATTAAGAAAAACGTCGAGCGTGCACATTAGCTTTAATCATTTGGATTTAGCTCGAAATAGTTTCGAACTTTGTCCAACATACACCGCAAAGATTTTTTATTCCAAAATTAGTTTTTTAAGTTCTTCAACCATAGGAACTTGTTCTGGGTCTAGTCCATATTCTAACGCTGTATAGTAAGCAGTCCAATCAGCCAAAAGCAAAGATGAGAAAACTTTTTGCCATAAGTCATCTCCTTTAACATTTATAACCTCAACATTTAACTTTCTATCTTTATAAAGTTTTCCTAAAACATCCATCCTTTTTAATATTTTTGGGTTATCTTTTGAGTCTTTTAATATAAGGAAATAAAATTTATCGCCCAATTCTCTTGTAGAATCTTGAATGTCAAAACTTGTCATTTCATTGTGATTTAATTCTGGTAGAACATTATAGAAAGCTGGAATTTTTCCAGTTTCATTTAATTTTATTTTCCAGATATATATTAGAGATAGATTATGATTTGAAGCATATATCACAGGTATATGACTTTTTATTTTTTGAGCTAAAATCTTTCCTTCACTTTCATAATCACTTTGATTTAGAATTTCTGATAATTTGCTTAGATTGAATAATTCTTTATATTCACCTAAGATTTTTAGAAATGCTTTTAAGGATAAGCCAAGTGCCATGCGTGGTTGTATTCCTGTATTTGGTAATTCTATATAAGGTACATTATTTTCTTTAGCTAGTTTTAATAATTCACCTCCAATAGAAATTGCAACCATATTTAAACCTTTTTCTTTCGCTTTTAAAAATGAGTTTAGTACTTCTTCTGTATTTCCAGAATATGAACTTAATATTATTGTTTTATTTTTTAATTTTTCTTCAGAAATATGAGGTAAGCCATAATCACGATGAATTAAAATATCTAAATCAGGTTTCCATGTTCTGAGTAATAGGGGTGCAAGTGCAGAGCCACCCATTCCAACAACGACAAATTCAGATTTCTTATCTAAATTTTCTATGTTTTTAATTTCAGGTTCGTATAAAAATTGCTTATTGAAATTCTTTATTGATTCATACATATCTATATTTTAGCATATATAAACTAAAATAAAAAAATCAAAATTAAAAACATAGAAAATAAAAATTTTTGAGTTTTCGCCCTCGGAGACCGTGAGGACAGGGAACCCACGACTCTTAAAATTTTTATTTTCTATGTTTTTAATTTATTATAGATATATGAAAATCCTGTAGGCAGAATAGAAATGAGTATTATAACTAATATGATAGGTAATAAATAAGCATCAATATCTGGAATTTGTTGGCCTAAGAAATACCCAAGTAAGGGGATACCTAAACCCCATAATAATCCGCCAATAATATTATAGGTGATAAAAGTTCTATAATGCATATTACCTACGCCAGCTAAAATAGGAACAAAAGTGCGGATAATAGGGACAAAACGGGCGATGATTATAGTTTTTTTACCATATTTTTGATAAAAATTTTCCGCATCATTTATATATTTTTTCTTGAAGTAAAATGAATCATCACGAGTAAAAATTTTTGGTCCGACTTTTTTACCAAATAAATAACCTATTTGATCACCCAAAATAGCGCCGAAAGTGGTGAGAAGGATTAATAAAGTTATATTGAAATAGCCTTGAGACGCTAATAGACCAGCTGTAAATAATAATGAATCTCCTGGCAAGAAAAACCCCAAAAATAATCCAGATTCAGCGAATATAATAAAAAAAATACCAAGGTAACCGATAGTCTTGACTAATATCGGTAAATCAATATTGAATATAGATTCCATCCCATACAAAATTCAATCATTATTTTTTTTGAAAGAATTTTTTATTTTAATAATCAAATTATATTTTTTCGTACGGGATAAATAATTTTTATTTAAGAGTAAAGTCAATAAGTTGTTTTACGTTCTCATAAGGTAAGGCACCATTTATTGGATATTTTTTACCATCTTTTGCGATTACTATACTCCATGGAGTACCACCGCCACCAGTTGCACTTGCATTTTGTAGATCTTCTTCAATACGTTGTGCATATTTACCACTATCTAAACATGCATTAAAGTCAGCAACATTAAGGCCGACATATTCAGCAATTTTTGGAAGTTCTTTTGGATCAAGGCCATTGTTTGTAGGTGTTATTTCGTAAACACGGTCTAGGTATTCCCAGAATTTATCATTGCCACCTAATTCATTTGCACACTCAGTCGCCTCAGCCTCTTTCCTTGCTCTTGGGTGGAGTTGGTCTATAGGGGAGTGACGATAAATCCATACTACTTTATTATCTTTTCCATATTCTTCCATTACTTGTTTCATAGTGAGATGAAATTGTTTACAGAAAGGGCATTCGGTATCTGAATATTCTACTATTTTTGTGGGTGCATTAATATTTCCACGGATATGGTCTGTCTCACTTATAGCTCGTACATTTTCTAATTTAGAATCTGCTGATTCTGGTTGTTGATTTTGTATTGCCTCTTTTGGTTTAACGGAAGAGAAATATACTGCTCCGGCGACTAATATTCCAGCCACGATAATTGCCATTGGGATTGATAATTTATTTCCACCCGAATGAGTCTCATTTTGGGTGGGTAATTCATTTTTTGTTTCTGTTTCCATTAGTTAATTATAGGTTTTTTATTCATTCTGTCAATTTAGAATATGTGGTATAGTAAATATATGACTTTTTTTGATAAAATTAAATTAAAATTTTGGCATTTTATATATATGTTTTTTATACCTGTTCAAAAATTTCTCTTAAAATATGGTATTATCTACCATCAAGTACAAAGACAAAGATATCACATTGGTTGGTTAGCCAAAGGAAAGACATTAGAAGAACTTAAGTTACATTTACATTCTAATTGGGGTTTTGGTAATCATTTTGTCGCATGGACAGACAATGGTCAGGTTTTAAGTTGGAGGAAATTGACAGATTTTCAAGATCAATATCATTTACGTGTTTTTAAAGACGGAGAGATTCGTGGGCATTTTGAATTTACTCCTGAGGCACATCCAATAGAACATTTAGAAGAAAAAGGGGAGGTAGATAAAAAGGAAGATTTTTTGAAATTTTTAGGTAGTTTTGTAGTTCAAAAAAAATATATTTCACATTTAGTAATGGATCCAAATGCATATAATCCTGAATCAGAAATTGTAATGGAGGAAAAGAAATAAATCAACAGGCAAGACCTATTTATGTAATTTAAAGATAAATTTTTTGAGAAATTATAAAATATAGATAATAAATATTATTTGTTAATCAACTTTAAATAAACACTGAATATAATTTGAAGTTACTTTAAAAATTTTACCTTTTCCACATGATATGGAAGTTAATGTTGTCGGTTCTAAAATATAGTTTAAATAAACACCATATTCAAAAAATGTTCCATCGTAAGGACTAGATGGCCAAGGTCCTGTTTTTGCATAAACATAACCTCCGTAACCTCTTTTATTATCTTCTGGGTCTATAATATTAGGAATATATTGTTTTAAGTAAGCATCAATTTGTGAATGTCGAGGTTGGTTTTTGAATCCACCGCTACAAGTTTGACTTATGCAATACCATTGTCTATTTGGGATTGGTCGATTATCAAAATCTAAATTTAAAACTATTATTATTTGTTCGATATCTGAGTTCCTTTTAGCATTCCTAGCTTTACTTCTTGCATTATTTAATGATATTAAAACAATTGATGCTAAGATACCAATGATAGCGACAACAACCAATAATTCAATTAATGTGAAACCTTTTTTTTTAGATAATATCATATTTATATTATATTGTAAAAAATACGAAATTTCTTGTATATTATTTTTAGATAAAGAAATTTAAGTATAAATGTATTTATGGGGTTAATCCATTTTAGTTTCTGGCATCACTAAATCCCATAGTTTTCCTGCTACATTATTTGGTTTACCAAAAAGAGGGTAGTGATGCAGGTCAATAAACGGTAAAGAATTACATTCAATTATTCCACAATGCTGTTCCGTGTACCATGGCTCTTCTATTTTTTCTATTATTAAATCTACACCTACTAATGGATCTTTCAAATAAGCTCCTAATTTTTCTAGCATTTTAATATTTTCTGGATGTACTATTTCTGTTACTTCTGTAGTTGATCCACCAATACCACGACTTGTTTTTTGTGAAAAAGTGATTAGTTTTCCTTTTTCTGGAATATCTTCCATTTTTATTCCTTCACGTTTTAATTCTGTTTCTGCATCAGGATCAATGACGATTTTATGAAAGATTGGTCCAGCTCTTTCTGGTCTTTCATTTTCTTTATCCATTAATTCTTGTAATGTGTGTATTCCATCACCAGTGACTTCTGGTTGATCACGTTTGACTGCACCTACAAATTTTCCTCCAACTAAAGCACATCGAAATAGATATCCTTGTAATTCTTCTTCTATTACAACTAAGGGAGAAAGTTTCTTTGCTTTTTTAAATCCATAAATTAATTTTTCAGGAGTATCAATATGTATAAGTGTATGACGTGAACGTGAACCTAAATTTGGTTTTGTAATAACTGGTTTTGTTATTTCATTAAAAATTTTTAGTGCTTTTCTTTTTGTGAAAGCTGTGCCACCTTTCGCTACAGGAAGATCTTCTTTTAAGAATTTTATTTTCATTATTCCTTTATTATCCATCCAGTCTATTGAATCAGATTCTAAATATTCAGGACGAGGTAGTCCATCGAAAGTTATTATTTTATTTTTGTATTCTGCAATGAAGGCATCTTTTATCGGACCCATATGAAATTCAGTCATTTTTATTCCACGTCTGATAGCTTCGTCCCAAAAACATTTTGTGCGTAAGCTATCTTTTTTGTCTGGTTTATTAGAAAAATATCCGAGCCTTAAAAAAACCATTAGTTTCATAAAAGGGATGGAAGTTTTGTATGATATAGCTTCGGCGGTACTTTTGAAAAGCTTTTCCATAAAATTGAAAAATGGTTCACCTATATAACCCATTACAACAGAAAAATAAGCTACCCAATGTATTTCCTGCGCTGGTTCACAATCTTTACAATATTTCATCTCATTAAAAATTTTAAATTAATAATCATTGTTGTTATAACTTGTCCATAGAATTTTTAACTGGATAAGTA
>PFRK01000034.1 GCA_002788475.1 Candidatus Nomurabacteria bacterium CG_4_9_14_0_2_um_filter_32_10 | reverse complement strand
CAAATATTTTGGGGATTAGTTTTCCATTTTCCTCGGCTGTATCTTTTGGCGAGATTCCGAATTCTGCCCGCAGGAGAAATCTTAAATCAAAATTCAAAACATTGTCTCGGGCATTATACCATTTTTCTATTTTAGTGGTTACGCAAAGTTTTTTGACATCACCCCTCGGCATCCGCCTCGGGCATTTCCGCTAGGGCTACGAGTGCCTAGATTGCAGGAGCGGGCAAGCGAATAGTTGAACGGCTCAAATACCGGGGAAATGAGCCGTTCACTAGATTGCCCGCAACTTCTTGGGGAGAGGAAGTTTCCTCTCCCCGGGTCGGGCTCTGCTGGATTACCAGCAGTCTGCCCTCGCCATCCCCACTCTACTTTATTCATATCCGTGTTTGTTGTGTATGGCTTTCGCCTTTAGATTTTAGTATTGCACCAGCTGGGCGGCACTCGTCCTTTAGTCATGGACACCCTAGCGGAAATGCCCGAGGCGGGAAATGCATGTGCTTGACCCACCCTCCCGTTCGCGCACAAAACCGCCGTGAGGAAAAAAGGAGACGGCGGGCTCCCTTATTTATAGATCATCTTTCAGCTCAACCGCTTCTTCTTCGTCCAATCCTTCTGTGTCCATAATTTCTTTTACATGTTCAGCTTCATCTTGATCTAATCCATGATTTTCCATAAGTTCCAAAATTTCTTCGTCAACTTCTTCTGAATCTTCTTTTTTAAATTCCTCGTCCATTTTATATTTTAGAATAAAAAACCGAATGCCCAGTTTTTCCGGTTTGCTTAATTTTATTTTCCTTTTCTAATTGTGAGAGATATCTTGTAGCAGTTGCATCCGAAACGTGTAAAAACTTTTCGACTTCATCGTTTGTGATTTTAGATTTAGTGGAAAACAAATTCATAATCCGATCCAACTTTTTTCTTTTTCTAAACTGAATTGCAGATTTAGCTTTATTAAGAAGTTCAAGAACTCGGTTTCGGGAAGTTGGAATTACCGGCAGAGGCGTTGCCTCCGCCTTGGTTTGTGTTAACGGCTCACTCTCAGACTTCAACGGCTCATTTCCTGCCATTTGAGCCGTTCGGGTTTCAGAAGTTTGCGTAGGTTCAGAAATTCCTTTAGCTTTTCCGCCTTCGGCGGGTAATTCTTCGGGTTTTGCTTGTTCAGGGCTAGGGGTGGAAGTAGGCTCATTTTGGGGGTTATCATTATTGAGGGAAACCGGTATATCTGCATTTTTAGGGGATTCTGAGGCTTCAGGGTGCATATCGGCACTAACGGAAACAGAGGTAATTTCGGGTACTGGCCCTATGGGCTCTTGGGGGCTTGGTAGAATAGAGTTTTTCTCAGAATCTTGATTTTGAATTGTGTTTTGGTTGTCGGGAGGCATAAATAGATTATACCAAAATTTTGATTGAAAAATAAATAAAAAAGTGAGATGATTGAGTTATGAAAATTAAGGATTTTGATAAAGTTGATTTACCACGCGAAAAACTTGCGAAATACGGCTCAGGTAAATTAAAAGACCACGAACTTCTCGCAATTCTTCTCGGTTCTGGAATAAAAGGGTTGAATGTTCTTGAACTTTCTAAAAAAATTCTAAAAGTCGTTGAAAAAATTGGAATAAAAAATATAACACTAAAAGATTTATTAAAAATAAAAGGACTTGGTAATGCTAAAGCTTCGCAAGTGTTCGCATTGTTTGAATTAGGGAAAAGATTAAATTCTGATAATAAAACAGAAATTCTATCAGCTAAAGATGTTTGGAAATTATGCTCTGACATATGTGAATCAAAGAAAGAACATTTTCTCGCATTTTATTTAGATACACAAAATAGATTAATTGAAAGACAAATCATTTCAATCGGTACACTTAACTCAAGTCTTGTTCATCCAAGAGAAGTTTTTGAACCAGCAATTGCTCTCCATTCAGCAAGCATAATAATTGCTCATAATCATCCGTCTCAAGATCTAAATCCGTCTACCGAAGATAAGAAAATCACCGAACGGCTCATTGAAGCAGGAAAAATTTTAGGAATTGAAATTACCGACCATGTTATTTTAAGTAAATCGAGCTATCTAAGTTTTCAAAAGGAACACCTCCTCTAAAACCCTATATATAGAGCAAAAAGTTATCCACAGGCTAGGGACTTGCTTTTTTAGTTTAAATGCAGTATAGTTGCTGTATGTATATGAAAATATCAAATTTTGCAGAGGTAATAAATGGCTATACCTTTAGAGGAGCCATAGAAACTGTTAAAACTAGGGATATTCTTGTATTACAGGCAAAAGATATAACCCAAGGGGAAAATATCACAGAAGCAGAAAAGTTAACCCCTATTTCGTTTAAGGGCACTCGCACAGCTTCCTTTCTTCAGAAAGATGATGTTCTTATCGTTTCTCGTGGTATGGGTGTTGGCTCATTTCGTTCTGCCATTTTCAATTTAGATGTTTCTAATATTATAGCTTCATCATCACTTTTAATTTTGAGAATAAAGAAAAAAGAAGTACTACCAGAATATATATCGCTCTATTTTAATTCAACAGAGGGGCAGAATAAAATTTTAGAAACAGTAGCAGGCTCATACATACGAGCAATATCACGGAAAAAGTTTGAAGAAGAAATAAAAATACCAATACCCCCACTAGAAACACAACACTCTTTAATCAAACTAAACCAAAATATCAAACAGCAAGAGAAAATATATGATAGGAAAAAAGAACTCAAACAAGAAATTATAAACGCAACTATTACAAACTTAATTAAAAAATAACATGACACAAAAAAAATACACACAAGAAGACCTCAATAGAATTCTCTGGCAAGCGGCGGACTCCTCTCGCACTCAAGTTGATGCGGGAATCTACAAAGATTATGTTCTTTCTATGCTCTTTTTTAAATACTTGAGCGATCTGTCAAAGAAAAGACACGAAGAATACAAAAAGCGTTTTGGGGGTGATGAAAAGCGCATTGAGGAGAAAATGAAACTTGACCGATTTTTTCTTCCGAAAAAATCTTCCTTTGATTACATCTATTCTGTTTTAGAGCAAGACAATGTTGGTGAAGAAATAAATAAAGCCCTTGAGCGAATAGAAGATGCAAACAAAGAAAAGCTTGAGGGTGTCTTTAGTGTAGATTTCAATTCTGAATCAACTCTTGGAAAACTTAACGAAAGAAACAAAATGCTTCGTCATTTAATTCACGATTTCGCAGGTATGGATTTATCAGATACTGGCGATGATATTATTGGAAATTCTTATATGTACATGATTGAACGCTTTGGTGCTGATGCAGGGAAAAAAGCGGGGGAATTTTTCACAGTAAGAAATGTTGCTCATCTTGTTGCAAAGCTTGCTGAGCCAAAGCCGGGTGCTCGTATATGTGACCCTTGTTGCGGTTCAGGCGGGCTACTTTTGCTCGCTGGTGAAGAGGTAGAAAAACAAGGTTCAACAAATTACGCACTTTATGGACAAGAATCAACAGGCTCTACATATCAGCTTGCTCGGATGAATATGTTTCTTCATGGGAAAGATTCTGCTCGTCTTGAATGGGGAGATACTCTCAATAATCCTCTTCTTGTAGAAAACGACCATTTAATGAAATTTGATAATATCGTGGCGAACCCCCCCTTTTCTCTTAAGAAATGGGGAGCAGAACATACTGAGGCTGATAAATATAAAAGATTTTGGCGTGGAGTTCCTCCAAAAGATAAAGGTGATTTTGCATTCATTACTCATATGGTAGAAACCGCCAAACCAAAGACGGGTCGCATAGCTGTGATAGTTCCACACGGTGTGCTTTTCCGCAGTGGAGCAGAAGGAAAAATTCGTGAGCAATTAATTGAAGAAAATATTATTGATGCAGTGATTGGGCTTCCAGCTGGATTATTCCAGACAACAGGAATTCCTGTTGCTGTTCTCGTGATAGATAGATCAAGAGAAAAAGGTGGAGCAAATGAAAAGAAAAAAGATATTTTTTTTATTGAAGCGTCAAAAGAATTTAAACCAGTAAAAGCACAAAACGTTCTTGAGGAAAAGAATATTGAGAAAATTTATGATACCTACAAGAAACGCAAAGATATAGAAAAATTTGCTCGCAGTGTAGAATTCAAAGAATTAGAAGATAATGATTTCAATCTAAACATCACTCGCTATGTAGATACTTTTGTAGAAGAAGAACCTGTTGATATAAAAGCAAACTTGAAAGAACTTGCTGAGTTAGAACCACAACTTCAAAAACTTGAAAAGCAAATGGCCGAATATTTAAAAGAATTAGGAGTTAAATAAAATATGAAAACATCAATTTTTGAAGAATTAAAAAAAATAAATAAATATGGTAAAGAATACTGGAGTGCTCGAGAACTTGGGAAAGTTTTAGAATATTCAGAATACAGATTTTTTATTCCAGTGATAGAAAAGGCAAAAATGGCCTGTGAAAACAGTGGTTTTCCCTCAGATGACCATTTCGAGGATGTACACGATATGGTTTCTATTGGGTCTGGTGCTGAACGCCAAATTTCTGATACAAATATGTCTAGATATGCCTGTTATCTAGCTGTGCAAAGTGCTGATTCATCAAAAGTAATCGTAGGAAAGGCAAAATCATATTTTGCTATCCAAACTCGCCGACAAGAGAATCAAGACCAACTTGAAGACGATAGTAAACGAGTTATGCTTCGTGAGGAAATGACAGAACATAATAAAAAACTTATGAGTGCGGCAAAATCTGCAGGAGTTTTTAATTATGCTAATTTTCAAGACGCTGGTTATATGGGGCTTTATGGCGGACTTCGTCAAAAAGATATCCATATTCGTAAAAAACTAAATGAAAAACAAAGTATTTTAGACCATATGGGAAGTGAAGAATTAGCTGCAAATTTATTTCGAGCCACTCAAACTAAAGCAAAACTTAGTCGTGAAAATATTCATGGACAGGGATTAGCAAGTACCGCACATCAAGAAGTTGGGGCAAAAGTCCGAAAAACCATTATTGAATTAGGTGGTACAATGCCTGAAAATTTACCGACCGAGGAAAGTATTAGAGAACCGAAGAAAAGATTGAAGACAGTAAATAAAAAATTATTAAAAGATAAAAAGAAATAAATCTATGGAAAACAACCCAAACAAAAATAGAGAATTATTTCAAAACTTTGCTAAAGATCTTATTGAAGCTAGATCAAAGTCAGATAA
>PFRK01000032.1 GCA_002788475.1 Candidatus Nomurabacteria bacterium CG_4_9_14_0_2_um_filter_32_10 | reverse complement strand
TCTCCTTTTCAGTATATATTTAATTCATTATCAGCTACTGAGTGCCAAATGTGGTGGACGAATACATTTGTTTGACTAATCTTAATAATTTTGCTAGTATATAAAGGTCTAGAAATAGATTGATCTGTATTTCTCCTTAAGCTTTATTAAATAAGGGTTTAAGAAAAAATACATGATATCATCTAAATTAGGTTCTAGTAACTAAGTTTTAGGGGCTAATCTCCAGAATCTTTACTATGAAACTAGCCCCCTAGGCACTAATTTTATGGCAAAAACATCAGTAGTAGCAAGATCTAAAAAAACACCAAAATTTTCTACCCGACAAAAAAATCGATGTTTTCGTTGTGGTCGTGGAAATGGTTATATGAGAGATTTTGGTATATGTCGTATTTGCTTTAGAGAATTAGCAAATGAAGGAATGCTTCCAGGTGTTCGTAAATCTTCTTGGTAATCCCGAACGAAATCGCGGACGCATAAAACAAACAAAATTATGAAAATGATAAAATATATTATAAATTATAAAAAGGACAACGAAGCGTAAGTGTACGCGTCCTATTTCGTACGGGATGGATTCAATTTCAAACATGATAATAATGTTAAAGAATGCAGGACTTGCAGATAAAGAGTCTGTTTCTCTTCCATATTCAAAGATGAAGAACGCTATTGCGGAATGTCTAAAAAAAGAAGGATATGTAAAACAAGTTTCTAAGAAAATTAGAAAAGGATTTCCTGTTTTAGAGGTTGATTTAATTTATGTAGATAAAAAACCTAAAATAGAAGAAGTAGAAAGAATTTCTAAACAATCTCGACGTGTTTATTTTAAAATGAAGGATATTCATTCAGTTAGAAATGGTTCAGGACTTCTTGTTCTTTCTACTCCAAAAGGAATTTTGTCTGGTAAAGAAGCAAGAAAAGAACAAGTTGGGGGTGAAGCACTGTTCAAACTTTGGTAGTTTGAACAAGTAGAAAGTTATAAAGTTCATAAAGTAGAAAGAAAAAACAAAAAATTTATGTCAAGAATAGGTAAACAAGAAATACAAATACCAAAAGGAGTTGAAGTCACAAAAAGTGGTGATGTTTTGAAAGTTGTTGGTCCTAAAGGAACGCTAACAAAAATTTTTCGTGATGATATTACTATAAATATTGTAAGTGGTTTAATAACTTTAAATATAAAAAGAAATGATAAATTTTCCAAATCTCTTTGGGGTACTTATGCTTCACATATAAAAAATATGATTAAAGGTGTGGAGACACCATATCAGAAGAAATTAATTTTAGAGGGAGTTGGGTTTAAATCTGAAGTTAAGGGTAAAGAATTCGTTTTTGCTTTAGGTTTTTCTCATCCAGTTATTGTTCCTATACCAGAAGGTATTACTGCCACAGCTGAGAAAAATAATATTACAATCACAGGGATTGATAAAGAATTAGTCGGAAGTTTTACGGCGAGTTTACGTGCACTAAAGAAACCGGAACCATATAAAGGTAAAGGAATGCGTTATGAAGGGGAAGTTATAAGGCGAAAACAAGGGAAAAAGACAACGTAATTAAAAAGTCCCTATACCTGGTTTAGGGGAATCCCTTAAACCAGGTATAGGGGCAAAAACAAAATGATAAAAAAAGATGAAAAAAGAATAAGGTTAAAAGCAAAAATCAGAGCAAAAGTTTCTGGTATTTTAGTTCGTCCTCGTTTGTCTGTATTTCGTTCTAATAAATTTATTTACGCGCAGGTTATTGATGATGTAAGTGGAAAGACTTTAGCAGAAGCTAGTGATATTAAGATAACGAAGGGTACAAAAACAGAAAGAGCTAAACAAGTAGGGAATATAATTGCGGAAGTTTGTGGTAAACTAAAAATTAAAGAAATTGTTTTTGATCGTAATGGTTTTAAATATACTGGACGTATAAAATTAGTAGCTGATGCTGCGCGGGCTGGTGGATTGAAGTTTTAATTAATCCGCCAAAATTTTTTACAAAAATAAAGTAGGATATTAAAAAATATATTATTAAAAAATTTAGGTGGATAAATAATTATGGCAGAAGAAGAAAACAAAAAAAAGAATAACAATCGTCGATCTTCATCTTTTGGTCGACCAAAACCTGAATTTGATCAGAAGATTTTAAGTATTCGTCGTGTGACTCGTGTTGTTGCTGGAGGACGTAGATTTTCTTTTAGTGTTGCATTGGTTGCAGGAGATAAGAAAGGTTCTATTGGTTTAGGACTAGGAAAAGCAGGAGATACTTCTTTGGCAATAAATAAAGCATTGAGAAATGCAAAGAAAAATATGATTAGACTAAAACTTACAAAAACGATGTCTATTCCTCATGAAGTTTCTGCTAAATTTTCAAGTTCATATATTATACTTATGCCAAACAAAGGCCGTGGATTAGTGGCAGGGACAGTACTTCGTGATATTGCAAAATTAGCTGGAATAAAAGATATTACAGGTAAAATTTTATCTGGAAGTAAGAATAAATTAAATAATGCTAAAGCAGTTATGGTTGCGCTTTCTCAAATTTCTTCAAAATATACAAAAATAGTGATTGAACCTGTTGTTAAAGAAAAATTACTAGAAACTAATCACTAGAAATTAGAACCTAATTATATGCAGATACATAATTTAAAGAGACAACATAAGAATAAGAAAGATCGAATTGTTGGCCGTGGAGGTAAACATGCTAAAACTTCTGGAAGAGGAGGAAAAGGTCAAACAGCTAGAGCGGGCAACAAACGTCGGCCTGAACTTCGTGATATTATAAAGAAGTTACCTAAAAATCGTGGATATCAGTTTAATTCTTTTGCTATAAAGCCTGTTGGTGTATCTCTAGATAAGATTATAACTTTATTTGCTAAAGGCGGAGAAGTTAACCCTGACAAATTATTGGAATTAAAAGTAATTAAAAAAAGGAAAGGTTGGATCCCAAAAATTAAAATTTTAAATGGTAAAATGGATTTAGGTATGGTTATTCAAATTTCTAAATGTTTAGTTTCAGATTCTGCAAAAGAGAAAATAGTGAAAGCCGGTGGTAAGGTTGTTTAAGTTCATAAAGTAAAAAGTTTATAAAGTTTGTAAAGTAAATATAATGGAAAATTTTTGGAATAAAATAAAATTAATTTGGACTGATACTATTTTACGAAAAAGAGTTTTATTCGTACTTTTTGCATTGGTAGTTTTTAGATTACTTTCTGCTATTCCTATACCGGGGATTGATACTTTAGAACTTAATCGTTTCCTCACTAATAACCAATTTTTTGGTATTTTAAATATATTTTCTGGAGGTGGACTTTCTAACCTTTCTATAATAATGCTCGGAGTAGGACCTTATATTACTAGCTCTATTATTATGCAACTTTTGACTATTATGGTCCCTGCATTAAAAAGAATTTATCATGAAGAAGGTGAAGCAGGGAGAAAGAGATTTACTCAATATTCAAGATTACTTACTGTTCCATTAGCTGCGATTCAGGGGTTTAGCCTTTTAGCTATTCTTGAAAGTCAAAATATTTTAGTAAATTTGACGGCTTTTGATCGTATTACTAATCTGATTATTGTTGTTTCGGGTTCAATGTTAATAATGTGGATTGGTGAACTTATGTCTGAATTTGGTATTGGTAATGGTGTCTCTATATTGATTTTTGCTGGTATTGTCGCTCAAATTCCATCAGAGGTAAGTCAACTTATTTTTACCTTTGATGTTTCTCAGATTCCACTCTTCCTATTATTTTTAGTAGCAGGTATTGCTGTGATCGCAGGTGTTGTCGTCGTTACAGAAGCAGAACGTCCTATCCCTGTAACTTATGCTAAACGCGTAAGGGGAATGAAGATGTATGGTGGGGGTTCTACGTATTTACCTCTTCGTGTTAATCAGGCGGGGGTTATTCCAATAATTTTTGCGCTTTCTCTTTTACTTTTTCCACAGATGATTGGAAACTTTTTAGCAAATTCTTCTAATTCAATTTTGTTATCTATTTCTAAAGTACTTGTTTCATTTTCTCAAACGAGTGTGATTTATGCTGTGCTTTATTTTATTTTAGTGTTTCTTTTCACTTATTTTTATACAGCAGTCACATTTGATCCTGAAGCTCTTGCTACTAATCTACAGAAAAATGGTGCATTTATTCCAGGTATTCGTCCAGGAGCTTCTACCTCTGCTTATATTTCAAAAGTTCTAAGTCGTATTACATTACTTGGTGCTACATTTTTAGGTTTTATTGCAGTGCTACCTCTTATTGTAAGGTCTCTTACAGGCATCACAGCTATCGCTCTCGGTGGTACAGCTCTTCTCATTGTTGTCTCCGTAGTTCTAGATCTCATCAAAAAAGTAGATGCCCAGATATCGATGAGGGAATACTAGGATTAGGTTCTAGGTTCTAGGTTCTAGGTTCTAGTGGCTAGTTATTATCCCTCCTTCAAAGGCGGACAGGCCTTGTCAGGGGGGGGTTTTTATTTTATTGAGCAATCCACTTCTTGTATTCTGATACAATAATGTTTATAACTTGTTCAAGATTATTTTTGTTTGTGTCAATTACTAGATCATAATTATTTTTATCTGTATTATGTATTTTATATAAATCCCAATATCTTTTTTGTTCACTTTCAAAACGTTCTTTCATTTTTTTGTAAACTTCTTCTATTGTAGAAATATTCTCACTTTTTTTTCTTAAAATGTCACTTTTTATACTTTTCAAAATTCTATTTTGTGCTATTTCTGGCGACAGATCTAAATATACTTTGAATGATTCAGGAATCCAGTGGTAAGCTGTACGAGAGTCAACAATGACCCTAGTTTCATTATTAAGGTTTCGTAGTTTTTGATCAGTCATTTCATCTATTTTTTTATCAGTTTCAGCTCTTATATTTGTTTCGGTTACAGATAAACCAAGTTCTAATCCGACTTGTCGAAAAAAGTCTCCAGAAGAAAAATGTTTAAACCCTAGGGCTTTAGCGACTCCTTTTGCTGTACTTGATTTTCCACTTCCTAAATCTCCATTGATGGTTATAATTTCCTTTTTCATGATGTAATTAAAGCATATTTATCACAAAAATTCACCTCACCCCTGACCCCTCTCCATTTTTAATAATGGAGAGGGGTGGATGCAGTAGCAGACGGGGTGAGGTTGATTTATCTACTTAAATCTTGTATTCTTAGAATATGCAACCACAAACTTTTATATTTTTTGGGATAGCAGGCTCTGGGAAAGGTACTCAAGTAGAGTTACTTATTAATGTTTTAAAGAAACAAGATGGACGTGAATGTCTTTTTACATCCACTGGTAATGAATATAGGAAACTTATAAAAAGTGGAAACTATACTAGTACTTTAGTCAAAGATTCAGTAACTCGTGGAGTGCTTCAGCCAGATTTTTTAACCACAACTTTATTTACTAATATTTTGATTTCGGATTTAATAGCAGATATAAATCTTATAGCTGATGGATATCCTCGTACAAT
>PFRK01000002.1 GCA_002788475.1 Candidatus Nomurabacteria bacterium CG_4_9_14_0_2_um_filter_32_10 | reverse complement strand
TTGCGTGGGTTTTAATCCACAAGAGATAATCGTGATCTAAATTTCTACCAGATATTGTACTATCTATACATTTCTGCATCCTAGTACTAAAATTTTAATTAATAATCTTTATCCTTATTGTCTCGTAATCAAAAATTTAGTACGGGACAGGTAAAATTTATGAAGGGAAAATCATTATATCTTATAGTATACTTAAATTTAGATTTAATGTCAAGTTAATATACTTCTTGATTATAGCATTGTTCGCAGTACACTATTTCTGTTCTTTCAGGAGAATAGGCTGTTTCAAATTCATTATTACATCCAGATTTCATACATTTCCTGTGCCAGAGTTTGCGAGGATTGCGTTTAGACATTCTTTCTTTATGGCGACATTCAAAATCTTTGTGTGGTAGGGGAATATGCATTCTTTTATAAAAATTTAATTCTGCCGATGTTATTCTAAAATTCTTTTTGCAGTCGCTACATACTAGAATCTCTTTCAAAATATCTACCCGCCCGTCAGGCGGGTTTTCTGATACATCTTCTATGGTTTCCGGAATTTCTCCTTCTTTAATTGTTTCTTTTCCGTATGTTCCTGTGGTTTTATCTTGCCAGTTAAAGTTTTTTTCTTTTGCCTCCTTTTCATTCATTGGTATATAACTCTGTGCTAGGGTTTCATTATAACCAAAAGGAGATAGTTCTGGGGAAATAAAATCTCCATACACTCCTTCTTTTTTCATATTTCCTATTATTATTTCTTTTAGTTTTTCATATTCTTCTTTACTATATTGTTTATTTAAAATACAATATTTTTTCTTTTTTAAACCAATGAAACCAAAACAACTTTCACAATTATGAACACTGTCGCAATATTCAATATTGCTTGAAGTTAATACATAAACTGAATGTTTAACATTGTATGTTTGAAGGGCACCCATCACATCTAAATTAAGTTCTGGTTTGTAATATGTATTATTCATATCCCAACAATCTATTGTGCTTTCTGCATCTGCCACATATCTGCAGTTTTTAGAATTTTCGGTATCAAAACCATATTTAACGTCATGACAATTATACATATAGTCTCCAGTGGTGTTGTGGCATTTAATCTGATAGGCATATTTTACAATAGCTTTCTTTTTAAATTCAGAAAATTCTTTTTTAGCTTTTTCTAAATTAGAATATGAGGATAGAATTTCTTTTCTCTTTTGTTCAAATTCTTTTTTTGAAACGGGCTTGTTAAAAATATGATAATTTTTATGTCTTAAATTTGTTGAAAAAATACAGTTTTGGCAATCTTTTAAATTAAAACAAAAAATTAGGTCAGTACTTGTTTCGCAGTTGTCACATACCAGACAGTTGTAACAATTTCGACAGTCTATTGAGTCGTAGCAAAGTTCTGAATCTTGAACGAAATCACTATCGACTATAAAATGACTTCTGTATACAAGTCTGCCGTATAGACAATCTTCATTTTTTTGAGCGGCGAATAATAGGTAGCAATTTTTGTTATCTTCTGAGTTATTTACATAATCACTGTTTACTCCGTTAATGTTTAATAGGGAAATTCTAGGAATTTTATTTCTAAGTTTAAGAAATTGTTTAAAGAAAGTTTTATTTGGATCGTAATTTTGACCATAATCTAGTGCCTCCCAATCATCTCCCCACCAAAAGTGTTGATCATAAACAGGGAATGGGGTATTTTTTGGATGAATAGAAATTATTGGTTTGCCACTTTTACTACAAGTTCTTTTGTATAGAGTTCTTTCATTACGAAAAGCGAGTCTTCGTACTATACGACATTCTGGACAGTAGTTTGGTGGTGGAGATTTCATCTTTTCATAAAAATTTAAATCTTCATGATCCATTTCAAATTTATTTTTACATGTTTTACAAACTTTTTGCATATTATAATAATATCACTAATAAAAAGATATGCTAGAATAAAAACATATGAAAATTGGAATTTTTGATTCAGGATTGGGTGGGCTTATTATTGCGAAAGCTATACGAAATGCAATGTCAGAATATGATTATGTATATTTAGGAGACACAAAAAGAGTACCTTATGGTAATCGCTCTCATGAAGCTGTTTATGAATTCACCCGTGAAGCAGTGGATTATTTATTTAGAAAAGAAAATTGTGCTATTGTCATCATTGCTTGTAATACTTCTTCAGCGAGAGCTTTGCGAAGAATTCAACAAGAATATTTAGTTCAATATAATCATGCTAGAAAAATAATGGGAGAGTCGGAAAGAAAAATATTAGGTGTACTTATTCCAGCCGCTGAAGAGGCAGCTAAGTATGGGAAGGTAGGGATACTTGGAACATTAGGAACTATCACTTCAAATACTTTTCCGGATGAGATTAAAAAAATAAATAAGAAAACACAAGTTTTTCAAAATTCTGCACCGATGCTTGTGCCCTTAATAGAGGAAGGGGAGAAAGTTTTGGCAGTACAATTTATAAAAAAATATTTGAAACCATTTTTAAATAAAAAATTGGATACTTTAGTCCTTGGCTGTACTCATTATCCATTTTATAAAAATGAAATTAAAAAAGTTTTAGGTAAAAAAGTAAGAGTTATTTCTCAAGACGAAATTATTCCTAAAAAGTTGAAAGAATATTTTATTAAACACCATGAAGTAGAGAAAAAACTTTCTCAAAAAGGAAAAACCAAAATTCTTGTGACAGATATCACTCCTAACATAAAAAAACTATCTCAAAAATGGTTTAGGAAAAATACCAAAATAGAAATAGTGGAATTATAATTCTATATAAATAGGGCAGTGGTCGGAACCATAATAGTCGGAGAGCATGCCTGTCTTTTTTATTTTTGGAATAATTTCAGAACTAGCGAAAAAGTAATCAAGACGCCAGCCGACATTTCTGTCTCGTGCGCGAGTTTTTTGGTCCCAATATGTGTATGCACCAATTTTGTCTGGATAAAAATATCTGAAAACATCTATAAAATTATTTTTAATTACTTTACTAATCCAAGCACGTTCAATGGGGAGGAATCCAGTATTTTCTTCATTTGCTTTTGGATGTGCAAGGTCTATTGCTTCATGCGCTGTATTTATGTCTCCGCAGAAAATAACGTGTTCACCATTTTTACGAAGTTTTAAAATAAATTTTAAAAATGCATCATAAAATTCTAATTTATATTTTAATCTATGTGGGCCTGATCCTCCATTTGGAAAGTATCCAGTTATGATTGTAAAGTTTTTTAATTTTATACCTAGCAATCTACCTTCTTTGTCTAAGTTTTTTTTCTGTCCTTTTTGATTCATTCCATAAAAAATTTCTCGTGGTTTTTCTTTTGAATAGATTGCAACACCACTATATCCTTTTCTTGTTTGGGAATGAGAGAAATATGAATAATATTCTTTTAGATTACGTGATTCTTCTGTAAGTTGTTCAGGATGTGCCTTTGTTTCTTGTAAACAAACTACATCAGGTTTGTATTTTTTAAATAGTGGCTCAAAATAACCCTGTTTCACAGTGGCTCGTAACCCGTTTGTATTCCAAGAAATTATTTTCATCCCAGTACTAAAATTTTATTAATAATCTTTATCATTATATCCCGTAATCAAAAATTTAGTACGGGATAAGTATTATTTATTTTATATTGTGAAATTTTTTATGTATATCTTTTAAATGTTTATCGGTCACGTGGGTGTAGATTTGTGTAGTATTTATATTTGCATGTCCTAAAATTATTTGGACTGAACGTAGGTCTGCTCCATTACTAAGTAAATCAGTTGCAAACATATGACGCATTACGTGGGGTGTGACTCTTTTTGAGATGCCTGCTTTTGTGGCATGTTGTTTCACAATCCTTTCAATAGATCTTCGAGCTAAAGAACCGAATTCTCCGTTTTTAGTTTTTTTTGCTAATTCATTTCCAATTTGTACAAAAAGAGAATCACTCATATCTTTGCGAGCAGATAAATATGCTCTGACAGCATTTTTTGCATCATCAGAAATAAAAACTACTCGTACTTTTCCTCCTTTTCCACGGATAGATAATTCATCTGAACTTAAATCCAAATCTCTATTTAAAGAACATAATTCTGAAACACGCAGGCCGGTAGAAAATAAAAGTTCCAAAATAGCTTTGTCTCTTAAATTTTTTAGATCATTCCCTTTAGGTGATTTTAATAGTCTAGAAAGTTCAGCATGAGTAATAAGATCTAGTGATCGTTCTCCGACTTTAGCTAACTCTATTTTTTCAGCTGTTATAGTTTTTACTTCTTGTCGTGCAAGATATTTCAAAAACGCTCGTAGCGCTATCAAGTAATAATTTTGAGTTTTTTTAGATAAAGTTTCTCCGGTAGCTCTGTTGTTGCCAGTTGATTGACGATTGAGCCAAAGACGAAATTCTCGTATCATTTCTTCATTTATATTTGCTGGGTTATCATTTTTTGTAAAATCTAAAAAGCGAGTCAGGTAATGGTCATAATTTTTTACAGTATTTATTGCTCTACCTCTTTCTATTTCTACATATTCCAAAAACTGAGTTTTGAGTTGTTTGAGAGATGCCATAGCTTTATTTTAGCATGCCTGCCTATCCTTTGGTTGGTCGCACAATATTTTGGCAGCAAAAACATAAAATGTGAGGATTGTAACATTTTTTGTCTCTGATGCATTATACTTAAGTGATCACTTATAAATTATAGAAATTATCGTATGAAATTGAACAAAGACCAAGTTGGGGAGCTCTGGGATGAAATAACACCAAAATTATATGGTTATCTTTTTAATACGTTGCATGACTGGTCCGTAGCCGATGATATTTTACAGACATCCTGGTTGAAGGCCATTGAAGCATTGCCTAATTTTAAAGAAAGAAATGGAGGATTTTCTGCTTGGATTTTTAGTATTGCTCGAAATGAAATGAGAATGTATTGGCGAAAAAATAATCGACAAGTTGAGTTTGATTATAATTTGCATGATATATCATTTAAAGATGAAATTAATGAAGAGATGCAGTTTGTGGAGCAGTTAATAAAAAAACTTGAGAAGGAAGATAGAGAATTGATTAGGCTTCGTTATATTGCTGATCTTTCTTTTAAAGATATGACAAAAATATTAAATATAAATCAGGTGACTCTTAGAGTAAAGATACATCGCGCGCTTGGTCATGCGCGATCAATAATAAAAACGCAAATGTATGAGTAAATATAAAAATATTAGTGAAGTTTTTAAAAAATGGGGGGAGAGAAATCAAAAAGTCCCGGAGAATAACCTTTCCTTAAAAAACGAAATATTGGAGAAAGTTACATTTGTAAGAGAAGAAATTGAGATAAAAAAAGAAAAACGATCGTTGCCATGGGTTTCTATCGGTTTTGCTTCCATTGCAATTTTATTTATGCTCGGTAGTTCCATATTCACTTCGGAGAGTGGTACTTTTAATAAAAACAACACTGTTATTGAATATAGAACACCTAGTTCTTCCTTTGATTTAAACGATATTTTGTATGAAGACAAAAAGCAAATAATACCTACGTGGAATGTAGATGGTACTCCGATTAATGATAGTAGGGAATTTTTGAAGACTAATTATAATGCTACCTTGCTTACGCGAAAAATAGAAAATAAAAAAACACAAATTGAAATTATAGTTCGTGGACTAGGTGGGCGTATAGACTCATCCAATGGGAATAAAAAATATAGCAATATAGTTTTTG
>PFRK01000010.1 GCA_002788475.1 Candidatus Nomurabacteria bacterium CG_4_9_14_0_2_um_filter_32_10 | reverse complement strand
ACATCTTTCGCTAACATAGCTTCTTTTATTTTGTTTTTTATTTGTTCGTGTAACATTATAAATTAGGTTCTAGAGACTAGGTTCTAGTAGCTAGAAAATTAACATAAATTATAAAAAATACTATTATAAAAAAGAAATGTTGTTTTTAGAAAGTCTTGCGCAGGAGCTTAGAAAATAAAGGAGGTAATCCGACTATTATTTTCTTGAGCGACGAGCAGTTCGCTGGCGAAGCTTCGCCAGATAGATTGCTTTATAAAAATAACATTTCTTTTTTATATTATATCAAAAATATGCTAAAATAGCACTATGCAAAAGATCATATTTTTTGATACAGAAACCACGGGTGTAGATAATAAAGATTTTTTATGTCAACTCGCCTATAAAATTTACTCGCCTGGGCAAGCTAAAGATGAAATTTTTTGTGAATTGTTTAAACCAGAAATAAAGATACCAGCAGAAGCATCAGCTGTACATCACATCACAAACAAAATGGTAGAAAATAAAATATCTTTTAAAGATAGCCTAGATTTTGATAAAATCAAAAATCTTTTTGAAGATGAAAATTCTATAGTAGTAGCTCATAATGCAAAATTTGATATAGCAATGATAAAAAAAGAAGGTATAAATCCTAAAAATGTCATTTGTACATTACGTGTAGCTCGTGCTCTAGATAAAGAAAACAAAATTCCACAACATAAACTTCAATTTTTACGTTATTTCTTAGATATTGAGATAGAAGCAGAAGCACACAATGCATTGGGTGATGTTTTGGTATTAGAAAAATTATATGAAAGACTTTTTGATAAAATAAAAAAAGATAAAAATTTCAATAATAAAGAAACACTAAAAGAAATGATTGAAATATCTTCAAAACCATCTCTAATGTATTCATTTTCTTTCGGAAAACATAATGGGAAAACACTAGAAGATGTAGCAAAAATAGATCGTGGCTATCTGGAATGGTTTTTGGAAACAAAAAAAAGAGAAGATCCGGAAGATGAAGATTGGATTTATACGTTAAAATATTACTTAAATAAATAATATGGAAAATCTAACAATCATTATAATAGCATTTTTAATTGGAGGTATTATTGCTTATTTTCTGTTTGGGAAAAGGAAGGAAAAAGATGATACAGGAATACAATTATTAACGCAAGTAAGTGAATTAATAAAAAATGTAGACAATAAACTTGGAGAATCAAACAAACAAGTAAATGAAAGTTTAAGATTTCATTCTTCTGAATCTAATAAAATAATCAGAGATGTGACAGAAAAATTAACTAAATTAGATGAAACAAATAAACAAGTCATATCTTTTGCTGACCAATTACAAAGTTTAGAAAATGTCCTAAAAAATCCAAAACAAAGAGGAATATTAGGAGAATATTATCTAGAAACAGTTCTAAAAAATGTTCTTCCTCCTGGTTCGTATCAAATGCAATACCCCTTCCCTGATGGAACTATTGTAGATGCAGTGGTATTTGTAAAAGATAAAATTATTCCAATAGATTCAAAATTTTCTCTTGAAAATTATAATAAAATGGCAGAAGAAACTAATGATGCTGAGAAAAAAAGATTGGAGACAGTTTTTGTAAATGATTTAAAAAATAGAATTGTAGAAACTGCAAAATATATACAACCTAGTAAAAACACAACTGACTTTGCTTTTATGTTTATTCCTCACGAAGCTATATATTATGATTTATTAACCAATAAAGTCGGAGCGTCAGAAGAAAATGAAAATCTTATTCAGCGTGCTGCTGGAAAATATAAAGTTATTATTACTTCTCCCACTTCTTTCTTAGCATATTTGCAAACAGTGCTTCAAGGATTAAAAGCTTTAAAAATAGAAGAATCAGCAAAAGAAATAATAAAAAAAGTAGAAGATTTAGGAAAACATCTAAAATCTTTTGACGAATATCACGACAAGCTTGGAAACGCACTTGGTACTGTTGTGAATCATTACAACGCTTCAAACAAAGAATTAAAAAAGATAGATAAAGACGTGCTTCGTATAGCAGGTACTTCACCAGAACTTTCTACACTCTCAATAGAAAAACCCCGCCAAAATGAATAATTTAGGCGGGCAAACAAAAATGGAGGAATAAAGTTATCCACAATTTTTATTGACTTAATATTGAAATAAAGTAGCATATTAATTAAGTCGTTTTGCGTTCTTTAAAATCCAGAAATCCTGGAGATAACTTCAAAAGGATATGGAAACCTATTTACAGGCAAAATGTACTTCCTAAATTTTGTCTCTACGAGAATTAGAGACGTTTACAAAAAAAATTTAGGCTTACGGCATTTTTTTTATTTTTTTAAAATTTTTTTAAAAAGGAGAATTGCCTATGTACACGGGTTATT
Organism: Candidatus Nomurabacteria bacterium CG_4_9_14_0_2_um_filter_32_10; assembly: GCA_002788475.1. Lineage (GTDB taxonomy): Bacteria > Patescibacteriota > Minisyncoccia > Phycocordibacterales > UBA9973 > UBA9973. The sequence goes on along the minus strand of PFRK01000010.1, from coordinate 20,987 downwards.
TTTGGGTATTTTAATACCCGTATGCTCGGTTCACTCTTCTAGTGACCGAGCTATTTTTTTGTCTTTTTTACAAAAAATGTTATATTTTTCTAATAGCCCTATCTATTATTCACTAAAACTACGGAAGGGCAAGCGTCTATTTTTGACAAATTTAAAATTAAATTTGGCCCTATCGTCTAACGGTTAGGACATATCCTTCTCAAGGATAAAATCAGAGTCCGATTCTCTGTAGGGTCACAAAGCACAAATATAACATCTACCATGTCTCCAACACCCGAAACTAAAGCTTTCTTAAAAATTGATCTCTAAACCTAGAAAGCATCATTAGATTACCTTCTTCATCAAGTGGCACATCTTCTACAACAAAAGCATTTACATTAATATTATCCGCAATGTCTCGGAGTTTTGGATCAGCATTAATTTGTTTTTCTATTTCAATCAATGCATTTTTATCTTTTAATACTAAAATTCCTTGCCCAAAAATTCCTTTATTTTTTTCCCGAGCTGTTAAACTAGTACCAATGTCACCTCTCAAAGAATCACCAACAAATATCATTCTACCCTCTGGCATTGGAATACCTTTGGATTCTAGTTTACTAATAAGATAATGTATCGCTATCTCTTTTCCACCACCAGCCATAGTTTCATCTGTAGCAATATCTAAAAAGATATCTGACAATTTCAAATACTTTGCTAATTTTTCTACAAATATTTTAGCGTTAGCAGTAAATCCAACCATTGGAATACCAAGCCTTGCATACATTTGTGCCAACTTAAATATCGGAGCAATATTCGATTTTTAAAATTCTTCTGGACTCTTTTGATATAACTCATCACATATCTGGGCAGCAACTTTTCCATATTCCTCAAGTATTGCTGCTGCAATATTATGTGTAGAATGCTCTGGCTGATCAATCTCTTCAGCATGTGGAGTAAAACGATCTTTTAAATAAACTTCAGGATCTTTCCATTCTAAATGTCCGTCAATATAAATCCCACGCATTCGATCAAATTCTCGAAAAGAATTTCCTAATTTAAAACCCTTATAATAAGTTTGCTCTAGTTCCACTGGTTCTTCATCTGGAAAAAGTTTAGCTATAGCTTTGCTATGTATAGTCTCCAAGTGAGCCAAAGTTCCATCAATATCAAAAAATGCTACTGCTCGAGGTTTGCCGTCTTCCATAAGTTCTATTTTTATGTTTTTTTTATTTCCATCTAAATCCTCAAGCTCAGATGAAACAGTCATCCATTTTTTCTCTGGTCCTGAAACTCGATCAAAACTATCAAAAAGATCCATTTTTATATCTTATAAAAAATCTATTATGATTCATAGTTTTTTCAAAAAAAATTGCCAACTAACTAGCTGGCAAATAATCTATATAGTAACAATAAAATTATTGCTATTGTTAAAAGAATAATAAAAATGATTACAAATACAGAAAAGAGAATTTTTCTATAATCATTATTATCTGGTTTATAATTATATCTTACTATTATTAATAATGAAATATAAAAAAACAAAAGAACCAAAAACTCATAACTAGCAATAATTACTAAAGATCTTAAAAAATCCATTTTTTACTCCTTTTAAAAAATTATTTTATTTTCTTTATTATTTATAACACAATAAGTAATTTTTAGCAATCTCTAAATACTTGACAAATACATTGCTTTATGCTACGATATAAACAGATATTACGTTCAACAAAAAGGAGTATTTTGTTCGTGAAAAAATTAAAAATAAAACTCACAGAAAGAGTAAGAACCGAAATCGTTCGTATATTATTTTTTCTATTTTTGATTTCGGGTTTTTTAGGAAGTTCCTTTAAAAACCCAATGCAGAATATTCATATATATTTTTGCATAATCTTTTTTATTTCTTTTGCTCTTTTAGTGTTTTTTGTACTTAAAAAAATAAAAACTTAATTGAGCGAAAAGCGCAAGAATAAATATTCTTGCGCTTTTTTATTTTTTCCCTAGAAGCTAGCTACTAGAACCTAAAACCTATTTCTTCTTTAGCTACTCTTCCTCTTAATGCACAAGTAGTTGGGACCTATTTATTGCTTGAGTAAGATAGTAATAATAATAAGGTCTATCAGGTTGGAGACCTTGCATAGTTAGCAATTGTGAATCTAAATCATCGGAACTAAGATCAATGTCAGATGACATAATACTGTTTATTTTTGTTTGTGTTTTTAAATCTACTCTACCAGTAAGGGGAAGACTATAAAATTTCTGAAACCTTACTACAGCATCCTCCGTCAATGAACCAAAATAATTAGAAATTATTCCTTCAGGATAAACAATAGGATTTGTGGCCAAAAATTGTTGAAGTTTCATCACTTCATTCCCTCTTGAACCAATACCTAATTCTATATCAATAGTAGCAAAAGCTTTTTGTGCAAATAAAAACAAAATAAAAGAAAAAACAAATCCAACTATTATTAAATTTTTATTAGACTTTTTCATTTTTTTTTCACTACCAACTAACAATAAACTAAGAACGTCGTAAGGTTTTAACAATAAAAATAAGTATAACAGCGCCAAGAATGGCAATTAGAAAACTATAAAAATTAAAACCAGTCACAGCACTTTGGCCAAAGAAGTTCATAATCCATCCCCCAATTACAGCACCTATAATACCAACAATAATATTAAGCATTATGCCTTGCTGTTGGTTTGTCTTCATAATAATAGAAGCAATCCAACCAACTAATCCACCAAATATAATCCAAATAATTATTTCCATATATTTTTATATAAATTAATAATAATCTAACTCTCTTTATTATTCATCTTAACTGCAGCCTCAGGGGTAGAAACAGTTTTCCCCATAACAAATAATTTAATAATACCAATAGCTAAAATCCAATAAACTAACATAGCAAGAAGAGTCGTCCATTCAAAAACACTACCATCTAGATAAGAAACTCGGAATACACTAATAAATGGAGTTACAAAGATATAGGTTACATCATAAATAAAACTAGTGAAACCAGCTCCTCCATTTGCGGCAAGTAATTTTAAAACAAATCGGAATAATAATAACACTTCTAAAATACCAAAAATATACCAAACGATTTGAGTACCTCTATATAACGGTTTAGTTGTAGACGAATTAAATGATGAATCCATATATTTTTTACCCACTACAGGTAATATAAGTTAAACTTCTAATAAAATTTTTATCTCTTATGAGGTGACGCTCAAAAGATAAATATATTACAATAATTTTTATATTTTAGGAGATTCTCCTTTTAGTTCATTTATTTCCTTCTCTAATTTCTTAATTCGACTTTCTAACTTTTCTGTTTGTTCTGCCATTTTTACTTCAAATTGAGTCGTATGACGAGCAAGCATTTCAGCAACACCCATCATCTCTGTAATATCTTCTATAGCAAGAAGTATAATAGGAGGAAATAATTCTAAAGCTGCATCTTTTTTAAAATAAATTTGACGAGCATTTAAAATCATTATTTTAGATCCAATTACAGGAAATTCATGAGTAACTTCAAAACCTTTAAAAAAAGTATGCTCGGGTAAAATATTTTCAAGAAGTTTTTTAAGAGCAGGAATATTCCATTGACCATTACCAAGCTCATACACAATTCTATTTTCAGTACTTTCTGGTTTAACTTGAAACATCTGATAGAAAGGTTCATTAGCAGCTAATACAAGAAGATCTTCATTAAGAATCAAAACTGGTTCTCGTACAACATCAACTACAGTTTTAATATATGCCCAACCCTCTTCCCATAAATGCTCAAAAAAATCAGGTCCAACGGGTTTAAAAACTTGTGCTAAATTCTTTTTTGTTACTGTCTTCATATTATAGAAGCCGTTTTAAAATTAAAAATATTACAAAGAAACACACAAAAATACAATCAAATAATAGACTATAAATTGTTATTTATTGTTTATTTATTAGCAGTTTTTATTGGTAGAGAAACACTGAAAATACTACCCTTCCCTTCTCCTTTACTTTCAGCACTGACTGTACCACTATGAATTTCTGCAACCCATTTTACAATAGCTAATCCTAGACCTATACTATTTCCATTAGAGCGATAACATTTGTCTGCTCTGTAAAATCGTTCAAATACGTGAGGCAAATCTTCTTCAGATATACCAATTCCATCATCAATTACATTTATTATAATGAATCTTTCAGATTGTTTAACATTAATTACAGTACGGCCATTTTTATTACCATAAATAATAGAATTTTTAATAAGATTAATGAGCATTTTTTCTAAATATTCCTTATCTCCTAAAATAGTTATATTTGGTATTTTTACAGAACTTATTGAAATATTCTTATTAAAAGCAAGAACCTTAGATCTAGTCACAACCGATGTGATTAATGACCTAAGATTTATTTTTTTGTAAACAATTCTATTTTTTAACTCCCATGCTTTAGAAGTTATAAGAGAAAGATCTGAAAGAACATTAGAGAGATGTTTTATTTCATTATCCACAGCTTTAAGAGCACTTTTAGGTGATTTTCCTCTATGATGCATAGCCAAATCCACATTACCTTTCATTATCGCAAGAGGAGTACGAAGTTCATGAGCCGCATCAGAAATTGATTCTACTCTTAATTTTTCTTCCTCAAGTAATCTTTTTGATTCTTTTATTAAATCTATTTTTTTACGTTCAGTTATATCTTGTATATTACATTGAATAACGAGCGTACCACCAGCCATATAGGAATTACTAACAAACTCAACAGCAATAGATTTACCATCCTTTGTTTCTAAAGGTAAATCTTCATAACGGACATAACCATCTTTTTGTAAGATCTTAAAAACATCTTTAGCTGCTTTCATATTTCTGAATGCCCCAACTTCCCATAATTTTTTATCTAAAAATTCACCTTTTGAATAACCAAGTAAATTAATTAAAAAAGGATTTACATCTGTAATTTGACCAGTGTCTGAATCAAGTATAAGTATTCCATCATGAGCACTTTCAAAAAGACGACGATACCTCTCTTCTGATTCTTTTAATTTATTTTCTATTTTATTTTTGAATTTTTTTGTCATTATATTTTAAAAATTACTTTATATAAATAATGACGTATAAATACGTTTATTCTTTCAAAATAAATCCAACACTACGTATAGTATGGATCAAAGGTTTTTTATTAATTTCATTTATTTTTGTGCGTAAATATTTAATATGAACATTTAATTCGTTATTCGTTTCTTTAAAACCAGGCCCCCAAGCATGATCAATAAGTTTTCGTCTATTTATTGCCTCTCCATTACCAGAAAGAAGAACATCTAAAAGTTTATATTCTTTAGGAGTAAGAGGGATAACTCTACCAGCACGAGTAACTTCGTGCTTTTTTTTATCCATTATCAAATCAGCTATTTTTATTATATCGCTATCGGTTGTCTTTCTACGACGTAAAATAACACGAATTCGAGCAAAAAGTTCTTTGAGACTAAAAGGTTTAATAAGATAATCATCAGCACCAGCGTTAAGACCAATCACTCGATCTTCGATACTACCTTTAGCTGTGAGCATAATTATAGGTGTATGAATATGATGTTCCCTAAGTTCTTTAGAAACAAGAATACCATCCTTTCCAGGAAGCATTATATCTAAAATAATTAAAGAGTATTCGTTCTTCATCGCTTTCTCTAAACCTTCTTCTCCAGAATAAGCTACTTCAACAGAAAAGCGCTCTCCTTTCAAACCTATTTTTAATATATCTACCAACTTCCTTTCATCTTCAATAATTAAAATTGCCATAATACTACTTATATTAACACCTAGTGTTTAAGTTTGCAAGATATACAAATATTAATTTTACATTAAGTTATCCACAAAATCAACAGATTTAGCCACTTTTTTGTATTGACTATTAAAACTGAAAAGGTTACTATATTAAAATAACATTAAAACTAACAATATTCATTAAATCTAAGATATTACAATATTTAGGTAAATAAGACAAAATCTCCTTTTATTTTAAACTATTTTTAACTTTTTATAACCACCAAACAAACAATAGAACAACAAATAATACTGACCACAGCACATTATGATTATCAAAAAGGACTCAATGTGCATGCATTTTTCAAAACTCACAATCATGCAATAAGTAAAGACTTAGTACAGGATACTTTTACAAAAACATGGAAATATCTTGTGAAAGGAGGGAAAATTGATATGATGAAAGCTTTTCTCTATCATGTCCTTAATAATCTAATAGTAGATCAATATAGAAAACATAAAACAACTTCACTTGATATACTTTTAGAAAAAGGCTTTGAACCAATCGAAGATAATGATTCAGCTGAACGTTATTTAAATGTTTTAGATGGCAAAGCAGTACTTCTACTAATAAAAAATTTACCAAAAAAATATCAAAAAGTAATAAGTATGCGATACATACATGATTTATCACTAAAAGAAATATCTCTAAAAACTGGACAAACAAAAAATGTTATTGCTGTGCAAACGCATCGAGGATTAACAAAACTTAAATCATTATATGATCTTTCGCAAATTAAAGAAAAAAAAATTAGCCACTAGAACCTAGTTTTTAGAACCTAATTCTTTTCAATCCATTCTGGATCCTGACGAACAAGAAGTTGAGATTTATTTTTTTTATCTTCTAGTATAGCTTCTACCACATGTTCCATTCGCATACCTTGTGAACCTTTAATAAGTAGAAAATCATTTTTTTGTACAAAAGTTTTTAAGTACTCCCCTGCTTCTTTTGAATTTAAAAATTTAGGAATGCTATCTCCTAACATCCCAGCTTCAATAGCACCCTCTTTTATTTTTTCTGCTCTAGCACCAACCACGATAAGTATATCAGCGTTATCTTTTACAATTTTCCCAATATTTCTATGAGCTTCTTCCGTATAGTGTCCAAGTTCTAACATATCGCCTAAAACAGCAATTTTTCTTCCAGTAGCTTTTACTTCCCCTAAGGTTTTAAGTGCAGATTCAGAAGCAAATGGAGAAGAGTTATAAGTATCATCTATTATAAAAGAATCATTTATTCCTCTCAAAAGACGCATACGTCCAGGTGGAACACTATAATTTTTAAGTTTATGTATAGCATCAAGCATATTTAATTTTAAACCTGAAGAAAGTGCTAAAGCTCCAAGTGATGCATAAACATGATTCCTCCCAAATACTCCTTCAATAACAACAGGTAAACTACTTCCAGCTTCATCTATTCTAAAAATTAAACCCTCCGGTACTCCTTTATCAGTATAAAAGATACTATCAGCAGAACCTTTTATATCAGAATCCTCCTTAAAACCAAAAGTTACAATACGATTCCTTGTCTTTTCTTTCATTTCAGAAACTGTCTCATCATCATTATTTAAAATTAAAAGCCCATCTTTTTTTAAAGTTTTAATAAGTCTACTTTTCTCTTCTATAAGATGTTTACGTGAATCAAAAAATTCAATATGCGATGGTGTCTCTCCTATAGCTGTAATAATGACAGCGTCCGTCTTAAGCCATAAAGCAGTACGATACATATCACCTGGTTTCCCTATACCAACTTCAAGCACAAGCCATTTCGGATATTTATGAGGCCAAACAAAAAGCCAAAATCCTTTTAAAATATTTAAAAGCCATAGAAAAAAATTATTCCATCCATTTGAACATCCTAAAATAGTAAGTGGCAATCCTATTTCACTATTATAACTTTTTTCACTTTTACGAACATAAGAAATACCAGAAATCACAGCATAAACTGCATCTTTAGTAGAGGTTTTACCAACAGAACCTGTGATAGCCACGACTTTGGGTTTATACTTCCAAAGTATTAATTTGGATTCTATTCTTAATATATTAATAACGATTGTCTTTAATGTTGTCTTCATCTTAATTAAAAATAAAAATCTTAAAAGCTAACCCACCTATAAGCTAATACTCTAAAAGCTATAAGCTATAAGCTATTTTCTATCGGTCTGGCGGAACTTCATAATAATTAACCAAAAATTTTATTATACCTAAAAAAGGATCTGTCCAAGTTTGCGCAGCATAAGGCACACCCTTAGGATTAATTGCATAGAGGAAGATTATAAATTTAGGATCATAGGCAGGAAAATACCCAACGAAAGAATGAGTATGTCTATCTTTATAATAACCTCCGTTAATATTATCTGCAACCTGAGCAGTTCCTGTTTTTACTGCTACACTATAATGTTCTAGTTTTGCATTCCCACTTCGAATAGCTTTATCCATTACGTTAACAAGCATACGTGTAATCTCTGTTCCAGTTGCTTCAGATATTTTTACATGTGTTTTTCCATATGTCATTTCTTTCTCTGTACCGTCATCATATTTTATTTTTTGTACAATATGCGGGACAACTAAATTTCCACCATTAGATAATGACGCTAGAGCTCGTATCATCTCAATTGGTGTCAAAGCGATTCCTTGACCAAAGGCAGCATTAGCATATTCAATATCTCGTGGACTATTTATTAAATTTGATACTAAGCCACTTGTTTCATTTGGCAAATCAATACCAGTTTTATCTTTAATACCATAAGAAAGCATATAATCGCGTAATCTATCTTTACCTAATTTTTTATAAACAAAAACCATCCCAGTGTTTAATGACTGACTTAAAACCTCTTGCATATTCACAACACCACGAGCTTTTTTATCAAAATTAAATATTTCTTTATTTTCAACTATTACTGATCCTCTATCTTCATATTTTGTATCAGCTGTCACTACGCCAGCATCTAAAGCTCCCGCCATAATCAAAGGTTTTACGACAGATCCAAACTCTAAGACATTTTCTACCAAAGGATTAGAAAAAATAGAAGTTTTAACTTTAGAAAAATCATTAAGATTAAAATCAGGCTTACTAGAAATTGCATAAATAGAACCATCCATAGGATTCATAATTATTCCACCGAGAGAATCAACTTGATATTTTTCTTTTACATCTGTTAAAGTTTTTTCCAAAAAATTCTGTACTAACGGTTCAATGGTCGTAACTATATTCCCTTCTCTTGATTCATCACTAAATAATGTCTTGTTAATGTTAGAAAAAACTTCAGCAAAAAAATTTACATAAGGATTGTTTTTATTTCTAGAAAGCTCATCGTTATATTGTCTCTCAATTCCATAACGTCCTCCGAGATCATCTCCCTTATATGCCACAAAACCCAATGATTGTGAAGCAAGATTAGCACCTGGATAAAAACGCCATTTCTCTTTATAAACAGACAAACCAAGAATATTTAATAAAGATACTGCATCAGCTTCTTCTTTAGTTAAATGATTTGCTATCTCTTCATATGGATCATCTTCTTTTTCTGCTTTCACTAAAAATTCATCATGATCAATATCTATTATCTCTGACAATTTTTTGTAAACTAATTCTTTATCAGTAATTTTGCTTGGAATTATAGCTATTTTGAATCCAGTAGTTTGTAAAGCAGCAGAAACAAGTTGACCATCTTTACGTGAAAAATAAATAGTTCCACGTTCAAAAATATTAGATGACGGCGTAGAATATTGTCTATCTGCTTTTTCAGAATAAGAGTTACTATGTACAACTTGCACTAAAAAAAGTTTGCCTATCAAAATAAAAGCAAAGATAGAGATACAAAAAAATATAATTCTAGTTCTAACAAGAAAACTATATTTCATTTTCAGCAATACTTATACTGCCAAGAGTTTTACGAGTCGCAAATTTTGTTTTTATTTCTTTAAAACCAAGAGAATATGCAAGATTAAGATCAACTTTCTGAGATAAAGAAAGATATTCTAATTCCAAATTTCCTACATCATTGCTAAGTGTATGAGCATATACTTCAAGTGTTTTACGTTCTACAATATTAAAAACTATATTTCCTAAAAAGAAAACATAGGAAAGTGCAAGAATTCCAAGCATCCAAAGCATCATATTTAAAATGCGTTTTTGTAAATTACCATTATCAATAATATTTACATTACCTGCATAACTTTTTAATTTTAAACTTGCTTGTCTCATCCCGTACGAAATAGGACGCGTACGCTTACGCGTTTTTGTCCTTTTTGTTATTTATAATCTGTTTTGTTGCTTCCATATATTTTTTATTTTATGCGTCCGCGATTTCGTTCGGGATCATATTTTTTCCAAAACCCTTAATTTTGCACTTCTTGATCTCCCATTATTTTTTATCTCTTCCTCTTTTGGTATTATCGGTTTTTTATTTATTAAAATTGCTTCACTTTTTTCTTTTTTATCTCTAAAGAATCTTTTTACGATTCTATCCTCTAAGCTATGAAACGAAATCACTGACATTCTGCCTCCCCCGCCTGCTCCCAAACTATCGTGAGGGCGGGCAGGTTTTTTTAAAATTTCAAACCCTTTCTCCAAACCCACCTTCAATGCCCCTAACTCATCATTGACTGCTATTCTTAATGCTTGAAATGTTCTTGTAGCAAAATGAATTCTCTGTCTTTTATATGCTGATGGAACACTATCTCCTATTATCTTTACCAAATCAAATGTCGTTTTAATATTATTTTTCTTTCTAGCTTCTATTATTCCTTTAGCTATTCTTCTCGAAAATCTTTCTTCTCCATAACCATAGATAATATCTACTAGACTCTCTTCACCCCAACTATTTACAATATCAATAGCTGTTAAATCATCTAAAGAAGGATTTTCTTTCATGGTCATAAGCAATGGCTCATCTTTCATAAAAGAAAATCCTCGTCCGGAATTCTCTAACTGATCTGAACTCAAACCTAAATCAAAAATTATTGCATCAAACCTAACCAATCCTCCCCTGAACCAGGTACAGGGGAATTCCCCTGTACCTGGTTCAGGGGAAACTATATCTTTAAAATTTATATTTACAAAGAAAATCCTTTTTTCTAAACCTTTAAATTTATCTTTTGCTTTTCGCCAAGCACTTTCATCTTGATCGAGCGCAATTATTTTTATATTAGGATATCTTTCTAAAATTTCTTTTGAGTGTCCACCTCCTCCAAACGTCGCATCAAGTACTATAGCTTTTCCAGATAAATTTAAACTCTCTATTGTTTCTTTTAAAAGAACTGTCTTGTGAATTGTATCCATATTTCTATAAATCTTTGAAAACATGATTTTAGGGGGTTTCGAGGCTGACGAGCCGAGAACTTCAGAATTTTTTAAGCTTCAAAAAATTCGTACCCTATAAATTATGTTTTCAAAGATTTATTACAACTTCTCTGCTAATTGATCCGCTTGTTTCTCTACTACTTCTCTGTATTCTAACCACGTCTTGTCATTCCAAATTTCAACTCTATCTTCAACTCCGATTATGGCTGCTTTATCTTGAAGTTTGATTCTTTCTTTCAGAAAATCAGGAATCAAAATCCTTCCGATAGTATCCACTTCCACCTCAGCTGCTCGTCCAAACATAAATCTATTAAAACTTCTTTTATCAGCTTTCAAAAAAGATAAATCAGAATCTGTGTCAGAAAGTCTTTTTGAAACTTTCTTCCATTCAGCAGTTGTGAAAATAAATAAACATTGATCTAATCCAGGCGTAATAATAATTTTCTTGCCAAGTTCCTTGCGGAATTTTACTGGCAAAGAAACTCGATTCTTTTCATCTAAGGTATGTATGTATTCGCCAATTAACATGATGTTATTTTTCCCACCTTTTCCCACTTGATATATATTGTAAACCACTATCTCCCACATAGCAAAACCCCACCTGTGGATAACTTTCAAGTTTTAAAAAATCAAAAAGAGTATCATATATATTGGATATATTTAAATTTGTAAAAATATTTTTTAATTTTTTAAAAACTGAGGTAAAAAATGAGAAATGTTTGCCCAAAATGCAAAAAAAGAGAAGAACTTTTTCCTTATCATGTTCTACCACAACAGTGGTATCATGGAGCTGGAAAAATTATTTTCTTATGTAATTTTTGTTCAAACAAATTAGATAAAGATTATTCTTTGCAAGAAGTGCTTTGCACTTCTAAATGTGAAAATAGAGTAAATATCTTTTTAAAAGAAACTTACTCAAATTAAATTCTCTTTCTATAATAATATATAGCAGAGAATTTTTTTATTCAAAATTAATAAAAATTAAAATTATATGTAATGGTATTGACTTTTTCCTTTAAAGGTGTTATACTAATAGAGTATCACAAATTAGACGTTCGTAATATTTTTTATATTAAAAACGTCTTAAAAAAATAAGCACATTGAAAAATAGATGTTTCTTGCTGATTTGAGGAGAAATTACCACAAATTCACTCTTTTCCTCCCTAAATCAGTGAGAATACATCTCATTAAAAAAGCCACAAAATGTGGCAGATCAATTAAATAAATATAAAGGAGCTCATAATGAAAAAGTTTTTTTTCATTCTCGTATTGGTAATAAATTTTTCGTTGTTAGCACAATTGATGCCGACAATAGAACTGGTTGCAGACAATTATTCTATACCCTATGGAGGTAGTACTATACTTCATTGGACTTCCGTTAATGCAACATCATGTTATGCATCTGGTGGTGGGTCTACTGGATGGGCTGGTCCCAAAAATCTTACTGGATCTTTTCTGACAGGAGCATTATATAATACAACAACATTTTGGATAATGGCTTCTAACGGAACATATAACATCGCAACTTTTGTTACAATAATTATTCAAAATCAACCAACCATTAATATTCCAACAAGAATTGTCGGAACAGGAACTTATGTTCAGATTCCAATGTATATTAGTGGTAATACTGGCAACCTACATGGTTTTCAATTAAGTGTTTATTATAATGGAATTGCAAAACCACAATCATTTGAAATTGGGCAAATATTCTATAATTACCCTAATTACTGGACATACTATCCAGAAATAGTAGATGGTAATTTAGAAGTTGCTGCAGTTGGCAACCCAATTCCAGTTAAGAATGAAAATAAAATTGGAGACATTGGTTTCCATATTGGTCAATATATTTCAGGAACATATTCCTATCCATACACCAACTTCTTTGATGGAAATAACAACTGGACAGTAACATATGGGAATCTCCAAATAATAAATTTACCAATCGAGAGATACGGTGACCCTAATAACGACGGGTTAAAAAACATATCTGACGTTTTTATTAATTGGGATATTGTGGGTACTACGTCTGGAGACGATGAAACAGATTTATCTATTGATCTAGATGGTGATGGACTCCATACAACATACGATGTAAGACTACATCTTATGTCGATAGTAAACCCAGTAAATATAAATTACTGGCCAATCTTTAATAATTATTGTTATGGAAAAAATAAACCAATGCTACTTGAATGGAGATTATCAAATAATAAATGGGGATTATTTTCAAATGACACTATTACTAATGGTGATCTAGTAGGTTTGGGAAACTTAAATAATATTTCTTTACCGGCAAATAATAATTCTATGTTCAAAAAAATGGAAAATAAAATCTACTTTGCTGGGTCAAATGCAATAATACCTGGAAACCCAATTCTTGTTACTACTGTTCCAATTACATTGACCGGAACAGTAAATGAAGGACGGCCGATTTCAGTTTCTATTTCTTCCCCAACTGACGTTGAGGAAAATGAAACAATTCCGACAGAGTTTGCTCTGTCGCAGAATTATCCGAATCCATTTAATCCTTCAACAACAATTAATTACAAAATTCCCACTAATTATTTCGTAAATCTAAAAATTTACGATATTCTCGGCAACGAAATTGCAATACTTGTAAATGAAGAAAAAACGGCTGGTTCTTATAGCGTTAACTTTAACGCAACGAACCTGCCAAGCGGAACTTATATTTACAAAATTACCGCTGGAAATTTTATTGAAACTAAAAAAATGGTTTTAATGAAATAAAATTTGTTTAATGCCCGTCGATCTTTTATGCGACGGGCATTTTTTATTCTTTTCTTGGACGCATTAATGGAAAAAGTTGAGTTTCGCGAATAGGTTTATCAGCTAAAAATGCAAATAACATTTCACCAAAACCAAAACCACAAGTAGGTGGCATACCATATTCAAGCATTTCTACGAATTCATAATCAGGCATCATTGCTTCTTTATCCCCTTTTTTCAAAAGTTCCTTTTGTACTTCAAATCTTTCCGCTTGATCTATCGGATCATTTAATTCAGAAAATCCATTACCTATTTCCGTACCAGCAATAATTATTTGAAATCTTTCTGTTAACTCTGGATTTTTTTTCATTGATTTTGAGAGCGGAGAAACAAGTTTTGGATGCCCAGTCAAAAATACAGGTCCAGAAATTTGTTTTCTACAATATTTCCAAAGAGTATCTACTAAACGTTCCATAGTATCTCCATCGTAGACAATTTTTAAATCTTCTAATTTCTTTTTGACTTCATCATAAGTGGTATCTAAAACATCTATCCCTGTTTCTTTTTTTACAGTCTCTCTATAATCGATTTTTTTCCATTCACCACCTAAATCAAATTTATGTCCACGTGTTTCAAATTCTGTTTTCCCAAAAACATCCATCGCTATTTTTTTATACATTTCTTCTACTAATTTCATTCCATCTTCATAATTTGCATAAGCCCAATAAAATTCTAAATTAGTAAATTCTTGTAAATGATTTGCATCTGTTCCTTCATTTCTATATGCCCTACCAATTTCAAAAGTTTTTGGAAAACCTGCTGACATTAAACGCTTCTGCCAAAGTTCTCCAATACATATTCGTAAATAAAGAGGTAATTTAAAATTTTCATTGTATGTTTTAAAAGGCATAGCATCTGCTCCACTTGCCGTCACTTCTAAAGAAGGAGTTTCAACTTCTAAGAATCCATGCTCTTTCATAAAACTACGTGCTGAATCCCAAAATTTTGTTTTCTTCAAAAGAAGCTCTTTTACTTCTTCATCCATCAAAATATCTAAATATCTTTTTCTAAATCTTTCCTCAATATCTTGCAAGCCATGCCATTTTTCTGGTAATGGAAGTAAACTTTTTGAGAGCATAACCCAATCTTTAGTTTCCACTGTCTTCTCTCCCCTTTTAGTAGAAAAAAAACTACCAGAAATTTCTATAAAATCTCCAATATCAACTACCTCATTAAAAAAATCAAATTTTTCATCTCCAATAACATCTTTTTTTAATAATCCTTGAAAAAGACCTGTACCATCATTTAAAGTAACAAAAACAATAGCACCTTGACCACGTATAGACATTACACGTCCAGAAATCCATTTTGTCTCACCTGTTTTTGTTAAATTATCAAATTTTTCGGCTGCTTCTTTTAAAGATAGCTCCCTTTTTGATTCAGCAGGATACGAATTAATACCCTTATCTTTTAAGATTTTTAATTTCTTTATTCTAGTGTCCCTAATTTCATCAATTGAAGACATATATATTTTATCCGCCTAAATTTTCTTAATTTTTTATTATAACTCAGATATATTCTTGTAAAAAATTTTGGCGGATTAAGAAACATTTATGATTTTATAATTGACCATACCATTTGGAGTTTTGAAAGAAACGTCATCCCCTTTTTTCTTCCCAAAAAGTGCTTCACCAAAAGGTGATCTGTTAGAAATTTTACCTAATGTCATATCAGCTTCTTCAGAACCTACAATCTGATAAGTTTTTTCAATTTTTTCTCCGTCTTTTAAAACAAGAACCTTCGAACCAATTTCAATCACATCACCCCCACCACCAGATACTACTACTTCTGAAGATTGTAAAATTTGTTCTATTTTAGCAATACGTTCTTCAAGTTTGCCTTGATCTTCACGAGTTTGATGATATTCTGCATTTTCAGATAAGTCACCCAAAGATTTTGCATATGCTAAATTCTCTAAAATTTCTTTCCTTTTTGGACCTTTTAATTCTTTTAATTCAATTTCTAACGCCTTTTTTTTCTCTTCCGTTATGTAATTAGCTGATTGTTTCATGATTTCTATCTTAACTTTTTTTTGCAAAAAAGTCTAGTATATGATACTCTATTATGTATGGCAAAAACAATAATTGAAGTAAATAAAAACGCAAATGAAAATAACACAAGTGTTTTACGTCGTTTTTCTCGTAAAATTCAGGAATCAAATGTAATACAAAAAATCAAAGGCTCTCGTTATAATAAAAGAAAAGAATCAAAACTTACAGTTAAAAAAGGAACTTTAAAACGAATCGGAAGAAGAAAAGAAATAGAAAAACTCCGCAAACTTGGTAAAATAAAGTAAAATGGAATTTGAAAAGATAAAGCAGGATATCTTGGGTAAAGAATATTCTTTGTCTATTGCTTTTGTGAGTGAAAAAAAATCTAGGGAAATAAATAAGAAATATAGAAACATAGATAAACCAACCAATGTTCTCTCTTTCGCTTTATATAAAGATGTTGGAGAAATAGTCTTGTGCAAAAGTGTAATGAAAAAAGAGCTAAAAAAGTTTGGCAGGACATTGCCTCAATTAGTGGGATTTTTAGTTATCCACGGAATGTTGCATTTGAAAGGAATGGAACATGGTAAAAAAATGGAAAAAGCAGAAGAAAAATACTTGTCCCGTACTAAATTTTAAATTTAGTGATATAATAAAAAGTATTAGAATTAGAATTTAAAATTTTAGTACTGGGATGATCAGAAATATTTCTATAGGAATAGACATGGGGTCTACCACGACGAGAGTCGTGGTAGGAGAATTTATAAAAGGAGAAAAAAATCCTAAAATTATTGGTATTGGAGAAAGTGAAACAAAAGGTGTCCGACATGGATATGTTGTTAATATTGAAGAAGCAGTAACTTCTCTAAAGGATGCAATATCTGCCGCTGAAAAAAGTTCAGGTATGAAAATAAAACATGCTTTTATTTCAATCGGTGGTGTCACTTTACGTGGAGATATAAGTAACGGCACGGGAATCATTTCTAAAGCTGACGGTGAAGTAACCAATCTAGATGTAAACAAAGCACTACAAGATTGTGAAGATAATATAAATCTAAATAATAAAAAAATAATAAAAATATTTCCTCTTTCTTTTAAACTTGATGGAAAAGAAGTATTAGGTAGGCCAGAAGGTATGCAAGGAACTAAGCTTGAAATGAAAGCCCTTTTTGTCACTTGTTCCCTCTCGCATTTTGAAGATCTACTGGAGGTCATAACTTCAGCTGGGATAGAACCAATAGATATCATCACTGGAGTAGAAGCAGGAAGCTATATTGCCCTATCTGAAAAACAAAAAATAGTAGGAGGGGCATTAGTCAACATAGGATCTGAAACAGTTTCTCTTTCTGTATATGAAAATGGGACACTTGTATCGCTTCATACATTTTCTATCGGTGGAGCAGATATTACAAACGATATCGCTCTCGGAATGAAAGTTTCACTTGAAAATTCGGAACGTCTTAAATTAGGAAGTATGACAGAAGAATTTTCAAAGAAAAAATTAGATGAAATTATTGAAGCACGTCTCTCTGATATTTTTGAGTTAATAGAAAATCATTTTAAAAAAATAAAAAGAAATGAATTGTTGCCAGCAGGAATTGTTTTTATTGGTGGAGGTGCTAATATAACTTCTCTTGAAGAATTTTCAAAAACTGCTCTCAAACTTCCTTCTAAAATAGGTTCAACAGAAATCTTTGGTAATATAAAAACCAAACTTCGTGATCCTTCTTGGTTTACTGTTCTTGGTCTTATAATGTCTCCCGATGATAATAATTTTTATCCTGAAAACCCATTCCAAATTTTTTGGAAAAATCTGAAAAGAATAATAAAATCAAATATTAAACAATTAATGCCCTAGATTAGGTGCTAGAAACTATGGACTAGGTGCTAGAAAAAAATAAAATAGCGACTAAAACCTAGAAACTAGAAATTAATTTCGGCACTAGCCAAAATAAAATTTTCTGCTATTATATGGACATATAACTTTATTAATTAAATTGGTTCATCGTGCTTAGCCCCTATAGGTTAAAACCTAGAAACTAACACCTAGAACCTAGAACCTAATTTATTATGCCTAAATTAAACCCTGAAATACAAAGTTTTGCTCGCATTATGGTCATCGGAATAGGAGGATCCGGTAAAAATGCTATTAATCACATGATTAATTCTAAAGTTAAAGGTGTGTCATTTATTTGTATGAATACTGATACCCAGGACTTACATCATTCTTTAGCTGAGAAAAAAATCCATATCGGAAAAAACCTTACTAAAGGTCTTGGTGCTGGAATGAATCCAGAGATAGGAAAAAAAGCTGCTGAAGAAACAAAATCAGAAATCCAAGATACTATCAAAGGAGCTGATATGATATTTGTAGCATGTGGAATGGGTGGAGGAACAGGTACAGGCGCAGCACCTATTGTTGCTCGAGCAGCAAAAGAACAAGGAATATTAACTGTCGCTGTAGTTACTAAACCTTTCTTTTTTGAAGGTAATCATAGAATGAAAATCGCTGAAAAAGGAATCGAAGAATTAGCAAAAGAAGTAGATGCTATTATAATTATTCCAAATGATAAATTAATACAACTTTCTGACAAAACTACAAACTTTAAAGATGCTTTTGCTCGTTGTGATAATGTATTACGCCAAGCAGTTGAAGGAATATCAGATCTTATAACTACACCTGGTATCATCAATGTAGACTTTGCAGATATAAGAGCTATTATGTCAGATGCAGGAAGTGCTCTTATGGGAATAGGATTAGCATCAGGAGATGGTCGTGCTTCAAAAGCAGCACTCCAAGCTATTAATTCTCCACTATTAGAAGTATCAATAAATGGTGCAAAAGGAGTATTATTTGCTATATCTGGTGGAGATGACATAACAATACATGAAATACAAGAAGCAGCTAAAATAATTACAGAATCTATAGATAAAGATGCAAAAGTAATTTTTGGTACTATTAAAGATGATAAATTAAAGAAAGGTGAATTAAAAGTTACGGTTATAGCTACAAGTTTTACTAATGATGTACCTCATAAAAATCTTTTCAGTGGAACTAATATTTTAAATCAAACAATTTTAAAAGAAGAAAATGCAGAAAAGGTAGTAAAAGAAATTCACAACACGATACAAAATTCAAATAAAAATAACATTGATTTCGGTAAAAAAATGGAAAGAAAAGCAGATATTCCAGAAGAAATAATAATAGATGATGATGCAGAAGACTGGAGTGCTATTCCAGCATTTCTAAGACGCAAAAAAAATTAATACGCTCCATCCCTTAGAATTTTTTACTCCTGCGCCCTTCCCAGATTACTGGTTGGGACCCTCGGAGATAAAAAATTTTAAGGAATTTCGCTATTATGATATAATAATCAAATGACTTACGACTTAATAATTATTGGAGGAGGGCCTGCAGGAGCAGCTGCTGCTGTATATGCTTCTCGTAAAAGACTTAAAACTTTATTTATAACATCCGAATGGGGTGGCCAATCTGTCGTATCTGAACAAATTTTTAACTGGATTGGTACTCCTTCCATCTCTGGATCAGAACTCGCTGAAGGATTTAAAAAACATGTACTTGCTAATACAGGAACTGGGCAAACTCTAGAAGTTAAGGAAGGCGTTATGGTTAATGCAATTTTAAAAGCCGAAAGTCCTGAGTTTGCCGAAGAGAAAAAAGGTTTGTTTAAAATAAAAACAAACAACGGAGAAGAATTTTCAACTAAAACAATTTTAATAACCACAGGTAGTGGTCGCAGAAAATTAGAAGCAAAAAATGCAGACAAACTAGAACACAAAGGACTCACCTATTGTGCTTCTTGTGATGGTCCAATTTTTGCTGATATGGATGTAGCAGTCATCGGTGGAGGTAATGCTGCTTTTGAAACTGCTGCTCAATTACTCGCCTATTGTAAATCTGTGACAATTTTACATAGAAGTGAGGATTTTAAAGCTGACCAAATTACAATAGATAAAGTTTTAAAAAATGAAAAAATAAAAGCAATAAAAAATGTTGATATTCTAGAAATAAAAGGCGAAAAATTTGTAGAAGGAATAGTTTATAAACCTGCCCGCAATGCTTCGCATAGCGATGCAGGCGGGAATAAAACTACTGGGTCAGAAATAGAGTTAAAAGTTTCAGGTATTTTTGTTGAAATCGGACAAATTCCAAACACTAGTTTTGTAAAAGATATAGTTCCATTAGATAAAATAGGACGTATTAAAATGAATCCACTAAATCAAAAGACAGAAGTGGAAGGCATTTGGGCTGCTGGAGATTGTACAGATGTTTTATATCATCAAAACAACATTGCTGCAGGTGATGCTATTCGGGCATTAGAAGATATTTATCTTCACTTACACACTAAATAGAGACTAATTAACAAAAAATACTGATTTGACAAATAGCATTTTAAAATGCTATAATATATTCAAATAAAGTTTTGTTATTTAATAAAAGAAAGGAAAACAAAATGGAATATAATAAGAATATTGATATTCTTAAGGTTAACAAAAAAGTAAGCATTGTTAACCATAAGATGAAAGAAATTATTATTCTTTATTTAAAACAAAAAGTTTTTTTTGTTTTAATGGCAATTTTAATTTTTTGCTTTTGGGGAAGTTATTCTATTCTAGATGAATTATCAAGAATAACAATAATAATTACTATAATTTTTTTTATTGGTTTTTATTTTATTTTTAAAAAATTAATGAATAAAAAACCAAAAAAGGAGGAGGATAATTGAAAAAAATAGTAGAATTTATTAAATTTTCTTTTTTAGGATTTTTTGGAGTATTTATAGGATTTTGTGTCCTATTTACTTTAACTAATTTTTTTGGGATATGGTATATTTTTTCTTCTTTAGCTGGAGAAATAGCTAATTATTTCATAAGCTTTTATGTCCACAAGTTTTGGACATTCCAAGACAAAGAAAGAGAAAGAACAAAAAGGGAGTTAGCTTGGTATTTTTTAGTTATTGTATCTTATTTTTTAGTAAATACTTCTTTAATGTATTTACTAACAGATATAATAAGAATACAATATCTTTGGTCAAAATTAATACTTATACCTATCCTTTCCCTACCTAATTATTGGGCGACAAAAAAAGTATTCA
>PFRK01000015.1:20878-44360 GCA_002788475.1 Candidatus Nomurabacteria bacterium CG_4_9_14_0_2_um_filter_32_10 | reverse complement strand
TGAAGGTAATAACTGTGGTCCTTGGACGACAGTGGAAGTGGGAGAAGTACCAACTTTTCCTGATTTAACTGCAGATGTTATTACTCCAACTACAGCTTATGTCGGTGTTTCTAAAGTATTTTCTGCAGATATTCATAATGAAAGTGGTGTAGGGACCGGAATTGGTTTTAAAAATTTTATTCAAATAACTGATGATCCTGGCACGACAACAACAGCAAAAAATAATAATCTATTTTCTACAAACAAGACTCAAGCTGCTGTTTCATGGCCAGTTAGTTTGCCTTATGTTACTATGAATGCCCTTGGTCCAAATGGAGTCGGACAAACAAGTCAGAGTTATACATTTACCACTGCGGGTACTTATTATATTCGTGCTTGTGCTGATAAAAGTAATCCTGCAGATGGTGGTGTTATCAATGAAGGGACAACTGGAGGTGAAAATAATAACTGTGGGTCTAGTGTGGGAATAATGAATGGATATACTCCAATAATAGTGACAGAGCAACCATTTGCTGATCTTGTAGCAAGTGCCGTTACCCCAAATAAAGTTATGGTAGGTCAAAATACTTTTTTTGCTACGATTACGAATCAGGGTACTGGTACTACTCAAAAATCGTTTACAAATAAATTCCAAGTATCAGAAGATCCTGATTTTTCAAAACCTACAGAGTATACAATTACAATGCCTACGTTAGTTGCTGGGAAGTCTGATATTACCTCTGAATCTATTTTATTTGAAGGAGAAGGTATTTATTATATGCGTGCCTGTGCAGATTTACCCCCATATGATTATGGAGTCATAGATGAAGGCCCTAGTCATCAGAATGAAGACAATAACTGTGGTGATTCAACGACAGTGGAAGTAGGAGGAGAAGTAACTGCTCCGATTATTCATAGCCCGACTGCTGATAAAATTGGTAATACATATGCTGATTTAGGAGCTACTGTCGCATCAGAGGGTGGATATGATGTCACCATTGAGCGAGGTACTTGCTATTCAGCTTCTAGTTCTGAATGGATACCTTCTGGTTCTCCTTCTGATAATTGTTCTTCTGCAGAAGCTGGAACTGGTACTGGTATCTTTAGTCATAAACGTTCAGGTTTAATTCCTGATACAAATTATTTCTATGCTGGTTATGCTACTAATTACATTGGTACTAGTTATACAAATGTTGCTACATTTAAAACTTTAAATGGGACTGATCCTTCAGGAAATCTTTCTGCTACTACTTGTTCTATTGCTAATAATGCATCTACTTGTGAGTCTAAGGTTGACTGGACTACTGATAATTTATCTCCTTCAACTTCTACAGCAGTAACAAGGGATAATCCTGATAATACTCTTGTCGGTAGTGGTTCATCTGGTACTGCTACCTCAGTTGTTAATTTTGGAGATAGTGTTTTCTATCTTTATAATAATGAAGTGATTTTAGATTCTCAAAAAATAAATGTTGGTTGTGTAGATGGTACTTATTGGAATAATGATACAGAGCCTGGTAAATGTAAGACCACCCCACTTACTCCATATGTAACTCTTACTGCTAATCCTACTTCTGTAGTTTCTGGTAGTTCGTCTACACTTAAATGGACTTCGGGTAATACTACATCCTGTTTATCAGACTTTTTTTCTGGTGAAGGTGCGACATCTGGTAGTGTTTTAGTTAGTCCAATTGCAACTACTACTTATACAATGACTT
This sequence comes from Candidatus Nomurabacteria bacterium CG_4_9_14_0_2_um_filter_32_10, assembly GCA_002788475.1. Lineage (GTDB taxonomy): Bacteria > Patescibacteriota > Minisyncoccia > Phycocordibacterales > UBA9973 > UBA9973. The sequence goes on along the minus strand of PFRK01000015.1, from coordinate 42,663 downwards.
GTGATAATGGAGTGACAGGTGCGACAGATAAGGCGGAGGTGACTGTTATTACAACAGGTCCTGGTCCTGGTGGAAGTGGAAAGACTCCAGGATATATAGAAAATTAATATGTAAACAAAAAATTCTCCCATTTGGGAGAATTTTTTGTTATACTTAAAGAATGCAAATCAACGAAGAGCAATTTAAAAAAGTTATTTTAGAATCTGGACTTATTTCGCGTTCAGAACTTGATTCTTCAATTAAAAAAGCTGAAAAGAAAAATCAAAAACTTGGTAATATTTTATTATCTGATGGAAAAATATCTGAGACTGATTTAAAACGAACAGAAGCTTTTGTTTTTGGAATACCTTTTGTTAGTTTAGTTAATGAAAAAATTGATTTTTCTGTTCTTTCTCTCATCCCTGAACCAATCGCTAGAAATCACAATATAATTGCTTATAAAAATAGTAGTGCAGGATTAGAAGTAGCGATGCTAGACGTCGACGATTTGCCGATAATTGATTTTATTAGAAAACGTTCGAGAGAAAAGATTTTACCACGATTGACTGACTCTGTTTCAATAAAATCTGCACTTGTACAATACAGAAAAAGTTTGCAAGCTGATTTTGATAATATTATTCAAAAAGAATCTATTTCACTTAAAAATAATTCTCTTAGTCATAGTCTTACGAGTGAAGCAAAAGATTCAGATGAACCAGAGAAAACTGAAGAAGAGTTAAAAGCTTTAGCTGAGGATTTGCCAGTAATTAAAATTGTTGATTCTTTAATTTTCCATGCTATTTTACAAAATGCTTCTGATATTCATATTGAACCAGGAGAAAAAGAACTGGTAGTGAGATATAGAATAGATGGAATATTGCACGATGCAATGATATTGGATAAAAGTGCTGGACCAGGAATAACTACTCGTATAAAAGTGTTGGCTAATCTTAAACTTGATGAAAAAAGATTACCTCAAGACGGTAGATTTAAAATAGATCAAAATGGGGAGAAAGTTTCTTTTCGTGTTTCTACTCTTCCGACTTTTTATGGAGAGAAAACGGTTGTAAGACTTTTGAAAGAAAGTTCTCATGGTTTTTCTTTGGAAATACTTGGTTTTCATGGTGAAGGGTTAGAGCGAATTCATGATTCTTTAAAACAGAAAATAGGTATGGTTCTTGCTACAGGACCTACTGGAAGTGGAAAAACGACAACACTTTATACAATGTTAGATATTTTGAATAGACCGGAGGTTAATATTTCTACAGTGGAAGATCCGATAGAATATCAAATGCCTAGAGTTAATCAAACTCAGGTAAAACCAGAAATTGGACTTACTTTTGCAAACGGGCTTCGTTCTCTTCTTCGTCAAGACCCTGACATAATGATGGTTGGAGAGATTCGAGATGGAGAAACAGCAGGACTTGCAATAAATGCTGCACTTACAGGACACCTTGTTTTGTCCACTATCCATACTAACTCTGCATCAGGGGCGGTGCCGAGGTTGATAGATATGGGTGTTCTCCCGTTTTTAATAATTTCAACAGTTAAAGTAATTATTGCACAAAGATTAGTGCGAAAACTTGTATCAAGTAAAGAGAAATACTTTTTATCAAAAGATGAAATAAAAAATTTAGCAAAACTTGTAGATTTAGATCGTATGCTTTTAATGTTGAAGGATGAGAAAGTTATTGGACCGAAAGATACATGGGGAGAAGTTCCTTTTTATAAGCCGGTAAAGAATGAAGAATCTGCAGATGGTTATTCTAATCGTATCGGTATACATGAGGTGTTAAAAGTTACGTCTTCTATAAAAGAAATGATTATTCGTGGTGCCTCTCAGGATGAAGTAGAAACACAAGCGAAAAAAGAGGGAATGATGACTATTTTGGAAGATGGAGTTTTTCAAGCAGTTTTAGGAAATACAAGTTTGGAGGAAGTGTTTAGAGTTGTTTCGGAATAATAGAATTTCAAAATTAAAAAATTTTAAGAGTCGTGGGTTCCCTGTCCTTATGACTCCGATGGCGAAGGCTCAGAAATTTTTTGAATTTTGAAATTCTGTTAAAAAAAACAAAAATGTTTTTTATATACAAGGCAAAATTAAAAAGTGGAGAAATTTTTGAAGATACAATGGAAGCGACTGACCGTTTTGCTCTTTCTCGTGAATTAAAATCTCGTGGGAGCACTCCTATTTCTATAACAGAAAAGAAAAATAGTTTTTTTAATTTTTCTGATTTTTTTGCACTTGTTTTTTCTAGAATAGAAATTAGTGAATTAATTATTTTTACTAAAAACTTAAGTGGGATGCTTCATGTTGGGCTTTCACTTTCTAGGGCATTATCAGTTTTGAAGAAACAAACAAAAAATGAAAAATTCAATAAAATTTTAATAGCATTAAGTGCGGAGATAGATTCTGGTGGAACTCTTTCCTCAGGTTTTGCAAAATTTCCAAATGTTTTTTCAAAACTTTTTGTTTCTATGTCACGGGCAGGTGAGGAGTCTGGTAATCTTTCTGGTGCACTTTCGGAAGTTGGTATGAATTTAGAAAAAGCACATTCTTTAACTAAAAAAGTACGAGGTGCTCTCATTTATCCTGGAGTTATTCTTTCTGCTATGATATTAATAGGTGTGTTGATGTTTGCTTTTGTTGTACCGACACTTGCTGGAACGTTCAAAGAACTCGGAGTGCAATTGCCAGTTTCTACTAGATTTATAATTGCATTAGGAAACTTTTTTTCTAATTATTTATTATTATCTTTTGCTCTGATAATCGGATCTGCAGTTATGATAGTTTCTTTATTACGTGCTTCATTTATGAAAAAATATGTGGATTTTATAGTTTTGAGACTTCCTATTGTTGGTAGTTTAGCGAAAGAATTAAATACTGCTCGTACAACACGCACTATGTCTTCCTTGTTATTGTCTGGAGTTTCTATAACTAGAGCTATAGAAATAACAGGCGAAGTTGTGCAAAATGTTTATTATAAAAAAGTGTTAGATCAGGCAAAAGGAGAAATAGAAAAAGGAGCCCCTTTTTCTAAAGCCTTTGATGAGAATCCAAATCTTTATCCTGTGATGATGACAGAAATGATAGAAGTCGGAGAGGAAACAGGTAGATTGTCTGATATGTTATTGCAAGTGGCTTCTTTTTATGAAGAAGAAATAGAAAACAAAACAAAAAATCTTTCTGTAGTTATTGAACCTGTGCTTATGATATTTATCGGTGCGGCTGTCGGATTTTTTGCTATTTCAATGATTTCACCTCTTTATTCAATATTAGATAATATAAAATAATCCACAAAAATTTTTTATAAAAATATGCAAAAAATTAAAAATAAAATAATTAAAAAAATTTAGGCAGATAAAAAAAATGATTAATTTTTACAAAAAAGCTTGCCCGCAATATTTAAAACCTAGTTTTTATAGGCGGGGTATAACTGCTATAGAAATATTATTGGTTGTAGGAATAATAGGTATTTTATCTTTAATCGTATTTCCACAATTTTCAAAAATAAAAGAAAATCAGGTATTAAAAAATACGGTAGAAAATGTTGTTTCTACTCTTCATAATGCGCAATCTAAAAGTTTAGCGTCTTTAGATTCTTCAGAATACGGAGTATATTTTCAGTCTGACCAAATTATAGTTTTTAAAGGTACAAGTTTTATACCAGACACAGTAGGGAATGAGGTTATGAATATTGTGACACCTGCAACTATTTCAAATGTTACTCTAAATTCAGTTAGTGATATTTCAGGTGAGATATATTTCAATCGTCTTTCTGGAAGTCCGAGTAAGACCGGTACTATAACTATTTCTACATCCTCTTTTTCAAAAATTATTACGATTTATTCCACTGGAGCAGTTAGTGTAGATTAAAGTCAATTACGAATGAATAATTACCTACCTACCGGCAGGCAGGCGAATTACGAATTTAAAAATTAGATTAGAAAATACAAAATAAAAAAATGAAGAATTTCAAAAAAATTTCAGGCGGATTTATGATGGTAGAAGTAATAGTGGCAATATCTATTATTGTTGTTTCTGTTTTGGCTGCAATGTCTGTTACTCAAAAATCTATTTTTGTTTCTCGCCAAGCACTTCATGTAAAAGAGGCTTCATTCTTACTAGAAGAAGGTGCTGAGTCAGTACGTATTATTCGAGATAATTCATGGAATAATATTTCTGCATTAAATGTTGGTACTGATTATTATCTTATTTTTTTAGGTCAAACATGGACATTATCTAGTACTCCGTCTTCTGTAGGAATCTTTACTCGTAAGGTAAATATATTAAATGTTAATCGCAATGTATCCACCGATGATATCGCAAATCTAGGAACATACGATCCTGGGACTAAGTTAACCACCATTACTGTGTCTTGGGTTGATGGAGGAGAAACATTAAGCAAGACTTTATCTTTTTATATTATGGATATTTTTTCAGAATAAAATCTTATGAGAATTTTTTATACAACAAAAAAAGTAAATAAAGCATTCTGTTTTAAGAGTCAACGAAATAGTGGATATGCTCTTTTAGAAACTATTTTTTATATTCTTCTTTTTGCTATTCTTTCTATTGCTGTGATTAACTCTATGATTACTATGACAAAAGCTTTTAGTGAAACTACAATACAAGCAGAATTAATGCAGGGAGGTAGCACACTAGAAAGAATCTCTCGAGAAATAAGAGGTGCTTATGGTATAAATTCAATAACTTCAAACAGTTTAAAACTTAATACAAAAGATGCAGAAGGGGTAAATAAAACCATAGAATTCTCACTACTTGATTCGAATATTAGACTATTGGAGAATGATATATTTATTGGAAATTTAAATACATCAAATATTATAGTAAATAATATTGTCTTTACACAGATAAATACAACTAAAAGTGCAGCAATAAAAATAGTTTTGACTGTTAAATCTAATCATGATTTACAAGATCGCAGTGAAGATTTTTATGATACAGTAGTTCTTCGTGGCGATTATTAAGTCAGTTACGAGTTACAAATTTAAAAAATGCAAAAACAAAAACAAAAAAAAGTTAATAATCAATCAGGTGCCGCGATGTTGATATCTATTGTTTTTTTTCTTTTTATTTCTCTTGCTATAATCTCTGGTCTTGTCTCACCATCTATTCGTGAATTTAAAAATGCTAATGTTGATTTAAATTCCAAGAAATCATTTTTTTTAGCTGAATCAGGTAGTGAGGATGCATTTTATCGAATATTAAAAAATAAAATAATAGGAACAAGTGAGATTATCACCCTTGATTCTAATTCGACGACGACCACCATTACAACCCTAGAAAGTGGTGAAAAACAAATTATGTCGCTCGGGGATGTTTCAAATTATCAAAGACAAACAGGCATAAAGCTTTCTGCTGGTAGTGGTGTTTCTTTTAATTATGGAGTACAGGTAGGACAAGGTGGTATTAATTTGTCTGGTAGTGGTACTGTAAATGGTAATGTATACGCAAATGGTCCAATTACCGGGGATAGTTCTGCTATTATTACAGGTACGGCAATTTCAGCCAATAGTCCGGCTATTTTAGCTAATCAATCAAATGGTAGTGGTATTCCTTCGTATGATGTTGCTTTTGGAAATACAACTAATACTCAAGATATAGCTCAAAGTTTTCAAGTCACGACAGAAAGTCCTTTAAACAAAATACAACTTTATATAAAAAAAATAGGAAATCCTAGTAATGCTACTATAAAAATAGTGAATGATGCGAATGGTAGTCCTGGTACTAATATACTTGCAAGTGGTACATTGTCTTCTTCAAGTGTCTCTACTTCTTATGGATGGATAGATGTTTCTTTTACTTCTAATCCTTTATTTAATGTTGGTACTACGTATTGGCTGGTTGTTGACGCAAGTAGTTTTAGTAGTAAATATTATACTATTGGAGCATCTAATGATGGTTATATAAATGGTATTGGCAAAATTGGTAAAGTAGGTGGGACTTGGAACAATACTATTCCCTTAGGATTAGATTATTATTTTAGTATTTATCTTGGAGGTTTGACGGGTCTTATCGAAGGGAATTCTCATAGTGAATGGAATCAACTTCATGTTGGTACTATTTCTGGTTCTGCTCAGGCTCATACTGTGAATTATACGAATGCTACTGGAAATATATATTGTCAGACAGGAACTGGTAATAATAAATCTTGTGTTTCACAAACTGATCCGACTTATATAGCTTTTCCTGTTTCAGAAGCAAACATCTTACAATGGAAAGCAGAAGCAGAAGCAGGTGGAGTTTATAATGGTAATTATTCGGTAGGTTGGGCTGGTGCAACTTTGGGTCCTAAAAAAATAATTGGAAATTTGACAGTCTCAGGTGGGGGTATATTAAATGTTACTGGAAGACTATGGGTTACAGGAGAGATTACTCTTAATGGTGGAGGGACGATTAAACTTTATTCAAGTTATGGTTCAAATGATGAGGTAATTATTTCTGATGATGAAGTTTCTATTTCTGGAGGAGGTCATGCAAGCGGGTCTGGTGTTGAAGGAAGTTATATTATGATGTTTTCTACTTCTACCGAGAGTGACGCAATGTTAATTTCTGGTGGTGCAGGTGCTGTTATAGCTTATGCTCCTTTTGGTACTATTACTATCTCTGGTGGTGCAGCATTAAAAGAAGCTACAGGATATAGAATAATAGTTTCTGGTGGATCTAGTATCACTTATGAATCTGGTTTAACTAATAATAATTTTTCTAGTGGGCCTTCTGGTTCATGGGTTGTAGAAGAATGGGGTGAAAAATAAAATTTATGTAATATGATACAATTGTTTTATGTCTAAAAATACTGTAAATAAAGTTACAAAAAAAATAGTATGTGGTAATTGGAAAATGAATCCGTTGTCTCTTAAAGAAGCGGAGAAATTATTGATTGAGATATCAAAATCTTTTTCTCTAATTAAAAAAACAGAAATTATAATTTGCCCTCCATTTATTTATCTTGAACCATTACGTCGTTTGCTAAAAGCTAAAAGCTATAAGCTAAAACCTAATTTAGGTGCGCAAGATTCTTTTTGGGGTGACAAGGGTGCATATACTGGCGAGATTTCAGTTGAAATGCTTTATAACATTGGTGCTAGATATGTGATATTGGGTCATTCAGAAAGACGCGCATTGGGGGAGAATAACAATGATATAAATAAAAAAATAAAAGCATCGATTTCTGCTGGACTTCGACCCATATTGTGTGTTGGAGAAAGTATACGAGATGAAAATCATGAATATTTAAATTTTATAAAAATGCAAATAGAGGAATGTTTAAATGGAATATCAAAAGACTCTATTTCAAAAGTTATTATCGCCTATGAACCAATTTGGGCTATAGGTAAAGGATCTTATCCTGCAACACCAGAAGAATTTCGTGAGATGAATATTTTTATTAGGAAAATTTTAAATGATAAATTTGGCGCGAAAATGATTGGAAAGATTAGAATAATCTATGGTGGATCAGCCGATGAGAAAAATACAGAAGGATTTATAAAAGATGGTGAAGCTGATGGTTTTCTTTTGGGTCGTGCTAGTTTGGATGCAAAAAAGTTTTCTAAAATTGTAGAAATATGCGAAACATTAGACAAATAAAAAATCTGAAAGGTAAAAAAGTATTAGTACGAGTAGATTTTAATGTACCTATTAAAAATGGGAAAGTTTTAGATGATTTTAGAATTAAAAAAACTTTACCAACTATTAGATTTTTGCAACAAAAAGGTGCTAAAGTAATTTTAATTTCTCATTTAGGAAAAGATGGAACAGAGAGTATGAAACCAGTGGCCGATTGTCTTAAAAAATACATTAAAAAAAACATAACATTATTAGATAATATCAGAAAATTTTCTAGTGAAATAAAAAATGACTCAAATTTTGCTAAAGAACTCTCGGCTTTGGGCGATATATATGTAAATGATGCTTTCTCAGTTTCTCATAGAGCACACGCTTCAATAGTTGGGTTACCCAAGTATTTACCTAGTTATTCTGGGTTTCAGTTTGAAGAAGAAATAAAAAATTTATCTCTTGCTTTCAAGAAACCCAAACATCCATTTTTATTTATCTTGGGTGGTGCAAAATTTTCTACTAAAATGCCATTGATTAAAAAATATCTAAAATTAGCTGATTTTGTTTTTATCGGTGGTGCATTGGCAAATAATTTTTTAAAAGTTAAGGGATATGAGATAGGAAAATCGCTTATTGATAATATAAAATATGATTTTAAAAATGATTTAAAAAATAAAAAAATAATTTTACCGGAAGATGTCGTTGTAATCTCAGGTAAAAAATTAATTACTAAAAAAGTAAGTGAGATTGGGAAAAATGAAATTATATTAGATATTGGAGAAAAAACAATAGAGAATTTAATTAAATTAATTAAAAAATCAAAATTTATTCTTTGGAATGGACCGTTAGGTAAATATGAAGATGGTGGGGGAGAAGCTACAAAAAAAATATTGAAATTTATTTTTAATCAGAAAAATAAAAATATAGTTTTGGGTGGGGGAGATTTAGTAAGTTGTATTTCTAGGTCCACCCCAAAAGCTAAAAGCTATAAGCTAAAAGCTAGTATATTTATTTCTACTGGCGGTGGAGCTACGCTTGATTTTCTTGTAAATGGGACACTTCCAGGTATTAAAGCATTAAAATAATTTTTTCTAATACTTCTTTTGATTTTCCTTCTTCGTATTTTTTTGTCGGCCATTCAGAAAGTCCATCATCAAAATAACGAGGTATAAGATGTATATGAAAATGTGGAATATCTGTTCCACTTACACTTAATTGTACATAATCGCAGCCGATTCCTTTTTTGATAGCAAGCATTAATTTTTTAGATAATTTAAAGATTTCGGATATGATTTCATCATCTGCTTCTTGCATCCAAATAATATGTTTTTTTGGAACTATTAAAATATGTCCATGGGAAACCGGTTGTATATCTAGAAAAGACGTAAAATTTTTGTCTTCATAAATTTTATCGGATGGTATTTCTCCTTTTGAAATTTTACAAAAAATACAGTTTTCCATTTTAGTTAAAATTAGCTAAAAAGTTTTTCGAAATAAAGTTTTTGAATGGTCTGGCTGGGGTAGGGAACCCAGGGATCCGAGGACCTGAGAAAACTTTGATTTTGTAAAACTTTCTTTATTATATGTTAAAATCTTACTTATGCAACAATATTCTGAATTACTTAGAACGATTTTAGAAAAAAGAGGTATAAAAACTCCAATTGAGGCTGATATTTTCCTGAATCCAGATTATGAACGTGATTTATATGATTCGTTTGGTATGAGAGACATGGAAAAAGCTTGTGTAAAGCTTTTTGAGGTAACAGGAAATAAAGAAAAGAGTATTATTTATGCTGATTATGATTGTGATGGTATTCCAGGGGCGGTCATTTTAGAAGATTTATTTAAAAAAATAGGTTATAAAAATTATGAAGTTTATATCCCTGGTAGGAATTCTGAAGGATATGGACTTAATTTATCTGCCATAAAACAATTTGCAGAAAAAAAAGTAAAACTTTTGATAACTATAGATCTTGGGATAACGGCAGTTTCTGAAATTGCACAAGCGGAAGTGGATGGAATAGATGTGATAATTACGGACCATCATTTACCTCATAAAATTCTTCCTCGTGCTTATGCGATTTTAAATCCCAAAGTAGATGATTATCCTGAAAAGATGTTGTGTGGAGCAGGAGTAGTATTTAAATTTGTTCAAGGATTTATAAAAAAGTATGGTGAATTTTACAAAATAAACACTGGCTGGGAAAAATGGTTATTAGATATGACGGGACTTGCTACACTCTCTGACCTTGTTCCTCTTTTGGGAGAAAATAGAGTTATTTCATATTATGGAATGAAAGTTTTAAAGAAATCTCCTCGTCCTGGTTTACAAAAACTTCTTGCTAAAATGAAAATTGAGCAGAAATATCTGACAGAGGACGACATTGGTTTTATGGTGACACCACGACTCAATGCTGCGTCTCGAATGGATGATCCAATGAAGGCATATGAACTTCTCTCCACAGATGATGAAGTAAAAGCTGGAATTATTGCAGACCACTTGTCAAAAATAAATGATGATAGGAAGACTATGGTTGCCTCTATTATGCGTGAAGTAAATAAAAAACTTTCCGCCCGAGGCGGATCCGCCTATGGCGGAGAAAATTTAGACAATTTGCATGAAGTTATAGTTATAGGCAATCCGGAGTGGCGGGTTGGAGTATTAGGGTTAGTGGCGGGGAAAATATCTAATGAACATAAAAAACCTGTATTTGTTTGGGGTAAAGATGAAAATGATTTAATAAGGGGTTCTTGTCGTTCTGATGGTTCAGTGTCACTTGTTGAATTAATGACTGAAACTCGTGAATTCTTTTTGGAATTTGGTGGACATGAATTTGCTGGTGGTTTTTCGGTTCATAATGATAAGATCCATTTTTTGGAAGAAGCACTTTCTATTTCATATAGTAAAGTGAAACATAATGTAGAAAAAAATGAAGTAATTTATGATATTAAATCAGACTTAGATGTAGTAAATATGAAAAATTGGCGTGAAATAGAGAAAATGGCTCCTTTTGGTTTAGCTAATCCAAAACCCATTTTTCTTTTTGAAAATGTAAAAATAGAGAATATTAAAAAATTCGGTAAAAATGGATCAGGTGAACATTTAGAAATTACTTTTTCTAATAATGGTAAAAATAAAGTTAAAGCAATTTCCTTTTTCTCAAACAGTGAGTCTTTTAAAATTCCTTTAGCTGTTGATAAGAAAGTAAATTTACTTGCTACTTTTGATTTATCTAGATTTAGAGGTAAAGAAGAGCTAAGATTGCGAATAGTTGATATACTATAAAAATAAAATGAAAAAAGATAATCCACGCCACGGCGGGACAAGAATAATAATTTACACAGATGGAGCGGCGAGAGGGAATCCTGGACCGGCTGGTTGGGCTTCGGTTTTGATTGATGAAAAAGAAATTTTTGAAATTGGTGGAGCTTCTAAACATGCTACGAATAATCAAATGGAACTCACTGCACCGATTGAAGCATTAAAATATTTAAAACAGAAAAATACACAGGGTTCCCCTGTGGAAATTTTTTCTGATTCAAAGTATGTGATTTTAGGAATCACAGAATGGATTTTTAATTGGCAGAAAAATAATTGGAGAAATGCTGCAAAAAAACCAGTTTTAAACAAAGAACTTTGGGAAGAATTATATGAACTTTCTCAAAAATTTAAAATTAAATGGACTTATGTGGAAGGGCATATGGGTAATAAATATAATGAAAGAGCGGATGAAATAGCCACGAATTTTGCTGATGGTATTAAAATGAAACTTAGAAAAGAAAAATAACTTTTTATTTTAATTTTTTAATGCAAGATAGAATTTTTTATGCAGTTTGTTTTGGTTTTATTTTGGGGGTACTCTTGTGCTCTTTTGTTTCTTTAAATTTTTATTTTGTTATTTTAATAGGGATAATTGCTTTTGCAATTATATTGTTTCATACTTTTGTTTCAAAAAATAAATGCCTTCCTGCCGGTAGACATGGGGTATTATTTGGGATTTTTATTTTGGCTTTCTCATTTGGAGTTTTAAGATTTCAAATATCTGATGTCTCTGCTCCTAATATTTTTTCTACCGAAGGCGGACCAGCCTCTGGCTGGGAATTTAATAAAATAAAACTTTCCGGAGTTATTATAGATGAATCAAGTATTGGAGAGAATAATCAAAAATTAACTGTAAAAATAAAAAATGCGAAAGATGAGACGATAATTTTAGTTACTACAAACCTTGATCAAGATTTTAAATATGGAGATCAAATAAATTTCGAAGGGGAATTAGAAAAACCAGAAAATTTTTTAACAGACCAAGGAAAAGAATTTGATTATGTGAATTATCTGCGTAAAGATGGGATATTTTATGTGATGAGATATCCAAAGATTGAAATAATATCAAATGGAAATGGTAATTTTGTGAAAAGTGTATTATTCCTTGTTAAGGATAAATTTTTGGACAGAATGAATTTAGCAATCAGAGAGCCAGAATCATTGCTTATGGGTGGGCTTATTTTAGGGGAGAAATCTTCTTTTAATGAATCTTTAAGACAGAGTTTTGTTGATACAGGGACGATACATATTGTTGCTCTTTCTGGATATAACGTGACAATAGTTGCTGAATGGATTATGAAAATTTTTTATTCTTTTCCTAAAAATATAGGAATTGGGGCTGGAATATTTTCCATTTTGCTTTTTGTTTTAATGACTGGTGGATCCTCTACAGCAGTACGAGCGGGGATAATGGCAAGTCTTGCACTATTTGCACGTCTAATAGGGAGAAATTATGATGTTGCACGAGCATTAATACTTGCTGGTGTCGTTATGATTTTGATTAATCCTTTCGTTTTAGTTTTTGATGTTTCTTTTCAACTTTCTTTCATTGCGACAGTCGCTGTGATTTTCTTTGCACCTAAAATTGAAAAATATTTTTTATGGGTTACACCTCGTCTTGGGTTGAGAGATATTGTTTCTGTCACTTGTGCAGCTTATATTTTTGTTTTACCTTTTATTCTTTATAAAATGGGGAACCTTTCTCTCGTAGCATTGCCTGCGAATGTTTTAATTTTACCATTTATTCCACTTACTATGATTTTAGGTTTTTTGACTGGTTTTGTTGGGCTTGTTTCATATTTTTCTTCGGTTCCACTAGGGCTTCTTTCACAATTTTTTCTGTATTATGAACTTACTATCATAAATTTTTTTTCCCATATTCCATTTGCTGCATTATCTGTACCAAATTTTCCATTTATTTTTACACTAGCAATTTATGTATATTTTATTTATAAATTATTTGGAAGAAGTATTAAAAAATTTTTTATTCAGGAGGATTAAACTCTTTCTTAGCACAACTTTTTATAAAACACGCATATTTGCAAGCTTGCAAATTGCTATGCTCGTCGTTCAAGAAAATAATAAATAGAGTACTATTTTTATTTTCTAAACTCCTGTGCAATGTTTTCTAAAAAGTGTGCTCTCGATGAGTTTGATCTCATAAAAAACAAGAGAAACAACTTTTTAAGGGGTTTGGTGAGTAGAAAGTAATGTTATTACTTTCTAAGCGAGCCAACTTCAGTACTTTTTTAAGTTTCAAAAAATCTGTACCGGCAAAAAGTTAGTTTCTTTGTTTTTTACTGAGCCTTTTTGAAATTTTCTTCGATAACTTCCTCCACCAGAGGCGGACAAGCAATTTAGGATGTTGCTTTAATAAAGTTTTCCTCGATTATTTTCCAGTTAATATTGTTGAAGAAAGCTTCAATGTATTTTTTCTTTTCTGATGTTGGATAATCGTATACGAATGCATGTTCCCACATATCAATACATAAAATCCATTCTAATCCATTTAATTGGCCTATATGTTGTTCATCTACCCAAATATTTAAAAGTTGTTTTGTTTGTTTATCATAACCTAACACAGCCCAACCTATGCCACGTGTCATAGCTATAGTTTTAAAATTAGATAGCCACACATCAAAAGATGATATTTGTTTTTCTATTTCTTCTTTTAGTTTAAAATTTTCTGGAAGAGATTTTGGTCCATATTCTAAAGATTGGAAATAATATTCATGATTTCTTACTCCATTGAATTCAAAACCAAGCCTTCTTTGTAATTCTCCTATAATATAAGCATTTTTCTCGGGGTCACTCATATATTCTTCTATTTTTTCAGAAATAAGATTTGTGTGTTTTACATATCCTGCATAAAGTTTTAAGTGTTCTTTTATATTTTTTGCAGATATGCCTTTTAATTCTCCTATATTAAATTTTTTTTCTTCAAATTTTTTCATGTTATCATTTATGACGTTATTGTTGATTAATAATTACAACTTTTAATGCTAACATTATAGCATGTTTGAAAGGTGTAAAAAATATTGGCTGTTTTTACTCGTAATATTGCTCTTGGTAGCAAATATTTTTATTTTTTACCTTGATTGGCAAGATTCTCACAGGAATTTTACTTTTGCGATGTTGGATGTAGGACAAGGAGATGCTCTTTTTATAGAATCTCCTACGGGTACACAAATACTAGTCGATGGAGGGCCACCAAGAAAAATTTTAAATCAGTTATCTCGTGTGGTATCTCCTTTTGACAGGAGCATTGATGCCATCATTATTACTAATCCAGACGCAGACCATATTGCTGGTTTTTTGGATGTATTAAAAATTTATAAAGTAGATAGTGTTTTTGAATCTGGCACATTAACAGATTCCAAAACTTATCAAAATTTAAAAGATGAAATAAATAAAAATAATATTCCGAGTATTTTAGCGAGAAGAGGAATGAAATTAAATTTAGGGGGTGGAGTATTTATTGATATTCTGTTTCCAGATCGTGATGTCTCTTCTTGGTCAACAAATGATGGATCTATAGTGGCTAGACTTACTTATGGAGATACTAAAATAATGCTTACAGGAGATGCGTCAGTGAAGACAGAAAAAATAATTCTTGAAGAAAATTCTCAAGAACAATTAAAAAGTAATATTTTGAAAGTTGGGCATCATGGTTCACGCACTTCTACATCTCTTGAATTTTTAAAAGTTATAAATCCATCTTATGCATTTATTTCAGATGGAAAAGATAATAAATATGGTCATCCACATAAAGAAATATTAGATGAATTAAATCAGTTTGGTGCTAAGGTTTTACGTACTGATTTACTTGGAGCAATAATTATGAAATGTGTTAAAATGAATGCATGCGAGATAAACAGATAGAAAAACTAATAAAAGCAGAAGAAAAAAGACAAGCGGAGGGCCTGGAACTTATCCCATCGGAAAATTACGTATCAGAAGATGTATTAAAAGCGAATGGGTCTGTATTTACGAATAAATATTCTGAAGGATATCCAGGACGTAGATATTATGGTGGGCAAGAGTTTACTGATGCTATGGAACGTCTAGCTATAGAGCGTGTATGTAAATTATTTAAATGCAAATTTGCCAATGTTCAACCACACTCTGGAGCTCCTGCAAACTTGGCAGTGTATTCTGCACTTTTGAACCCTGGAGATGTTGTTTTAGGAATGGATCTTTCCCATGGTGGACATTTGACTCACGGACATCCGATGACTTTACCAGCTAAAATTTATAAATTTGTTACTTATAAAATGAAAAATCCTGATACAGGGGAAATTGATTATGAAGATTTGCGTAGAGTAGCACTTGCCGAGAAACCTAAAATAATTCTTGCTGGATTTTCTGCTTACTCACGTACTCTCGATTATAAAAAATTTGTAGAAATTGCTCGTGAAGTCGGAGCTGTCACCATGGCAGACATGGCACACATTGCAGGACTTATTGCTGCTGGAGCGCTTCGTAATCCTTTTGATGATGGTTTTGATATTATTACTTCTACCACCCACAAGACACTTCGTGGTCCACGTGGAGGAATAATTCTTACCAGAGAAAATGAAGAGATTGCAAAGAAGATTGATAAGGCTATTTTCCCTGGGATTCAGGGTGGCCCTCACATGCATACCATAGCTGCGAAGGCTGTAGCTTTTGGGGAAGCAATGACACCAAAATATAAAAAGTATGCTAGGCAAATTCTTAAAAATGCTAAAGCGATGGAAGAAGTTTTCCGTAAAAATAAAATCAGGATGATAGGAGGAGGTACAGATAATCATCTTATTTTGGCTGATGTGTTTGGTTCTTTGGGTGTTACTGGTAAAGAAGCGCAGACAGTATTAGATGAAGTAGGTATTACTTTAAACATGAATTCCATTGCAGGAGACACCAGAAAGCCCCTTGATCCATCTGGGATCCGTTTTGGTACACCAGCTATCACAACGAGAGGGTTTAAAGAAGGTGATTGCAAACGGGTAGCAGAGTTTATGATAGAAGTTTTGAAAAATAAAGATGATAAGAAATTAAAAGAATCTGTGCATAAAGAAATTAAAAAATTAGCAAAAAAGTTTCCAATACCAAAAAAGTTTGTATAAATAAAATTTTTAACATGCCACATATACACGAAAAAATAGATTACTGCGTAGAAGTATTTATTGTGTATAAAAATAAAGTACTTTTGCGTATGCATGATAAATATAAAATCTGGCTTTCTGTTGGTGGACATATTGAACTCGATGAAGACCCGATACAAGCTGCTATACGTGAAGTAAAAGAAGAAGTTGGACTTGATGTAAAAATAATAGACGATAGATCATTACCTAATAATGAATCTGATTATAAAATGCTTGTTGCTCCACGTTATCTTGGGAGTCATTATGTAAATGATGTTCATAAACACACTATATTTGTATTTTTTGTAAAATCTAATACAGATAAAATACTTGACTCAATGTCTCTACACGAAAGAACAGAAATTCGCTGGGTAACAAAAAAAGAATTAAAAAAAATGAATTTACGTTCTAATGTTTTATTTTATGCCACAGAGGCTTTAAAAGAGTTGGGAGAATAATAATATGTCTCTAAAAAATAAAATAATAAATATAGTTTTGAATGTAATTCCTATTTTAGTGATGATTGGGCTCATTCCGATTATTTTAAATGATTATTTGTTGGTAATTATTTATATAGTAATAATTTTAATTTCTTTATATATAAAAAAAGAAAAAGGAGATATTTTTATATTTGTTTTTGGATTTTTTGCAATGATTTTATCTGAAATGGTTTTTATTAGTACTGGAGTAGAGACTTTTGTACGAAATACTTTATTTGGGTTGATGCCGTTATGGCTCCCATTTCTTTGGGGATATGGTTTTGTAGCTATTAAAAGAGGGATAAAGATTTTAGAAATATAGTATGGAAAATAAAATTGCAATTGATATAGCCTTACTTTTGCCAGATAAAATGAATAAAATTATCTGTGATTTAAGTAATAAAATAATCCCTCATGCAGATTTGAAGCCTTATATCCTGAATAATGTAAATTATCTTCCTCATATTTCTATTCTTGTCGGTACTATAAAAATAGGAGAAGTTGGGATAATCAAAGAAAAAATTGAACAAATTATTAAAAAATATTTACCATTGAAAATAACTTTTAAGAATTTGATTACGAAAAATACTAAGTTTCCACTTTTAGATATAGGGAATATAGAGGAGTTGATAAATTTAAGAAAAGAAATAGTATCTTTGGTTAGTTTAGATTCTGACGCAACAAAAGAAATGTGTTTTGATGTAGATATTTCAAACGGAGGAGTAGATTTTATAAATAATTTTAAAAGAGATAAATTTATTGAAGAAAGTTTTGAATTTCACACCACATTAGGTCTTGGGGATGCTAGTTTTCTAAATGTAGAATTGCCGATTGAAACAGTTGTTAACACTATCGCTATTTGCCACTTGGGTTATGGTTGTTCGTGTAGAAAAGTTTTAGCTAAGATAGTCGTTTAATATTTTATGACACACTTTTTGCCATGGCAGAGATTGTGTCATTATACTTTTTAGGTTATTATATATTGTATGTCAATTGTAAAAGAAATTTTAAAAGAACTTTGGAACACAGAAATAAAGTATAAAGGTATGGAAGTAAATATTTTTGGTATACCTAGTTTCAAGAAATATCCACAAAGAAGTATTAGAACTACTATTGATCGTTTGAAAAAGAAAAATATTATAGAAAAAGAATTATCAGGGATAGTACTTTCTAAATATGGAAAAGAATATGTAAAAAAGAAAATAGATTCGTTAAAAGAATTTGAAAAACCTCAAAATATTTCTAAAGATAGGAATCTTCTTTTAATGTTTGATGTTCCTACTGAAAGAAAGGCTGATAGAGAATGGCTGAGATGGCATTTAAAAAAATTCAATTATGTAATGATTCAAAAAAGTGTTTGGGTGGGACCTTCTCCCTTACCTAAAGATTTTAAAGAATATCTTGAAAAAATTAAACTTGATAAATGTATAAAAACTTTTAAACTAGCTAAATCGTATGTAATAAAATGACACACTTTCTGCTATGGCAAAAAGTGTGTCATTAATTTGGTTATAAATAGATTTTTGGCTATAATTAAAAAATATGAATAGAAATAAGTATAAAGGCAAACTCATTGTTATAGACGGTACAGACGGAAGTGGAAAAGCAACACAAGTTGAGCTTTTAGCTAAAAGATTAAAAAGTGAAGGGAAAACAGTAAAGATAGTTGATTTTCCAGAATATTATAAAAATTTTTTCGGAGAGTTTGTTGGACATTGTTTAAGTGAACAATACTATAATTTTTTAAATGTTCATCCTAAAATAGCTTCTGTTCTTTATGCGGCCGACAGGTGGGAATCTAGCGAAGAATTAAAAGATTGGCTTAAAAGAGGATATATCGTTATTGCAAATCGCTATGTCAGTGCAAACCAGATTCATCAGGGAGGAAAGACTAAAGATGCAAAAAGAAGAAATGATTTTATGAAATGGCTCGACAAAATGGAATACGAAGTTTTTAAAATTCCTCGTCCGGATATTACTTTATATTTGGATTTGCCTACAAAAATTGTTCTTCAACTTTTAAAAGATCGTGATAGTAGTAAAATGAAAAGAGCATATTTAAAAAAGAAAAAAGATGTGCATGAAGCAGATGTTAATTTTTTAATAAATTCTCGTAAAAGTGCATTAAAGCTTGTAAAGGAAATTCCAAATTTTTTAAAGATAGATTGTGCACCAAAAGGGGAAATTTTATCCCGTGAAATAATTCACGAAGAGGTTTATGAAAAAATTAAAAGAATTATTAGATAATTTATTTGAATAATATGAAATTAAAAGAATATCAAAAAAAAGCGCTAATAACAGCATTTCATCCAAAGAAATATAAAGTTATTTATCCTGCGCTAGGACTTGGAAATGAATCCGGTGAAGTAATGGGAAAGATTAAAAAATGGTTACGTGGAGATGACGGTAAAGGTAAAATGAGTAAGGAACGCAAGGAATCTTTAAAAGAAGAGTTGGGGGATGTTTTATGGTATTTAGCTGTGTTGGCACATGATTTAGGCATTTCTCTTGATGATATAGCTAAAACTAATATAGATAAATTGCAATCAAGAAAGAAAAGAGGAAAATTAAAAGGTGATGGTGATAAAAGATAAG
This sequence comes from Candidatus Nomurabacteria bacterium CG_4_9_14_0_2_um_filter_32_10, assembly GCA_002788475.1. Classification (GTDB taxonomy): domain Bacteria; phylum Patescibacteriota; class Minisyncoccia; order Phycocordibacterales; family UBA9973; genus UBA9973. The sequence continues at coordinate 23,580 of PFRK01000015.1, read as the reverse complement.
TTAATGAAAGAGAAATTAGAAAATTTAATAAAGGAAACTTTGAAAAATCTCCAAATAGAATTTAGTGATATTTCCTTAGAACATCCAGCAGATTTAAAAATGGGGGATTATTCTACGAATGTTGCTATGGTTTGTGCTAAAAAATTAGGAATAAATCCAAAAGAATTAGCAGAGAAAATAGTAGAAGAAGTAAATAAAAGGGCCGCCCTTTTTGAAGATTTAAGGGCGGCCCTTAATAATGTTGAAGTGAAAAATGGTTTTATTAATTTTTATTTATCACAAGAATTTTTTATAGATAATATAAAAGATGTTTTAGAAAATAAAAATTTTGGGAAAAATAATCTTTTTAATGGTAAAAAAGTAATGGTGGAATATACTCAGCCGAACCCTTTTAAGCCTTTTCATATTGGACACTTGATGAGTAATGCTATAGGTGAGTCTATTTCTCGCATAGTAGAGTTTTCTGGTGCAAAGATAGTGCGTGCAAATTATCAAGGAGATGTGGGTCCTCATGTAGCAAAGGCTATTTATCAAATGTTGAAAAATGAAAATGATACAAGTTCTGTCATGGCAGAAAGTGTGTCACTGGTTGAAAAAGCGGATTATATAGGAAATTCTTATGCGAAAGGAAATGATGCTTATGAAAATTATGAAGAAGCAAAAAAAGAAATTGATGAAATAAATAGAAAAGTTTATAACAAAAGTGATAAAAATATAAATGAGATTTATGATTGGGGGAGGAGAATAACACTTGAAGCCTTTGAAGAGATTTATAAAGTACTTGGAACAAATTTTAATTATTATTTTTTTGAAAGTATTGTAGCTCCTATCGGCCTTAAAATAGTCCATGAAAATTGTGAAAGTGCTGAAAGTCCTGAACATAGTCGAAGGATTTTTGAAAAGAGTGATGGAGCAATAGTTTTTCATGCTGAGAAATATGATTCGAAACTTCATACTAGAGTTTTTATAAATTCTAAAGGTTTACCTACATATGAGACGAAGGAGTTAGGACTCACTCAAATAAAATTTGAAAAAGAGAATCCTGATTTATCTATCGTAATCACAGCAAACGAACAAGAAGAATATATGAAGGTAGTTGGTAAAGCATTAGAGATAATGAATCCTGAGATTGCTTCTAAAATGAAACATATAGTGCATGGTATGATGCGTCTTTCTTCTGGAAAGATGTCATCTCGAAAAGGCAATGTTATAACAGGAGAGTCTTTAATCATAGAATCCTGTGATAAAATTTTAGAAAAAATAAAAGATAGAGACTTTACAGATGAAGAAAAAGAACAAATAAGTAATGACGTCGGAGTGGCTGCACTTAAATATTCTATTTTAAAACAAAATATTGGTGGGAATATTATTTATGATGCTGAAAAATCTATTTCATTTGAAGGAGATTCTGGACCATATTTACAATATTCATATGCTAGAGCTTGTTCTATTTTAGAAAAAGCAAAAATAGAAAATATTTTACCAAGTCTTGTGTTTTTAAGGTCGGACATTAAATCTTTAAAAAGTTCTGACTTTCATATTTTTGAAATAGAAAAATTATTATATAGGTTTTCTGAAATTGTGGAAAGATCTGCAAAAGAATTTGCACCACATTATATAGCGAATTATCTAGTAGATATAGCTCGTGCCTTTAATGCTTTTTATGGGAATAATAAAATTATAGATAAAGATGATTCGATGTCACCATATAAGGTTGCTATTACTTTAGTTTTTTCTTCTATTATGAAAAATGGACTTTATCTACTTGGTATAAAAGCACCAGAGAGGATGTAAATTTCCAAATTTTATGTTAAAATCAGTCAATAATGGCTGAAGTAGAAACAAATTCCTCGACTTCGCTCAGGACAAATAAATCAGAAACAGCACTTCGAGAAGAAGCTGTTTTAGAATTTTGGAAAGAAAATAAAATTTTTGAAAAGTCTTTAGAAAAAGAAGCACCAAAAGGAAAGTATGTTTTTTATGATGGCCCACCTTTTGCGACTGGGTTGCCTCACTATGGTCATATTTTAGGTAGTGTTGTCAAGGACGTCATCGGACGTTATCAGACAATGCTGGGTTTTTGTGTACCACGACGTTGGGGATGGGATTGTCATGGATTACCGATTGAAAATATTGTTGAGAAAGATTTAAATATTTCTGGTAAAAAAGCTATTGAAGAATTAGGGATAGAGAAATTTGTCGAATATGCTCGTAGTAAAGTTTTGACTTATGTTGCTGAATGGGAAAAGACTGTTAATCGTATCGGTAGGTGGGTTGATTTTGATAATTCATATAAAACGATGGACAACACTTTTATTGAAAGTGTTTGGTGGGCGCTTGGGGAATTAAATAAAAAGGAATTACTTTACAAAGGAGTGCGTGTTCTTGCTTATTGTCCACGTTGCGAGACGCCGATTGCAAATTCTGAAATTGCGATGGACAACAGTTACAAAGATATCGCAGACATTTCTGTTTATGTGAAATCTAAATTAAAACCTGGGCAAAAGTTTGGTAAAGGAAAAGAAACGAAAGATTCTGCATATATGCTTACTTGGACGACGACTCCTTGGACGTTGCCGGGGAATACTGCGATTGCAGTTGGGAAAGATATAGATTACACAGCGCTTCGGGTCAAAGGAGTTCCAGAGCTTCTCATTATCGCTAGTAAGCGTGTAGAAAGTGTTTTTAAAGATAAAGAGATT
>PFRK01000015.1:0-20790 GCA_002788475.1 Candidatus Nomurabacteria bacterium CG_4_9_14_0_2_um_filter_32_10 | reverse complement strand
AGATGACATGAATCTTGCAAAAGAATACAATATTCCATTTATTCGTCATGTCGAACCGAATGGGACATTTTCAAAAGAAGTTATAGATTTTGCTGGGATTAAGGTCAAACCAAAAGAAGATCATCAATCAGTTGATGTTTTAATAATTAAATATTTAGCTAAAGAAGGGAAACTTTTTGCGAAAGAAAAGATAATGCACTCTTATCCGCATTGTTATCGTTGTGAGACTCCTCTTCTTTATTATGCTTTGCCTTCGTGGTTTGTGAATATACAAAAAGTTAAAAATGATTTACTCAAAAATGCAAAATCTATAAATTGGATTCCATCTCATCTGAAAGAAGGACGTTTTAAGAATACGATGGAAAATGCTCCGGATTGGACTATTTCACGCAATCGTTATTGGGCAAGTCCTTTACCTATTTGGATATCTGATTCTCACAAGATTATGTTTGTGAATTCGATAGAAGATTTAAAATCAAAAACAAAAAAATCTGGAAATAGATATTTTGTAATGAGGCATGGTCAGGCGGAAAATAATATTAAAGGTGGTATTCATCATAAAAATTTTGAATATGGGGCTAGATTAACAGAGAAAGGGAAAGAGCAAACATTAGAGAGTTCTAAAAATTTTAAAGAAAAGATTGATGTTGTTATTTCTTCGACACTTAAGAGGGCAAGAGAGACTGCACAAATAGCTTGTGAGCAAATTAACTTTCCATTAGAAAAAATTATTTATGATGAACATGCTCGAGAATGGGAGACTAGTTCTTTTTTTGATGGTAAAGAGAGAGTTATATTTGATGAATATTACGACAAGAACTATTTGGATAATCCGACTGAAGTTTTACCTGATGGTGAAAGTTTTGCTCAACTAATTAAAAGAATGGGCCAATTTATTTATGAATTAGAATCAAAATATTCCAATAAAAATATTTTAATTTTTGGTCACGGAAGCGCCACTGATGCATTAAGTTTTGTGGTGGAGGGTTTGTCACTAGATTCTTTATTAACCAAGAATGATCCATTTAATCCCCTTAAAAATGCCGAAATTAGAGAATTTAATTTTGTCCCCCTTCCACACAATGAAAATTACGAGCTTGATTTGCATCGTCCTTATATAGATGCAATTACACTGGTTGATGAGAGTGGTGAAGAATATAGAAGAATTCCAGAGGTTTTCGATTGTTGGTTTGAATCAGGATCGATGCCTTTCGCTCAGGACCACTATCCATTTGAAAATTTAGATTGGAAAAAGAAAAACTTTCCGGCTGGTTTTGTGGCAGAATATATCGCCCAGACTAGAACTTGGTTTTACTACACTCACGTTATTTCTTCTATTCTTTTTAATAAGGCCCCATTTAAAAATGTCGTCACTACTGGAACTATCTTGGCTGAAGATGGACAAAAGATGTCGAAATCAAAAAACAATTTTCCAGATCCTTCCATTTTATTTGATAAATATGGAGTCGATGCACTTCGTTTTTATTTGATGTCTTGTCCTCTGATGAAAGGGGAGGATATTAATTTTTTGGAAAAAGCTGTTCAGGATGTTTCAAATAAAATAATAAATAGACTCAATAATGTTTTATTATTTTATGGACTTTATAGAGATGTTTCTCTAGAAGCTACGAGTTTTAAGCCGAGAGCTAGCTCCAACATCTTAGATAGTTGGATACTTTCTAGACTAGATGAGCTTATCTCTGAAGTGACAGATGGTATGAACGAGTATGATATATCTCTAATAGCAAGACCGATTGAATTATTTATCGAAGATCTCTCTACTTGGTACTTACGTCGCTCAAGAGACAGAATTAAATCCTCCTCCGCCGAAGGCTACGAGAAGACAAAGGATGGAGAAAATGCAAAAAAAACGCTTTACTACGTATTAAAAAATCTTTCGAAAGTGATGGCACCGTTTACGCCATTTATTTCTGAGGATATTTGGTTAAAATTGAGGAATGAAGCTGACGAAGAAAGTGTGCATTTAACGAGCTGGCCTAAGAAAAAATTTAAGGTTTTTTCTTTTAATAAACCGAAAGTTTTAAAAAATATGGAAACAGTCAGAAGTTTGGTTACTCTTGGTCTCGAGGCTCGTCAGAAGGCAGGGATTAAGGTTCGTCAGCCATTGAACAAATTGGAAATTATAGCTGAGAAATTATCTGATGAGTATTTGGAGATAATAAAAGATGAATTAAATATAAAAAATATTGAATATATTCTAAAAATAAAAATAGGTATTCAAAAAGTAAATCTCGATGTAGATATTTCACCAGAATTAAAAGAAGAAGGAGATTATCGTGAACTTGTTCGGGCTGTCCAAGATATACGTAAAAAAATGGGACTTACTCCTAGTGACATTGTTGTCCTTATCATTGAGACTGGCGATGAAGGTAAAAAATTAATCCGAAAGTTTGAAACTGAACTTTTGAAAGTGGTCCTTGCTTCAAAAATAGAATTCAAACAAAATGAAGGTGAATATATAAAAATTGATAATTTAGTTTTCAAAATAAATCTTAATAAAATATAATTATGAAAATCAAAAAGTTGGGACACTGTTGTTTAATTATAGAAGAAAACGGCAAAAGGATAATGACTGATCCAGGTTCTTGGACAGTAGATGAACAGGTAAAAGAAAAAAATATTGATATCATTTTAATCACACATGAACATGGAGATCATATTCATATTGAATCATTAAAAGAGATTATTAAAAATAATCCTAAGGCAGTAGTTATCACAAATAAAGGAGTTGGAAAATTGCTTAATAAATTAGGAATTGAATATAAAATTTTAGAAAATAAGATACCAAAAGAATTTATGGGTATTGAACTAGAAGCTCATGATTGTAAACATCAAGAAATTTATCAAGATATTTTTAGAGTTCAAAATACTGGATTTTTTATTGGGAAAAGATTATTTTATCCTGGTGATGCTTTTTATAACCCTAATAAACCTGTTGAAATATTAGCGCTTCCTGTCGCTGGTCCTTGGACTAATATAAAAAATACAATTAATTATGCTTTAGAAATAAACCCAAAAATCTGTTTTCCAGTACATGACGGAATGTTAAAATCTTTTGGGGCTAGTCATAAAATAGTTGCAATGGTTTTAGAAAAAGAAAATATTATATTTAAGTCTTTTGAAGATAATATTGAAGAAATATTCTAATGCATCACATTTATCACACAGAGGGAATAATATTGGGGAGTGGAAACTTTGGAGAAACAGGGAAATATTATTCCATTTTTACTCGTGATTTGGGAATGATTTTTGCTTCTGCTCAAGGTGTGCGGAAAATGTCTTCGAAATTACGTTTTGTTTTACAAGATTTTTCTTATCTCAAAATAGATTTAATAAAAGGGAAAGATTTTTGGAAAATTACGAGTGCTTCTAAAACAAATAAACTTGAGAAATTATCTGAGCCAGAAATTTTTGAAGTTTTTGTAAATATTTCAAAATTATTAAAACGTTTGCTCATGGGAGAAGACCCAAACAAGGCTTTATTTATGGATTTATTAAAAGGTCTTTTTATTTTGGAAAAATCTAAAACGATAGATGAATTACGTAATATTGAAGCTATTATTGTCTTACGCATACTCAATAATTTAGGTTATATAGGAGGTGATGAGATCTTAAAAGATTTTATTAGGTCACCATTTGAAGAAGATTTAGTGTTTAAAGTTTCAAAAAGTAGGGCAAAGATACTACATCAGATTAACAAAGCACTTAAGGAGACACATTTATAAAATAACCTATTCTGTGAGAGATTTTTCAAATTTCCTTCGGGATGATACAATTAGAGAATGCCACCTCATGATAAGAATAAATTAAATAAGATAGAAGAGTTAAAAAGCAAACTCTTCAATAAAAATTATCAAACAAAAATTGAATATCGAGATGGTTTTCCTCATTTTAAAAAGAGAGATGTGATGGATTCTTGGGGGAAAAAAGAAGATGCCGAACTCATTTCTAAAGAAAAACTTTTTATGAAAACTTCAGTATTTAAAAACTTTTTTATATTTTCTTTGGTTTTTTTTGTTTTGGCTATAGGCTATGCCTCTTATATGTTTTTTGCTAAAGGCAACACTGTTTCTAATGATAATATTGAGATTTCTGTACTTAGTAATGCTTTTACTGCTGGCGGAGAGGAGTATCCTCTTTTACTTGGGATAGTAAATAAAAATAATTCTCCTCTTTTATTGGCTGATCTTGTTATAGAATATCCGAAAAGTTCTCAGGTTAGTTTATCGCAGGATAATGAGCACATTCGTCTATCGTTAGGGACTATTCCAGCTGGGGGAATAAAAAACGAGAATGTAAAGATAGTATTATTTGGTGAACAAGGAAGTATCCGTCAGTTAAAAATTTCTCTCGAATATAGAGTAGAGGGGTCAAATGCTATTTTTGTAAAGGGGAAACTTTATGAAATTTCTATAAATTCTACGCCAATAAATCTTTTGATAGATGCACCTACTGAAATAAATTCGAATCAAGATATTACTCTTGGTATAAAAGCTACATTAAATTCTACTAAACCAGTTTCAAAAATACTTTTGAAAGTTGATTATCCAATTGGTTTTCAATTTATAAAATCAGTACCAGCACCATCTTTAGGTAATAATATTTGGAATTTAGGGGATCTTGCTCCTGGTTCGGAGCATGGTATTTCTATACTTGGTAAGATGATTGATGTTTTTGATGGAGAGGAAAAAGTGTTTCGTGTGTGGAGTGGATCTCAATCTTCGTCGGATAAATCTTTGATAGAGACTATTTTCAATTCTTTAGAACATATCGTTATGATAAAAAAGTCTTCGATTGAAGCTAGCCTTCTTATAAATGGAGTATTGGAGAGAGAATATGCTGTAGATACTAAAACTTCTATTGAAGGACAAATACAATGGAAAAATAATTTAGAAACGAATATAAACAATTTAGAAATTCGTGCAAAAATTTCTGGTAATGCAGTTAATCGTAAAACAATATCTGCAAGACAAGGTTTTTATGATTCATCTCAAGATATAATAATTTGGGATAAGAATTCTCAAAGTAAATTTGTAGAGATAAATCCAGGTGATTCTGGGGAAGTATCTTTTTCTTTTTCTCCGAGCTCTCTTTTTTCTGCTTTAGGTGGAATCATTTCTTCTCCTATCATTAATATAGATGTTTCTATCACAGGCCAACAAGCTCAAGGTGGCGGAGCCACGACAGTATTGAGTAATTCGGAATCAAAGATTGTGAGAATTATTTCTGATGTTGGACTTTCAAACAAAGCTCTCTATTATTCTGGACCTTTTACAAATAGTGGACCAATACCTCCAAAAGTGGAACAAAAAACAACTTATACTATTACTTGGTCTCTCTCCAATACTGCGAATAATATTTCAAAGGCTCAAGTTCGTTCTACTATTCCATCTTGGATACGATTTGTTGGTGTATCTTCCCCAGAAGTTGAGGATTTAGCTTATAATGCAACTACAAAAGAAATAATTTGGAATATAGGTGGAATTCCTCGAGGTACTAGTATTACTGGAGCGGGAAAGGAGGTTTCTTTTCAGGTAGAACTCACACCTTCACTTTCTCAAGTTGGAACGATGCCTCTTATTCTGAATGATGCAATTTTGACTGGACATGATGATTTTGCTAACGTAGATATAAGAGTCAGTAAGGCATCGCTTAATACTCGACTTCTTAATGACACTAATTTTCCACCTAATGGAGGAAAGGTGATAGAATAATTACGAATTACTAATTACGAATTACAAATAAAAATGCAAGAAAAAGAAGAAAATCAAAAAGAGAACAAAGAAATGGAAAAAATAGTTTCACTTTGTAAAAGACGAGGTTTTGTTTTTGCTGGTTCAGAAATATATGGTGGTCTTGCGGGGACTTATGATTATGGACATTTTGGAGTAGCTTTAAAAAATAATATTAAACAAAGTTGGTGGAAAAAATTTGTAGATAATAGACGTGATATGTACGGTATAGATGCAGCGATACTTATGAATGCACGTGTTTGGGAAGCGACTGGTCATGTAGCTAATTTTACTGATCCTACGGAAGATGGGAAACAATTTAATGTTATGTTTAAAACACAAGTTGGAGCTGGAGAAGAAGCAGCTACTTCATATTTACGTCCAGAAACAGCACAAGGTATATTTGTTAATTTTAAAAATACAGTAGACTCATTTCATCCAAAACTTCCTTTTGGTATTGCTCAGATTGGTAAAGCTTTTAGAAATGAAATAGCTCCACGAGATTTTATTTTTAGAGTTCGTGAATTTGAACAAATGGAAATTGAATATTTTATTCGTTCTACTGATTGGGAAAAATATTTTGAATATTGGAGAGGGGAGATACTTGATTGGACAGAAGAAGTAGGTATTGATATGGGAAAAGTTCACGAGCTTGAGGTGGAAGATGGAGATCGTGCTCATTATTCAAAAAGAACTATTGATTTTGAATTTGATTTTCCTTTTGGGAAAAAAGAGCTTCTTGGTTTGGCTTATAGAACAGATTTTGATTTGAAAAATCATAAACTTGAATATATTGATGAAGAAATAGGAGAAAAAACAGTTCCCCATGTCATAGAACCTTCCATCGGCGTTGACCGTATCCTTTTAGCTTTACTTGCTTCTGCTTATTGTGAGGATGAGAAAGGTGGAGAAGTACGAGCTTATTTGAAATTTAAACCCTCTATCGCACCTGTTATTTGTGCTGTTTCACCTTTGCTTAAAAATAAAAATGAATTGGTAGAATATGCAAATACAAAAGTTTTTGCTCCACTCAAAGCAGAGTTTGGTCGTGTAATATGGGATGACAATGGAAATATTGGTAAACGTTATCGAAGACAAGATGAAATAGGTACTCCATTTTGTATAGTGGTTGATTTTGATACATTGACTGACGACACAGTTACTGTGCGAGATAGAGATACAGGAGAGCAGGAAAGAATAAAAGTAGAAAATCTAAAAAAATATATACAAGAAAAAATATAGATGAAATTTAAAAAAACAATTTTAAAAAATGGATTGAGAGTCATAATAGTGCCGATGAAGGATAATCCGACGGTTACTGTTTTAGTATTGGTGGAAGCTGGGTCAAAGTATGAAACAAAAAAAGTGAACGGGATTTCACATTTTTTGGAGCATATGTGTTTTAAAGGGACAGTGAAAAGACCAAGAGCAATAGACATTTCAAAAGAGTTAGATGCTATTGGTTCTCAATATAATGCTTTTACTGCACAGGAATATACAGGATATTATGCTAAATCTGGTGCAAGACATTTTAAGAAAATTTTCAATGTTGTTTCGGATATTTATTTAAATTCCACTTTTCCTGAAATAGAAATGCAAAGAGAAAAAGGTGTAATTATTGAAGAGATAAATATGTATAAAGATATGCCTAATAGACACGTTCAAGATTTGATAATGGAGCTTTTGTATGGTGATCAACCAGCAGGATGGAATATAGCGGGTGAGAAGAAGAATATTTTAAATATGAAACGTGATGACTTTGTGGAATATAAAAAAGAGCATTACTTACCGGAGGCTACGACGATAGTAATAGCAGGAAAATTAAATGAAAAAGAGGTAATGAAGGAGGTGAATAAAGTTTTTGGTAAAATTTCACGTGGTAAAAAAGCACAAAAATTAAAAGTAAAAGAAAAGCAAATAAAACCAGAGGTATTAGTTAGTTTTAAAAAAACAGACCAGACTCATTTTGTTTTAGGTGTACGTAGTTATGATTTATTTAATAAGAAAAATGCTGAACTTTATGTTTTAGGTGGAATTTTAGGTGGAGGTATGAGTTCTCGACTTTTTCAAAAATTACGTGAAGAAATGGGTGTCGGCTATTATGTACGTGCTTATAATGATTCTTATACTGATCATGGATTTTTTCAAATATCTGCTGGTGTGGATAATAAAAGGATAGAGGAGGTTTTAAAAGCAGTTCTTTTGGAATGTAAAAAATTAAAGAACAACATAATTTCCGAGGAAGAATTGAATAAGGTGAAAGAATTTTTAATAGGGAATATGAAACTTTCTCTTGAGTCTAGTGATGATGTTGCTAATTTTTTGGGTGGTCAAGAACTATTAAAAAAGGAAATAAAAAGTTTAGAAGAAAAAGTGAAAGAGATAAGAAAAGTCACAGCGTCTAAGATACAATCTCTAGCAAAAGAACTTTTTAAAGATAATAAACTTAATTTAGCACTTATTGGGCCTTTTAAAGACAAATCTAAATTTTCCAAGATATTGAAATTCTAGGTGGCCTCACCCCTTTGCCCCTCTCCATAATTTAAATTATGGAGAGGGGTTGGGGAGAGGTAAATTTTGTGCTATTATATTTATATGTTTGGAAAGAACCAATTCGCTTCTATTTCAATAAATACTAGTACAATAATTCGATTCTTTTTGGTTGCAATTGGATTTTTCTTGCTTTGGTTTTTGCGAGATTTACTTCTGGTTATTTTGACTGCTATTATAATAGCTTCTTTTGTAGAATCGGCAGTTCCTCATTTCAAAAAAATAAAAATTAACCGAGTTTTTGGTGTTGTTATTATATATATTTCTTCGATTCTTTTTTTGGCTTTTCTATTTTATCTTTTTGCTCCACTCTTGATAACAGAACTTTATAATTTTTCTGTTTTTCTTTCTTCTTATCTTCCAGATTCTTCGATTGTAAATTATTTTAAAAATGATGCATTTGGAGGTGCTAAAGATATTATAAATAATCTTTCGCATAGTTTATCTCTTACGAATTTGCTTGATACTTCTAAAGCTTTTGTTACAAATCTTTCTGGAGGATTTTTTCAAACACTTTCTGTGGCATTCGGAAGTGTTTTTAATGTGATACTTATTGTTCTTATTTCTTTTTATCTTTCTATTCAAGAAAAAGGGATAGAAAAATTTTTAAGAATTATTTTACCTGTAGAATACGAAGAGTATGCAGTTGATTTATGGGAACGTTCACGTCGTAAGATTGCTCTTTGGATGAAGGGGCAAATGTTGCTTGGTATTCTTATAACCATTTTGACTTATTTAATGCTATCCATCATGGGAATTCAATATGCCCTACTTTTATCTATTATTGCAGGAGTAATGGAGCTTGTGCCTTATGGTATATTAGTCGCACTTGTTCCAGCTATTTCTTTTTCTTATCTCTCGGGAGGGATTTCAACTGCCTTAATGGTCGGTGGAGCTTATATTATACTTCATCAATTTGAAGTTTTTCTCTTTGCTCCTCTTGTTATAAAAAGTGTGGTGGGTCTCTCTCCGTTGGTAGTGATTATTGCTGCATTAGTGGGTTTTGAATTAGGTGGATTTTGGGGATTAGTTCTTGCTATTCCCGTCGCTGTTTTTATAATGGAATTGATGAGTGATCTCGAAAAAAAGAAAATTTCTTCTAGAATAAAAAATGAAAAATAGTTTTTATATTACTACAACCCTACCTTATGTAAATGCGCCTCTTCATATGGGGCATGCACTTGAATTTGTTCGTGTTGATACCATTGCTCGTTATAAAAAACTTATCGGATTTGATGTGTATTTTAATACTGGTACGGATGAACACGGAATCAAAATTTATGAAAAAGCGAAAGAAAAGAATTTAGCAGTGCAAGAATTTGTAAATCAAGGTTTTATTACTTTTAAAGAACAATTAAAAATGTTTGGAGTAAGTGAAGATGTTCATTTTATTCGTACCACCGATGAACATCATATAAAATCAGCACAACATTTTTGGGAACTTGTCGCACAAAACGGTTTTATTTATAAGAAAAATTATGAAGCAAAGTATTGCATTGGTTGTGAAAGCGAAAAGACAGATTCTGAATTAGAAAATGATGAATGTAGAGAACATCCGGGTATAAAAGTTTCTATAATAAATGAAGAGAATTATTTTTTCAAATATTCAGCTTTTGGAGACAAACTTCTTGATTTTTATGAAAAAAATCTAGATTTTATAATTCCAGATTTTCGTTTTAATGAAATAAAAACTTTTGTAAAAAATGGATTGCAAGATTTTTCAATTTCTAGACTGAAAGATAAAATGCCATGGGGGATATCTGTACCTGGAGATGATACTCAAGTGATGTATGTGTGGTTTGATGCATTGGTAAATTATATTTCTACACTTGGTTGGCCAGATAATTTAGAAAATTTTGAAAAATATTGGGTAAATGGAAAACCTACACAATATTGCGGGAAAGATAATACTCGTTTTCAGGGAGCTATGTGGCAAGCGATGCTTTTTGCTGCAGGCCTACCAAATTCACATCAAATAATAGTAGATGGTTTTATAACAGGTGAGGGTGGAATAAGAATGTCAAAAACACTTGGAAATGTTATTGATCCTAGAGATATAGTTAAAGAATATGGGACCGACGCACTTCGTTATTTTTTGCTTAGAGAAGTATCTTCTTTTGAAGATAGTCCATTTACATTAGAGCGATTTAAAGATTCGTATAATTCAGGTTTAGCCAATGGTTTGGGGAATTTATCTTCAAGAATTCTTACACTTTCTGAAAAATATTTAGATAAATGTCCAGAAATTCCAGAAAAAACTGATTTTACAGAGTATTTTGAAATATATGAAACTTTTGATATTAAAAAAGTGATGGATTATATCTGGGATAAAATACAAAATCTTGATAAAAAAATTCAGGAGACTGAGCCTTTTAAAGTAATAAAAATAAATGAAGAGCAAGGTAAAAAATTAATTAGTGAATTAGTTTTAGAGCTTTATATCATTGCAAGAATGTTAAATCCAATAATGCCAGAGACAAATGAAAAGTTAAAGAAATTAATAAGAGAAAATAAAAAACCAGAATCGCCACTGTTTTTAAGGAAGGAATAAGTATGTTGAAACTTTTTAAACTAAAAAGAAAAATAAATAAATTGTATAAGGCTAAAAATGATAATCGTGATGAGTGGGCAGATTATCTTTTTACTGATCATATTTATCTCGTAGCTAAAATTGCTAAGAAATTTTCTAAAAAATACAATGCCAATAAGAAATTAGTTATAGCTAGTGCGTTATTGCACGATATTGCGGATGCAGTAATGCCGAGAGAGAATATTGCCTATGAGGAGAAAAGTTATGAAATAGCTAAAGATTTTTTGACGGCCTCAGGTTTTTCTGAAAAAGAAATTGAGATTATAGTTAATGATGCTTTAAGATATCATAGTTGTCACAACGGAGAGATTCCCAAAACCATAGAAGGGAAAATCTTAGCTACAGCAGACGCCTATGCTCATTTGATTTCTAATTTTTATGAAAATAGAATAATAGAATTTGCTAGGAGAGATTCTTTACAGAAAGCAAAAGAATGGGCGTTGCTCAAGATAGATAGAGATTTATATAACAAAATTTTATTTGATAAGATTAAAGAGGAAGCTAAACCAAGATATGAGTTTTTGAAAAATTATATTAATGATTTAAAGTCATAAATCATACAAGGGATTACACAGGGGAACCCTGTGTATGGTATACTATATTTATGGAAAGAAAAATTTCATTTGTGGAGGGTAAATTTTATCATATATATAATCGTGGTGTTGATAAACGTATAATTTTTTCTAATAAGCATGACTATGATAGATTTACTCTCTTGTTGCATGTTTTAAACACGAGTGAAAATCTTAAAATAAGAGATTTGCTACGAGGGAAAAATTTTAATGAATTATTTAAAATAAAGAGAGATGATCCAATTGTAGCTATCGGAGCTTATTGTTTAATGCCGAATCATTTTCATTTATTACTTACTCCTTTGGTAGAGGGGGGACTTTCTAAGTTTATGCTTAAATTAGAAACAGCATATTCTATGTACTTTAATATAAAAAACAAAAGAAATGGTGCACTTTTCCAGGGAGCATTTAAATCACAATATCTTGATACAGATGAATATTTGAAATATATATATTCTTATATACATCTAAATCCAGCAAAATTGAAAGATAAAAATTGGAGAAAATATGGGCCAAAGAATTTTGATTCTTTGAGAGAGTTTATTTTAAATTATGAATATTCAAGTGTAGGGGAATATAAGAAAAATAGTGCTATCGTTACAGCACCTTCTAATTTTCCAGAATATATAAAAGAATATAAAACTGAAAAAGAATATCTAAAAACAATGGTCGATGATTGGTTAAATTATGAAACAGAAGAAATTACACAGGGGAACCCTGTGTAATTTCTTCTGTAATTTTGATATGACGCCCAAATATATAGATGTACATTCCCATGTAAATTTTAAAGTCTTTGAGGAAGATCAAGACGCTGTTATTCGTAGGGCCCTAGATAGTGAGACTTGGTTTTTTAATGTTGGTACTCAGATTGACACTTCTCTTGCTGCCATAAAATTAGCCCATAGATATCAAGAGGGAGTTTTTGCAATCATTGGTTTACATCCGATACATACAGGTAAATCATTTCATGATGAAAAAGAATTAGGAGCCGAAGGAAAAGAATTTACTTCCCGAGGTGAAGTTTTTGATAAAAATACTTATAGAGAACTCCTCAAAGATCCGAAAGTTGTTGCTATAGGTGAATGTGGTCTCGATTATTATCATATGGACGAAGAATCTATAAAGAAACAAAAGGAAGCATTTATTGAACAAATAGAACTTGCCAATGAAGTAAAAAAACCATTAATGATTCATGTGAGGAATAATTATGAAGATGAGAGTAAAAATGCGTATATTGATATATTGGAAATTTTAAAAAAATATGCGAAGGTAAAAGGGGTGATTCATTTTTTTGAAGGTAGTCTAGAAAATGCTAAAGATTTTATATTAATTGGTTTTATGATTTCTTTCACTGGAGCTATTACATATCCTCCAAGAAAAAATGGGAGGAATTGTGAATATGAAGAAATAATAAAAAATATTCCTCTTAATATGATTTTATCAGATACAGATTCTCCTTATATGGCGCCGGTACCTTATCGTGGCAAACGTAATGAGCCATCTTATGTTAAAGAGATAGTAAAAAAAATTGCTGAGATTAGGGGTCTTTCTGAGGTTGAAGTTGCGAAAGCTATAGTAGAAAATGCTAAACGGATTTTTGACATTTAGAGTGGAAATTGCTAATATATTTAAGTCTCATTTGTTCCGACCTTGAAGTCGGAACACAAACCCGCCATAGGTCGGGTAAAGGTCCGTAGTGAGATTATATTAATTAAAATAACGAGCGAAGCGACTATATTTTAATATAACCCTGTTAAATAATTTTTGCAGAACAAAAATTGTTCAAAGGATATTTAACAGGGTGAAGATTTTTATATTCACTACGTTCATTAAAAATCATTCAAATGGAAAATAATAGTGAAGATTTAGGAATAGAGCCTCGTATCTATGAGGTTGGTTATCTCTTGTCACCGAGTATTTCTTTAGAAGAAATGCCGGTAATTTATAGTAAATTGAAAGACCTTGTTGTTAGTTTAGGTGGAGAAATTATTTCAGATGAAATGCCTAAGATGATAACATTGGCTTATACAATGTATAAAGTGACTCAAAATGTACGAAATAAATTTGATACAGCATATTTTGGTTGGGTTAAATTTGGAATGAGTGCAGACAAAATAGGAGAATTAAAGAAAAAACTTGATATTGATTCGAATTTTATTAGATTTTTGATTTTAAAAACGGTAAAAGAGAATACTATCGCTACAAAAAGATTTATACACAGAGATTCCAGAAGAAAAATGCCGATTCTTAAGAAAGAAGGAGAAAATACAGCATCTCTTCCTATCGACAAAGAAGAGATAGACAAAGAAATAGAAGCTATGGTTGCAATTTAATTATTAGTTAACTAGGGGCTAGTTTCTAGTGACTAGAAGCTATAAGCTAGAACCTGAAACCTAATTTATATGTATTTAAATAAAGCAATTTTAATAGGAAATCTTACTCGTGATCCGGAACTTCGTTCTCTCCCATCTGGAATAAAAGTTTGTACGTTTTCTCTTGCTACAAATCGTGTTTGGAAAGATAAGGCAGGTGCACGTCAAGAAGCTACAGATTATCACAATGTTGTAGTTTTTGGGCGCCAAGCAGAGACAGTCGCACAGTATATGAAAAAGGGAAGTTCTATATTAGTTGAGGGAAGAATGCAAACAAGAAGTTGGGAAGATAAGACAAGTGGGGAGAAAAAATATCGTACAGAAATAGTCGCAGACCGTACACAATTTGGACCGAAGAGCGGAGGTTCAAACACAGGTGCAACAGCACAGAGTTCAGAGCCTAAAGCATCAGGTAAAAAAGATTCTGAAGAGATTGATACTATAGAATATCCAGAAGAAGACATTAATCCCGAAGATATACCATTTTAATTGAATGAGATCCCGTACGAAATTCATTTTATATGTTATCACGGGAATAAAAATTTATTATTAAACATTAATTAAATAGAAGTAAAAAAATACACTTTTATTTCGTTCGGGATGAAACAAGATTATTTTTCAGCAAATAATATAAAATATATAGATTATAAAGATATTGAAATTTTAAAAAAATTTTTAAATCCTAGTGGCAAAATAATGAATCACAAACGTACTGGTGTGACGGCAAAAAATCAGCGCCAACTCGCTGGTGCTATCAAAAATGCTAGATTTTTGGGCTTGCTTCCTTTCGTTGCTAAATAAGAAAAAAATTATAAGGTTAATTAGAAATAAAATTTTTACTAAATAGAAGACATGCTTCAATATAACGAAATTAGAGAAAAAAAAATAATTATTTATAATAATGAGCCATGTGAAATAATAGATTCACATGTTGCGCGAACTCAACAGAGAAAACCACAAAATCAAGTTAAATTAAAAAGTTTAATTTCTGGCAAAACAATAGCAGCTACTTTTCATGTATCAGATACAGCGGACGAAGCAGATATAGAAAAGAGAGAAGTAAAATTTCTTTATCATAATAGAGGTGAATATTGGTTTTGTGATATAGATAATCCTAAAAATAGATTTGAATTAGATTCAGCTCTCGTAGGTGATGCTGAAAAATTTTTTAGAGAAAATGGAAATGTTACCGCTTTAGTTTGGGATGATGATGGAGAAGAAAAAACAATAAAAATAACTTTGCCTATTAAAATGGAATTTAAAGTAAAAGAAGCCCCTCCGGCTGTCCGTGGAGATACTTCTAAAAGTGGTAATAAAATAATTACCTTAGAAAATGGTACGACTATAAACGCTCCGATGTTTATAGAAGAAGGGGATACAATTCGTTTAAACACTGAAACTGGAGAATATGTAGAAAGAGTTTAAATCTATAAAAAATAAAGAAACCCAAAAAGCAAAATTTTTGCCGGTACGGATTTTTTGAAGCTTAAAAAATCCTGAAATTGGCTTGTCGACACTCGCCAAACCCCTTAAAAACTTTCTTTTTGGATTTCTTTATAAAAAAAACTCGTCGAAGGGATACTTTTTTAAAAAGTTATACCAAGAAAGAGTTTTTTTATTTTTTATTGCTCTTCCGTAAATTTCTTGCGGACTTGTCCGCCAAAACTACTTACAATAACCACTTAACTTTCCTCTTGGAAGTGTCGGCGGATTTCTTTCAATATTTGTTCAGCTACTTTTTTATTTTCTTTCAAAAATGTGCGAGTAGAATCATAACCTACACCAAGTTTTATTTTCTCACCTGCATTGGGTAGATAAAAATATGAATTACCAGTTTTTTCTACTATTTTGAATTTTTCTCCAAGTGCAATAATCTCGCCTTCTTTAGAAATTCCCTCATTATAAATGATATCAAATTCTGTTTGTTTGAATGGTGCAGCAACTTTATTTTTTACTACTTTCACACGTGTGCGACTACCGACGATGTTTTCTCCTTTTTTAATTTGAGCAATTTTTCTAATATCAAGTCGGACAGAAGTATAAAATTTTAATGCTTTTCCTCCTGGAGTAGTTTCAGGATTACCAAACATCACTCCGATTTGCATTCTGATTTGATTTATAAAAATAACCACTGTTTTACTTCTAGCTACAATAGCTGTGAGTTTGCGAAGTGCTTGAGACATTAATCTTGCTTGCTTTCCTACATGATAAGCTCCCATATCTCCCTCTATTTCATCTTTCGGCGTGAGTGCAGCGACAGAGTCTATTACGATGACATCAATTTTACCTGTTCGTACTAGACTTTCAACTATTTCAAGTGCTTGCTCTCCAGTGTCAGGTTGAGATATGAGTAAATTATCAATATTAACTCCAAGTTTTTTAGTGTAATCTGGATCCATAGCATGTTCCGCATCTATATATGCACATATTCCTCCGAGTTTTTGTGCCTCAGCGACTATATGTAAAGAAAGTGTTGTTTTTCCAGAAGATTCAGGACCGAATATTTCAATAATTCTTCCACGTGGTATCCCTCCAACTCCAAGCGCCATATCAAGTCCAATAGAACCCGTAGGTATAGTATTTATATCCACTTTTGGCGAATCACCAAGTTTCATAATAGATCCTTCCCCAAATTTAGTTTGTATTGCTTTTATGGTGTCATCAAGCATTGATACTCCCATTGTTTTATCTTCTTTTTTTATTTTTTTCTTTTGCATAATTTTTAAAAATTTATAAATAAAAATTTTAAGAGTCGTGGGTTCCCTGTCCTTATGACTCCGAGGGCGAAGGCTCAAAAATTTTTGATTTCTGAATTTTTCTAATATATTAATTTATAATCTTTTTCGTCACTATTTCCAAATTCATCTTTGGCCTCTATACTGATTATATTATAACCTGAGAGTAAGGCAATTGTCTCGTCAAAATTTCCTTTTTGGTCTATTGAAATTTCACGGTCGTTTAATGTCAATTTAACAGCATTTTTAGCATTTCCAGTTATTTTTATGACATTATTTACGACTTTCATTCCATCTACTATATTTACATTTTTTATTTTTACACCAAAGATTAAATCTTTAGATATAAAAAGAGCATAAGCAATAATAAAAAGTAAAAAAACTGAAAAAGAAACTGTTTTTAATATTTTTTTTGCATCAGTATTCATGAATGATTTTTAAGAAATGAAATGACTATAAAAATCTTCACCCTGTTAAATGTCCCTACGGGACAATTTTTGCTTTGCAAAAATTATTTAACGGGGTCTTCTAAAATATATTCGCTCCGCTCATTATTTTATACTACATTTTCTCCACTCTCCGTATGTTCTATTTTTTCCAATACTTCTCTCGGTTTAGCACCATCACCTGCACTTATCACTCCACGTTCTTCTAATTTATCCATTAGTCGTGCTGCACGGGCATATCCTAATTTTAATTTTCTTTGCAAGTATGAAGTCGATGCTTTCCCAGCTTCTATAACACACAATCTTGCTTCCTCATACATTTCATCGTCATCATTATCATTGTCATCTAATGTACTCTCAAAAATACTTTCTTGCCCGCCAAAGCCTTGGCGTCGGAGGGTGTCAGCAGAAATAGAACCTGTTGTTAATGAAATTTCATCAAATACTTCATTTTCATATGCATTCGTTAAATATTTTACAACTTTCTTGACTTCAGTTTCCGATATAAATGCACTTTGCAAACGCTCTGGTTGAGCATCTCCGGAAGAATATAACATATCCCCAGCTCCTAAAAGTTTTTCTGCTCCACCAGCATCGAGTATTGTACGTGAATCCACTTGTGAAGATACTTTCAAAGCGACACGAGCTGGTATATTAGCTTTAATGAGACCAGTAATGATATTTACTTCAGGGCGTTGAGTGGACAAGATTAAATGTATACCGACAGCTCTAGACATTTGTGCTAAACGAACTATTGCGGACTCCAATTCTCTTGGGTAAGAACTCATAATATCTGCTAATTCGTCTATTACAATGATTATATATGGTAGGCGGTCTGCATCGACTTCTACTTTGATTCCTTCGCCATTTGTTTTGGTTATCTTTGGATTTTTACCGAAAATATTAGTATGGTAAGACTCTATATCTCGTACAGACTCTGCTTCCAATATGTCATATCGACGATCCATTTCCCTAGCCGCCCATTTTAGAGCTAGAATTGTCTTTTTAGCTTCAGTTATGACAGGAGTAAGTAGATGGGGGATATTATTATAAAGTGTGAGCTCCACACGTTTTGGATCTATCAATATAAATTTTAAATCATCTGGTCCGTTTCTATAAAGTAGAGAAGTAATCATAGAATGTATTGTCACTGATTTTCCAGAGCCAGTTGTTCCAGCTACTAAACAATGTGGCATTTTTGCAAGATTGCCGAACAATGCTTTACCTGAGATTTCACGACCGAGTGCAACAGTCAGAGGTTTTGTAGAATTTTGGAATTTACTATCTGTTAGGAGAGTTGCAAGTCCGACTATTGATTTTGATTTATTTGGAATTTCAATACCGACGAGAGACTTGCCAGGTATCGGAGCTTCTATTCTTATCGGATGTGCAGCTAGAGAAAGTGCTAAGTCATTTTGTAATCCTACTATACGAGAAAGTTTTACTCCTTCGGCTGGTTTCAATGCATAACGTGTGACAGTTGGTCCGACTGTTATTTCATCCATTTCAACTTCAATACCAAAGTTTGCAAGTGTGCGTTTTATAATATTTGCATTAGCTTTTATATCTCCTGTATTTGGTTTGCCTTGATCTTCTTCAAGTAATGAAAGTGGGGGAGGGACATAAGTAGAAATCAATCCGCCTTTTCTTTTTTTGATTGGTAAATCTTCTTCCTCCCCGCCTGCATCAGCTATGCTGAAGGTATTGCGGGCAGGTTCTTCTTTCTTGATTTTAGTTTTGTTTTCTTCGGGTATAGATTTTTCCACCTCTTTAATTTCGTCTTCATTCAAAGTGTTGATGGGTTCTTCTTTCTTTCTTCTTATCACGTTCCAAATACTTTTGAAAAAAGGAGCGAGGTTTGGTTTTGCATCAAACATTATGAGAATTGAAATTATTAAAATTGCACCAAGGAAAATTAAGCTGGCATAAACATCAAAAAGGGCGACTAGAGGTGTCGGTAAAATTCTTCCCAAAAATCCACCAGAATGTTTTAAAGAAACGATGTCTATCATACCGAGGCTAGAAAGCAAAAACATAATTGCACTTATCGTACGTGTCCATCCGACATTTAGAGTTTCTGATTTTAAAAATGAAGTTCCAAGTAATAAAAAAAGAATAGGGAAAAGAATATATCCAATACCTAGAAAATAATTTAGAAAATCATAAATAAAATTTCCTGCTTTTCCTGCGGAAGAAAACATCGACATAAAAAGAAATAATGCTAAAACAAAAAAAAGTATAGCCCAAATGCTATGCTTAGTTTCAGTTTTCAAATTATTTATTGATAGTGTGTTTTTAGAAAATTTCTGCTTCTGCTTATTCTTCTTTGCCATGGTTTTATTTTACCACTCTATAGTCAATTTTGGAAATATTTTATTTTCAGCAAGAATCAATTTTTAAAATGCACACATAAAATGAAGCTTCATTTTTGCTCTGCTCGTCGTTCAAGAAAATAATAGTCGGAGTACCTCTTTTATTTTCTAAACTCCTGCGCAAGGCATTTTAAAAACTATTCTTGCTGAAGGTTTAATACAAACAAAGCCTTAGGAATTTTACATCTCCGAGGGTCCCACTTTGTTCCCCCTAAACGCGCCCAGAGAAGGGCGCAGGAGTGTAAAATTTCTAAGGCTTTGTTTGTTTTTATACCAAGTAAAGAGTTTTTTAATAAAAATATTTGTTCTTGTTTTTTAGAGCCCGTCCCTTGCTTTTTTTCTTGTCCTATATATAATGGACAGAATGTTAGGTGAAAATAAAAACCTAAAAGACCCCGAACGAAAGTCCTTAAAGACTTTGTACGGGGCAGGCACCTTAGACATGTCTCTTAGCTTGCCTTATACTAAAACAAATAAGCTTATTACTGCTCTCTATATGGTAACGGACACGATGGAAAAAGAAGAACCAATGCGTCTTAAGTTAAGGACATTAGGAGTAGAAATTTTATCGGACATATTTACAACATCAAGGACTATACTCGACGTTGAGAAGATAAATCAGATTTTGTCCTTTTTAAATATTGCTTCTGACATTAGGATGATCTCTGAAATGAATTGCAATATATTGAGAAAAGAATTTGTGGAATTAAAACAATCTATAGAAGAATTCACAACACAAGATCATCTTTGGCTTGAAAAATTTATAAATAAAGAAGAAGAAGGACGGTCCTTCGCTTTAGCGAAAGACCGCCCTTCTTCTTTATCTTCTCGTTTTATTGGGATGTCCGATACCAAAACAAATATGTCTTTTTCTAAAGGACATTCAACTAGGATTGGTGTCCAAAAGGGAAGTACATTACTAAAAGCTTTGAGCAAAGTTGGCAATGGTTCTTCTTTTCTAAATTCTAGCGAAGACAGAGAGATATTAAAGAATAAAAGACGAGAGTTAATTTCTAAAATTTTAAAAGACAAATCTAATGGAGTTAGTATAAAGGACATTATGCTTGCCATACAAAACCTTGGTGAAGTGTGGGGAGAAAAAACTCTTCAGAGAGAACTTGTCTCTATGGTAAAGGACAATGTCCTTAAGAAAACTGGCGAGAAGCGTTGGTCTCTCTATGCGTTAGTTTCTAGTAGCTAGGTTCTAGATTCTAGGTTAAAAATTCACCTCACCCCAGCCTGTTATTAAGCAGGCTTTCCCCTCTCCTTAATAAGGAGAGGGGTTATAGGGGTGAGGTAAAGTGTATTTTACTAGCCACTAATTTATGTTAATTCGTAATAATTTAGATATAATCAACGTCTCTATTAGTAGGTATTAAAAGAATTTTTTATCTATTTGA
>PFRK01000040.1:5890-6115 GCA_002788475.1 Candidatus Nomurabacteria bacterium CG_4_9_14_0_2_um_filter_32_10 | reverse complement strand
TAAACTGGAATAATTTTTAGTTTTCATACAACACATATGACAACTGGTAGTTATTGAGAAAAAATATTTATAATAGTTTTTGTTTCCCAACAACTACCAACTGTGTTTTTTAACGATCTAACTTAGATTCAAGTATATCATAATTATGTAAATAAGTCAAGAGAGCTAGGATAGATTCAACTTATAAGTGCAACACCTTTATCAAATACTTCTGTTGGTGTCATT
>PFRK01000040.1:0-5871 GCA_002788475.1 Candidatus Nomurabacteria bacterium CG_4_9_14_0_2_um_filter_32_10 | reverse complement strand
ATATCATCAGCTTCTGCCGGTGTGATATAGTCTTCCACTACTAATTTCTCTGCTTCTATCTCAGCTTTTGTTAGAAAACGAACATTCATATCTCTTAATTGTTCTGAAAAATTCTGCAAATGTGGAATTATTGCTTCAGTATGGCGTTTATATGTTTTGATTAATTTTTCTGTTATTTCTAGATTAGCATTTTGGTTTAAAGATTTTAATTGTCCATCTTCTGAGACTAAACCAAAGGCTTCTGGTGGAATATAATTACTAGATTTGTAAATACCATTGACAATGTTTATGAGTTTTTCATTAATTTTTGGATTTTTATTTGAGTCTTTTCCAAACAATTCAACCATAAGATGTTCGGGCTCATCTCCAGAACCTTCTTCAATCTCACCAGTATCTATATTAAAAGCAAGTGGTGGTTGGATATACTGAATTTCCTTCCAATTTTTACTTTGATCATTATTTTTTTGTACATAGATTCGTTTCCAGCCCACCTTTTCCCAAAAAGCACGAGATGTATAAGTACATTCTCCTACAGCTCCAATAAGCTGTAAACAACGAGAATGTGCTTCATTTTTTGCATACTCATAACCAGAAATCATCAGTTCTCTCCCAAATCCATATTGACGATAATTTTCTTTAGGATTTTTACTCGTTTTCGTCGCAATGTAAAGTTGACCTAAAACACACTCCTTGTTAAATTTAGCGTGTTCGTCTTGTAAAGGAATAACTGCAATATCTGCTACCCCTATAATTTCTTTATGTATTTTTAACTCCCCATTGTCTTTTTTGACTTCAATATTTTTTGAAATAGTAAGGAGTACTGCATGCATTCCTGTTTCAATAGGAAAACCATATCGGAGACCTTGCATCTGTTCCTGCATGATAGATTTTGGTTCAAGTACATTTGTACCAAACTCTTCAGCCAAAAGAGTATAAGCTTCACCAAAACGTTCATCGTTTGGATTGTCTAAAGTCTCAATTTCAAACGTTTGTTTTATTTCTCCAGTTTCTTTATTTTTTAATAATACTTTACCCCCCGAAATTCTTGCAAGTTCAAGACCACGCTGTGCTAATCTGAGATTAGTATCT
The DNA here is from genome assembly GCA_002788475.1 of Candidatus Nomurabacteria bacterium CG_4_9_14_0_2_um_filter_32_10. Classification (GTDB taxonomy): domain Bacteria; phylum Patescibacteriota; class Minisyncoccia; order Phycocordibacterales; family UBA9973; genus UBA9973. The sequence goes on along the minus strand of PFRK01000040.1, from coordinate 4,782 downwards.
TTTCGCGAAGTATTAAGCAATTTTATTGCATCTTCTACTGGTGATCCTCCAAGTCTTTCCATATTTTTACAATATAATGATTAATAATGGTCAGCCAAAACACAAAAAATTCTTAATCAGTAATAGCTCAAAGAGCTACTCATAATATTTTTTATCTATAGTGTCACCCTTGAAGGTTAACTAAATATCTACCTTATCTCGTAAGTGATTGTAACGTCTGAACTTATTGTATTCTCCCCTTTTGGTATAGAAGGTACAGAAGAATCTTTCGTAACACTTTCACCCATCATTACTTTGTCATACATTGGTACAGGATAATCTCCAGACTCATTAAAGGAAATAATTTTACCTAAATGGACACCCAAATCATTTGCTAAAGCTTTTGCTTTAGCTTTAGCGTCATCAATAGCCTTTTTTCTAGCTTCTGCTTTTAATCCATCTTCATTATCTATAGAAAAATTTGGACCATTTAAATCAGAAACACCTAATGTCCCAAGTCCTTGTATTATTTTACCTACATCGTCAGTATTTCTAACTTTTACAGTTATACTTTCTGAAGATTCATATCCCACAATGACGCTCTTGCCATTAGGTGGACAACCAAATTCATTACAAAGTTGAGAAGCATATTTATATTCATATTTCGGATTAAAAGAGGCATTTAAAGTTTTGATATCTTTCTCAAGAATATTATTCTCCTTCAAAAAATCCAACGCCTTTTTTTCAATTTCTGCTACAAATGTTTGCGCTTCTTTTACTGTTTTTGCTTCTTTGTTAATAGTGAAATAAACACTAGCAATATCTGGAACTGCTTGAATTTCTCCATGTCCTGATAATGTGATCACACTTACTTCTGTACTTCCTATCATATCGTAAGATTTAAATTCAGATAAAAACTTAATAGCGAAATAGAGAGAAAGAATTATTAGAAAAACAAGCAATACCCAATAAATATTTTTTTTGTATTCGTTTGAAATTTCCATATGTTTAATTTATACCATAATGACACAAAAATTTATTTTTTAATTTCTAAAAGTTCAACCTCAAAACTAATTGTTGCATTTGGTGGTATTACTCCTCCTGCTCCAACTGATCCATAAGCATATTCTGGAGCTATCTCAAGCATTCTCTTTTCACCAACTTTCATTCCAGCAACTCCAACGTCCCAACCTTTAATAACCATTCCTCCATCTATAGTAAAAACAAATGCTTCTACATGTCCAAACTTTGGATCAACATTAGAATCAAAAACTGTACCATCAGCCAATTTACCTGTATAATTCATAGCTACTGTATCACCTGATTTAGCAACATCTCCATTTCCTTCTTGAATAGTTGTAATTTTTACGCCTTCAATTTGTTGTGTATTTTGCATATTTTCTTGTTTTTCATCTACGATATTGGAGTCAGAATAATCCACTCCATTATTATTAATAGTAATAAAAACTAAAACCCCTACAACGACAATCACTATCAAAAACCACCAAATCATACTTTTTTTCATATTTTTTTATTTATTAAACTTTATAATATATTAATTATACACAAGAACTCTATCAAATCAAATTAACCTCTCTTTCAAGTATTAAACCAAATCGTGATTTAACTGAATTTATTATCTCATTAGATAAATCTTCTACTTCTTTCCCGGTCGCCCCACCATAATTTACTAAAATTACTGCCTGTTTATCATAAACACCAACATTACCTATCCTCCTACCCTTCCACCCACATTTCTCAATTAGCCAACCCGCAGGAATTTTTATTATTTCACCTTCTTTAAAAAAAGGCATATCTGGATACTTGTTTATCAATTCTTTAAATTTTTCTTGATCCCCGCCTGCATCAGCTATGCTGAAAGCATTGCGGGCAGGAACATAAATATTTTTAAAAAAACTACCAGCATTCCCAATTAAGACAGGATCTGGCAATTTACTCTGACGAATAGAAATGACAGCATCGCTTATAATTTTGGGAGTATATTTAATAATTTTATTTTTGTCCGCCAAAGTCTTGGCATCAGCAGATTTTTCTAAATATTCTTGAAGAACTTTATAATTTATATTCAATTTCTCTGCTTTATTTAATTTTAAAGTTATCGCAGAAATAAAATATTCTCCTCTTAATTTATTTTTAAAAACACTATCACGATAACCAAATTTACATTCTTTTTTTTCGAAAACTTTTTTCTGTCCTGTTTTTATTTCATATGTTTCAACATTTTCTAAAATATCTTTAAGCTCTACACCATATGCTCCAATATTTTGCACAGGTGCAGCCCCAACTGTACCAGGTATCAGTGATAAATTTTCAATACCCCAATATCCACGATTAACAATAAATGTTACCAGATCATGCCACATAACTCCTCCCATAGATTTTATTAAAACAATTTCCTGATCTTCTTTTATTATTTCAATTCCTTTCAATTTATTTAAAATGACAATACCATCAAAATTTTCAGTAAATAAAATATTACTACCACCACCCAAAAATAACTTCGGGATATTTTTTCCGCCCAAGGCGGATCCGCCTTGGGCGGAAAATTCTTCCATCTTAAAAAGTTCTTCTAAGTCTGTTTCGTTATTTATCTCAACAAAAAATTTTGCCCGAACAGAAATCCCAAAAGTATTTAATTTTTTCAGATCATAATTTTCAAGAATTTTTATCCCGTTAGAAGTCTTCATAAATTATTTATATCATATTATTGTCGTTAGTAAACTTCTAACAGGATTTATCATAAAAAATTAAACAAAAAGAAAAATTATAGTACTAATACTGACTATAAATAACAAACTAACCGTCAACCAACCTACAATATTAGTCAATTTTTTATTTTTAAATTCTCCCATTATTTCTTGGTTTGCACTTATGCGTATAATAAAAAATAAAATAATTGGTGAAATAATACCATTGAAAACAGCTGAATAAATAAGGGTTTTTATAGGATCAAAACCAATAAGGTTTAAAGTTATTCCTAAAATCATCGCCACAATAATAACTCCATAAAAAGATGTAGCCTGTTTTAATTTTCTATAAAGTCCAGATTTCCAATTAAATGCTTCAGACATAGCATAAGAAGCTGATCCTGCAAGTATTGGAATTGCTAAAAGTCCAGTACCAACAATTCCAATTGTAAATAACATAAAAGCAAAATCACCAGCAAAAGGTCTTAGTGCCAATGCTGCATCTGCTGCTGTGCCTATGTTTGTAATACCAGCACTAAACAAAGTTGCTGCACAAGTTGCAATTATAAAAAACATAATAATATTAGAAAAAAACATTCCAGACCAAACATCTATCCTCATTTTATGGATACTTTCATTTGTATTAAGAGATCTTCTTTTTTCCTCCGTTTTCTCCCCTTTTAATATTTGTTCTTCAATCTCCTGTGAAGTTTGCCAAAAAAATAAATAAGGTGAGATGGTAGTACCAAATATCGCACAAACTAGAATAATCTCATTCTTTGAAAAAGAGAGTGTTGGGATAACTAAATTCTTAAATAAATCCATCCAATTTATCGAAACAGAAAATGCTGAAAATACATAAGCGAAAAGAACTAAAGCTAAATATTTCAAATATTTTGAATATTTTCTGTAAGGAATAAAAATTTGTAAAGCAAGACTTAAAACTGCAAAACTAAAAACTAAAAAAATAAAATTTACTTGAGGAAATACAAGTTGAACACCTTGTGCCATTGCTCCAAGATCCGCTCCTATATTAAATACATTAGCAAAAAGCAATAAAAAGGTACAAAAATAAAGAATCTTTCTTGAGTAATGTCTTTTTATATTAGTAGCGAGGCCTACACCAGTAGTGAGTCCAATGCGAGCACACATCTCCTGAACAGCCCCCATTAAGGGAAGTAAAAACGGTGAAAGCCAAATCAAACTAAACCCTCGAGATGCTCCAACCTGAGAATAAGTAGCAATACCAGATGGATCATCATCAGCTGCGCCAGTAGTAAGTCCAGGACCTAAAGTTTTCCAATATTCCCTTGCCCCCCTAACAGACCTTTGCCTCCCAATACCATCTTTAATTTCTCTTTCTAATTCTACACTTTTTTCTAAAACCTCTGCAGGTGCACTAAAAAATTTTTCCAAAATACTTTTACGCATGGTTTATATTATGACATATTTCTATTCTCTAAGCACAACAATAGAACCATCTTTATTTAATTTTATAAGTTTTGAATGTTTCTCTTTAATAAGGCCTCCATCTACATACAAATCTACAGAATTTCCAAAATATTCTTTTGCCTCTTCAATATTTTTACACGGGGGCAACGCCTCCGTATTTGCAGAAGTAGCTATTAGTGGTCCTGTTTTTATTAATAGATCTCGTAATGAACTTTCTAAGGGTAGTCTAAGAGCTAAAACTTTTGTCCCTCGATGTAAAAAAGAAAAATCTTCTGAAGAACAATTTAAAATTATACTAACCGGACCAGGCCAGAATTTTTCTAAATTTTTTTTCTGTTCAGGAATTAGCTCTATCTCTAATTTTTTAATTTCCTCTAAATCACCAATTAATATTATAAATGGTTTTTCTGGTGTTCTTTTTTTTATTTCATAAATTCTTTCTACTACTTCTTTCTGTAAAGCTTTCCCAACTAATCCATAAATAGTATCCGTTGGCATGACTACTACTCCATCATTTTCAAGTATTTTTATTAAATTTTTATCATCCCAAATATTGTTTTGCATTTACTTTAATTTAAAATCTCTATATTCATCTTTATTAATAGAAATATAAATATATTTAGAATGAGAAGGCATAGCTTTT
>PFRK01000057.1 GCA_002788475.1 Candidatus Nomurabacteria bacterium CG_4_9_14_0_2_um_filter_32_10 | reverse complement strand
AGAATATGGAAACATAAACCAGGCCGCACTTCTTTTAGGAAGTTTTACTCTACTTTCTCAAATTTTAGCACTTTTTCGGGATAGATATATCGCACATTTTATTGGGCCATCGCTTGAGCTTGATGCCTATTATGCTGCATTTCGAATACCAGATCTTATTTTTATTTCTATTGCATCTTTAGCTTCTATCACAGTGCTTATTCCTTTTATTGTAGAAAAGATGAAAGGGGAGATAGTCACAGATGAAGCACGTAAGTTATTGAATGATATTTTTACTGTTTTTTTTATCACAATGATAGTGATTTCTGTTATAGCTTTTTTTGTTATGCCTTATCTTATATCTTTTGTTACACCAGGTTTTGCACCTTTAGTACAAGCAAAGGTAGTTTTGTTTTCACGAATAATGTTGCTTTCTCCAATTTTGATGGGACTTTCAAATCTTTTTGGTACGATTACTCAACTTTTTCGTAAATTTTTCTTGTATTCTTTGAGCCCAATTTTTTATAATTTTGGTATTATAATTGGTATTGTTTTTTTGTATCCAATTTTGGGGATTAATGGTTTAGTTTTAGGTGTTGTTTTAGGAGCATTTATGCATTTTTTGATTCAAGTATTTTCTTCTTTTGGATGTGGATTTTCACCTAAATTCTCTTTTTCTATTAATTTTAAAGAAATAAAACATATAGCTTTTACTTCACTTCCAAGAACGTTAGGTCTTTCTCTTAATAACATAGCTCTTATCGCTATTATTGCTTTTGCTTCATATCTCTCAAGTGGTTCAATTTCAATTTTTAATTTTTCTTTTAATCTTCAATCAGTACCTCTTAATATTATCGGAATATCTTATGCTGTAGCTGCTTTTCCAACTTTAGTAAAATCTTTTTCTAGTGAGAAAAAAAGTGAATTTAAAAATCATTTAAAATCCACAGCTAGACAGATAGTATTTTGGTCACTTCCAGTTATATTTCTTTTTATAATTCTTCGTGCACAGATCGTACGTGTCATACTTGGTTCTGGATCTTTTTCTTGGGAAAATACTCGTCTTGTAGCAGCATCTTTGGCAATCTTTTCTATCTCAGTTCTTGCGCAGGGTATGGTTGCTCTTTTGTCCCGTGTTTATTATGCGACAGGTAATACGAAACGTCCTTTAACAATTAATTTATTTTGTTCCATTTTAATTGTAATTTTGTCTTATGTATTTCTTCATATTTTTGAAAATGTACCGATGTTTCGTTATTTTATAGAATCTTTATTGAAAGTTGAGAATATTTTAGGTACAGAAGTATTAATGTTGTCACTTGCATATTCTGTTGGTACTATTTTAAATTTTATTTTAGAATGGTATTTTATTAGGAGAGATTTTATGGAACATGAATCTTTTATTACAAAAACTTTTTTCCAAAGTTTAGGTGCTTCATTTTTTATTGGAGTTGTGTCTTATACAAGTTTAAATATTCTTTCTCCAATTTTTGGGACTACAACTTTTTGGGGAGTATTTTTACAAGGATTCATTTCTGGAATTTTAGGTATTTGTGCAGGAATTTTAATATTATATCTTTTGAAGAATGATGAATTAAAAGATTTAATAAAAACTTTCAGAACTAAATTCTGGCGTACAAAAGTTCTTGTTGATCTTCAAGAAGAACTTTAAAAATGGTAATTTTCCAAAATTCTGTTATATTTAAAGGATGGATTTAAAGAATATAAGGAATTTTTCTATTATTGCGCACATCGATCACGGCAAAAGTACTTTAGCTGATCGAATGCTTGAAATTACACACACTATTCCAAAGCGCAAAATGCGTGATCAAGTTCTTGATTCTATGGATCTTGAGCGTGAACGTGGAATTACTATCAAAATGCAGCCTGTGCGAATGGAATACCATTCTAACGGGCCAGGACCTGTCGGAGATTTTGTATTAAATCTTATTGATACTCCAGGGCATATAGATTTCTCGTATGAGGTTTCTCGTGCTTTAAAGGCTGTAGAAGGCTCTATTTTATTAATTGATGCAACACAGGGTGTACAAGCGCAAACACTTACTACGCTTAATATGGCGCGTGAGGGAGGTAATGGAGAGATTAAGCAGATTATTCCTGTACTTTCAAAGATTGATTCACCTTTGGCACGGGTAGAAGAAGTGAAGAAAGAGGTTATAGATCTTTTAGATTGTAATCCTAATGAAATACTTTTTGTTTCTGGGCGCACCGGAGAAGGAGTAGAAAATCTTTTACAAGAAATTGTAAAACGCATTCCACCACCTAAAGAAAATTACAAAGAGGAGAATAATATTTTACGTGCATTAGTTTTTGATTTTAAATATTCAAATCATAAGGGAGTTATAGTTTTTGTTCGGTTATTAGATGGAAAAGTTAAGAAAGGAGAGAGTTTAATCTTTTCAGTGTCAGGTGAGAAATTTAATTCTTTAGAAGTCGGAACTTTTTCACCAGAAGAAACTCCACGTGATTTTCTTTCAGCAGGTGATACAGGTTACATTGTCACGGGCATAAAAAGACCGGGTATTGCTTCTGTTGGAGATACTATTACCAAAGAGAAAAATCCATTACCTGCATTGCCGGGTTATATGCAACCTATGCCCGTTGTTTGGGCATCTGTATTTCCTGAAGATGCAGATGATTTTTCGGAACTTAAAATGGCATTAAGTAAATTGAAACTTTCCGATTCTTCTTTTTCTTATGAAGAAGAATCTTCCGGATCTTTAGGACGTGGTTTTCGTTGTGGTCTTCTTGGAATGTTACATTTAGAAATTATTACAGAAAGATTAAAACGAGAGTTTAATTTAAAATTGGTTATAACTACACCTTCTATCACTTATGAAGTGTTAATGAAAAATGGAAAGAAAGTAAAGATTTATTCTCCTTATTTTTTTCCAGATGATGGAAATATAGAAACTGTGTTTGAGCCTTGGGTAAAATTGAAAATAATTTCCCCGATAAAATATATAGGTAATATTATGCAGTTACTTTTTGATCATGAAGCTGAGATAGGTGAAACAGATAATTTTGGAAACAACCGTTCTTCTATCTCTGTAAAAATGCCACTTCGTGAACTTATGCGTAATTTTTTTGATGAATTAAAAAGTGTTTCATCTGGTTATGGGTCAATATCTTATGAAATAGATGATATGCGTAAAGCTAATGTTACTCGGCTTGATGTATTGATTGCAGAAGAAGTAGTTCCTGCATTTTCTAGAGTTGTTTCAAAAAGAAAAGCAGAAGAAGAAGCAGAAAAAGTAGTTGAAAAGTTACACGGTATTTTACCAAGACAAATGTTTGTTACAAAAATTCAAGGTAGGGCATTAGGGCGAATAATTTCATCTCGTACGATACAAGCATTTAGAAAAGATGTAACTGGTTATCTTTATGGTGGTGATGTGACTCGTAAAATGAAGCTTTTAGAGAAACAGAAAAAAGGCAAGAAAAAAATGAAAGAACGTGGAAAAGTAAATATTCCACAAGATGTGTTCCTGAAGATGATGCGTAAAGGAGATAACTAGTTTATTTTATACTAAATACTAAATATAGGGGAGTAAAGTAAAATCATACTGATTATTATTAGTATAACTAGCACTGACCAGATTATTTGTATCTTTTTTTGGTGTTTTTTATTAAAAAACATAATATAATAATATCATACTATGAGGAATTTTCAAAAAGGAGGAAAATTAAAACAGATAATGCAGTCAAAGTTTTTTTTAATATTTTTAGGTATTATAATACTTGTTTTTGCTTTTAATATTTTTAATTTTATAAATAAAATGGTGGAGACTGGCAAAAACAAGAATCTTGTTGAAGACAAGATAATAGAATTAGAAAAATCAAAAGAAGAATTCAATTCTGAAATTAATAAATTAAAAACTGAAAAAGGGATAGAAGAAAGTTTAAGAGAAAAATTTGGAGTAGCGAAAGAAGGTGAAAATATGATTATGGTTGTAGAAGATAAAAATTTACCAGTAAAAGAAAAAGAGGAGAATTCTTCAGGTTTTTGGTCTTTTATAAAAAGTTGGTTTGAGTAAATATTGTGTTATAATCATAATATGAAGATAGCATTTTTTTATAAATCAGATGAAGTTTTAGAACTTCTAGAAGGTTATTTCCCAGATAATGAGGTTTCTTTTTTAAATGAAAAATTAGGTGAAAATAGTATTGATAAATTAAAAGAATTTGAGATTCTTTCGGTATTTGTGGATTCAGAAGTGAGTAAGGATATAATCGATAGTTTGCCCAATTTAAAATTTATTACTACTCGTTCAACTGGATATGATCATATAGATTATAAATATGCTGAGAGTAAAGGTATAAAAGTTTCCAATGTGCCTGTCTATGGTTCTAGCACAGTAGCCGAGTTTACTTTTGCTCTCTTGTTAAATCTTTCTAGAAAAATTATTGAAGCTAGTAGACAATTAAAAGAGGGTGGTGATTTTGAAGTATTTGAAAAATTTGAAGGTTTTGATCTTGATGGGAAAACTTTGGGAGTTATCGGTACTGGTAAAATTGGCAAGAATGTGATTCGTATTGCTAAGGCTTTCAATATGAAAGTATTGGCTTTTGATACATATCCAGATGTTAATTTTGCAAAAGAAAATAATTTTGAATATCAAAATTTTGATGAAGTTATTTCTCAATCTGATATTATTACTTTGCATACTCCATATACAAAAGAGAATCATCATCTTTTAAATAAAGAAAATATTTTAAAGATGAAAAAAGGTGTTTATATTATAAACACTGCACGTGGTGAACTTGTAGATATTGATGCATTACTTTCTGGGATTAATGATGGGATTATCGGTGGTGTTGGAATGGACGTTTTAGAGGGAGAACGTAATTTTAAAAAAGGAGACAGGATTTCTATTTTAGATAAACATAATGTAATTATTACTCCTCATATTGCTTTTTATTCAAAGGAAGCAATGATGAGAATTATGCAAACAACTGTAGAAAATATCAAAAGTTTTATTGATGGTAAGCCAATAAATTTGGTTAAATAAAAAAATGAATAGAGGATTGATTAAAAATTTTGATAAATTGGCAAGTACTCCGAACCGTAAAATAGTATTAGAGATGATAGAATCTGGACTCAATGCTATAAATACAGAGAAAGTTATAAATTCTTCTGTCTTGCTGATAGAAAATATTTTGTTTATAAAAGGGAAGCCATTCAACCTCTCAAAATATAAAAATATAAAAGTTGTTGGTTTTGGTAAATCTTCTTGTGAGGCTGCTATCGCATTAGAGAAAATTTTAGGAAATAGAATCAGTGGAGGAGTGGTTGTTGGTCTTAAAAAAGTTGATACGAAGTATATAGAGACTTTTGCTGGCACTCATCCAAGACCATCAGAGGCGAATATAGAAGCTGGAAAAAAAATATATGAATTAATTGAGAAATCTACAGAAGAAGATCTTATAATAGTGCTTGTCTCTGGTGGTGGCTCTGCTCTTCTTTGTTATCCTGAAAGTGAACACAAACAAGGTGCAAAACTTTACGATGCATTTTTAGAATCTGGTAAAACAATAAATCAAATCAATACAGTAAGGAAACACTTATCTCTTTTAAAAGGTGGTGGATTGGCAAAGATAGCTTATCCTACGACTGTGATTGGATTTATATTTTCTGATGTTCCAGGAGATGAATTTGATAATGTTGCTTCTGGTCCTACTTATAAAGACAAAACTACCATAGAAGATGCACAAAAAATTATTGCAGAAAATGATTTAGGAGAATTTAATTTGACTGAAACGCCGAAGGAAGATAAATATTTTGATAATGTTTTTAATTTTGTTCTTGTTTCAAATAAGACTGCGGTAGAAGCAATGGCAGAAAAAGCACAGGAATTTAATTTGGAAGTAAATATTGCTTCTACAGATCTATATGATGTGATAGATAAAGCACTTGAAAGAATATTCATATTAAAGAAAGATAATTCTGTAGTTTTAGCTGCGGGGGAGCCAAGTATACAAGTTAAAGATAAGAGTGGAAAAGGTGGCAGAAGCCTTCATATGGGGCTTTCCGTAATTAAGAAAAAATTAATTGATGATGATTCTGTATTTATATCTTTTGCGTCAGATGGTATGGACAATAGTGATAGAGCTGGGGCAATAGTAGATAAAAATACAATAGAGAAAATAGAAAAATTAGGTTTAGACATAGATGATTATTTAGAGC
>PFRK01000045.1:6279-6799 GCA_002788475.1 Candidatus Nomurabacteria bacterium CG_4_9_14_0_2_um_filter_32_10 | reverse complement strand
ATATGGAAACAAAGTTTGTCATTGCACAATTTCTTCAAAAGACATAGGACTTTTGAAAAATTTAAAGATTAAAGAAAAATTAGGTGATGAATGGAATTTTATTGGTTATGAAATCAAAAATAAAATAGATATAAAAACTACATTAAAAAAACTAAAAGAAAAATTAGTTTTTTTAATTCTTGTATCTATGGCAGTTTAAATCTGCCATGTTTTAAACATTTATAGCTTCACTTCGTGTGAAGCTATTTTTTTATTAAAAATTATAGAAAAAGAAAAACGCCTTTCGGCGTTTTTCTCGGCACTTATGTTGTTACGATTGATGTGAGTATCACCTCACACTCACACTTAAAGTTTAGCATATTTGAAATAGAAAAGCAACTATGTTCCCTAGCTTGAACACTATATCTCAACAGAAAAACCCCATCTTACGAAGGGATTTTCCATATTTTCGTTTGTGTCTATAAGCCGAATTCTGTACTTCGACGCAAGGTCGGGGTAATAGCTATTTGTCTAGGCCTTA
>PFRK01000045.1:0-6170 GCA_002788475.1 Candidatus Nomurabacteria bacterium CG_4_9_14_0_2_um_filter_32_10 | reverse complement strand
ATCGGTTCGTCACTGTTCGCAACCCTAGGATTACTCCTGACGGGCATTACCCGCTACGTTTGTCCTAGCTTGGCTAAGACTATGTGTTCGGACTTTCCTCCCCGATTTAAGTCGGAGCAACTATCCAATACAGGGCTAGTTTCGATTATAAAACAAAAAAATAAGAAAGTAAATAAAAAACAAGAAAAACATTATTCTTATTTTTTCCTAATTATCTGGAGAACCTTCTGCTTTTTCTTTTTGAGCTTCTTCAGCTAAGACGTCATCAATAGAACAAACTCCAGAGACACAAGCAAATTCTTTAGCACCGACAGTATTGTCTTCTTGTTCGTAATAAACAAGTTTAGAAAAATCAATATGTTTTATTTCTTTAATTCTTTTATCATACTCTTCTTTCGAAATCTCTTCATAAGGTGCAAGTTGATAGACATGTTCAGAGCGAGGTAAGAAAGAAAGTCCACCGACGATATCCCAATTCTCATAAATAAAGTTTGCAACTTTAATCCATTCATCGTTGCCAACATAAATCGTGACAGAAGGATTGTGTTCAATATAATTAATTTTTAATCTTTTCCATTCATTTAGTAAATCAATAGCAGAGACTTGATCTCGAGTGACAGCTCCATCTGGTGCTTTGATTGGGAATTCAACCACAGCGACAGTGGAGTTTGCAGTAGAATATCCGACTTCAGCTTTGAAAGGAACACCTTGATCTTTTATTAATTCATACAATGGATCATTTGTAGAAATACGAACACGTCTAATATAATATTTGGCATACCATGGATGCATTCCAGAACCGACATAAAGAAGTTGGCCGGAATTACCATGAGGTTTGATAGTGGTAATACAAGTAGAATGATTTATACCGAACTTTTTTGCATATTCTTTATTTACTTTTATAGATTCTTCGCGAAGCTGTGATAAAACATTGTCATTCCTAATTGTCTTATTATCATAATATCCAGTAATGGAGACACCGAGTAGTGCTTCATCATCACAATTTTCTTTCCATTCTTTTGAAAGATAACCGAAATGAGTCAAAGTCGCTTGATAGGTACCTAATATTGTAGAGAGTCTAACTTTCCTTTTTAAATCCTCAATTGTGTCCTTTGGACGAACCACAATAGAAGTGAGATTACAAAATTGTTTAGAACGAAGAGTAATTTCTCCGCAAGGATTTGATCCAGGTAATCCAACAATCACATTTTGGTCATCTATAATTCCAGCTTCTTTCCAATTATTGATTCTACGTTTTGGGAGTTGAGTCATAAGTCCTCCTCTATTGAAAATTCCTCTTTCACCTGTGCCTGATTTTATCAATTCTATCCATTCGTTTAAAAATTCTGAAGCTGAGGGTTTCTGGCTATACACAGCTGAATTGTTAGCCATTGAGCGCTGACCGTTATCAATCCAAAATTGTCCCTGTTTTGATTTACGCATAGATTCATCATCAATATCAGAAAGAGATATCAAAGCACTGCGACGAACTCCCCCAGCAACGACGATGAGTCCAATCTGACAAATTATGTCATGAAGATCCAAATTGGTAAGACGTTTTGCTTGTCTGGCTAATATTTTCTTTTTAGTAAAATTAATTAAATCAATAAGAGGCTGAGGTCCTGAAGCTCGGCCACCGGCCACTTTCAAACGAGAACCTGACGGACGCACTTTACTATAATCAAATTCCACATCATAACCATCAGCCCAAGTCTTACAAGCAAGAACAAATGCATCTGCCCAACCTTCTTTATCATCTTCTACAACATAAGTAGCAAGTTTTTTTCCTGTCTGCCTTCTTATCTGCGGAAATTTTTGTACAGTTTCAGATTCAACAGAAAAACCTAATCCAGCTCCACACATCAGTATGTACATCACCTCTCCTAAATCTTGCCAACAAGTAGGTGCAACATAAGAACAGTTGTAAGCCCAGACATTTGTTTTTTCACATGCTTCACCTGCAGACCAAAGCAATCTCATTGATGGACAGATCTCTTGTTTTAGAATTCCTTCTTTTAATTCAGAAATATCTCTTGAAGATACTTTATCTCCAAGATTTTTTTTCATATAAGCCATAAAGCGGTTAATTGTCTCTATCCATGTCTCGCGTCTTCCTAAATTATCTTGCCACTTTGAATATGTCCTAAAAAAAATAAATTCTTCATAAGAACTAACAAAGTAAGAACTCGATTCATCAAAAACTTTTTTACTTTCAACAGGGATAATACCAACTTCTTTCCTTAACTCTGCTCTTTTTGACCTATATAAAATATAGGATTTTGCAGTAAGATGATATCCCAGATCCATAAGTTCGGATTCTACAAAATCTTGCACCATTTCCACCGTCGGAATGAACTTTTTTCCTGCCCCATAGGAAGCTTGCCTTCCTTCGGGGTCGTTACTTTTTAACTTAAGATGGGTTAATCTATGAAAAACTTTCTTTGCAACATCTTTTGCTTCCTTTTTTTCTCCCTCACTCGTTATGAGAAACGCTTTGTATACAGCATCAGCAATTTTATTTATATTGAAAGGAATTATTTCTCCTTCACGATTTCTGACATTCTTAATTTTGTTTAGTTCCCTTCTGTTTAAAATAAAATCTTTTTCCATAGGGTGATTATACTTCTAAAAAATAATTTATGCGAGTGGAAACTAAGAAAAAAACGACAAAGAAAACAATTTGAAATGACTGTAAATAGTCATCTTCTTAAAAGCTGAAATAGCAAGCTCTAAGGGAGCAAGATTTCTATCTGATCCCCCTCTTTCAAATTATTCTTTTCTGAAAATTGAGCCAAAACTTCTAAAACATACCTCACCTCTTGACTGGGTCTAAAAGTCTCTGGATACGACTCTGGGAGTGCATTTTTTTTTATATAAACCACACGTAAATCTTCTCCAATCCAAATAATATCTAAAGCAAAATTCATATCCTTCATCCAAAAAGAATATTTATCCATATGGTTAAAAACGAAAAACATACCTTCGTCCTCTTTTAATTTTTCTCTCCCTGAAAGTCCTTGTTGCTGAGCCTCCGGAGTTAAAGCTAGTTCAACTTTTAAAATTTTATCTGCAATTTTTATATACTGAATTTTATTTATATCTAGATTTTTTGTTCCAGAGTTTACTTCAGGTTTTAACCCTGACACTTTTTCTTTATCTAAAGAAAAAAAAATTAAAAAAATAAAAAATCCTATTACTAAAAAAACAATAATTAGAGAAATAAAAAAATCTTTTTTCTTTTCCATTTTTTACTTTTAACTTTATGGATTTGTTAACTTTCTACTACTTATCATCTCCATTATTCCAACCAAAAAATTTACCGATGGTTTCTGCTGTTTCATGTTTGCGAATAATTTTTATCGCACCATCATGCGCAATAATTTTTGCAGGAAGAGAAAGTAAACAATGATGTGACGACAAAGCATCTTGATAGGCTCCTGTATCTAAAATTGCAATGTATTGATCTTCACCATTTAATTTTGGTAAAAGAATATAATCTCCACCAGCAGTATATTTATCATCAGAATCACAAGAACTTCCAGCAAGCCAAACTCTCTTAAGAGAACTAGTCATATTGTTCACCGGTATAACATGCCACTTTTGATGCACCGCCCAAGTGTCCTTCAAGTCATTCATAAAACTTCCGTCAATAATATACCAAGCTTTCGCATTCGCCTTTTCAATATACTTTTTAGAAATTATTTTATAAATAGTTATCTGAGCTGGATCAACAATATACCAACCCCATTCTATAGCCAAATTTGGATGTTTAACTCCAGCTTTATCTGATAAATTTTTTAATAATTTTATTATTTTACTTGAAACAACTTTTGCTGTATAAAATTTCTTTTTTTCATGAGAAATACCAAAACCACCACCTATATCTAATGTGTCTAAAGAAGGATATATTTTCTGTAACTGCAAATAAATAGTAAAAGCATGTTTCACTCCTTCTAAAATACTCTTCTGTGTCTTTATCTGTGAACCTAAATGATAATGCAAAATCTTTAAATTCTTCATTTTAGGTAAATTAAGAATATCCTTTTCAGAGAGCCCAAAACGGTCAAATTTCTTATCCCAACGTGTATCAGACTTGATAGAAAGGTCTACCCGAACACCTTTATCACCTTTATATTTTGAGATTCTTTCAATTTCCTCTGGCCCTTCTATTATAGGCACTATATTCATACCTTTTGCACGTAGTTCTTCTATCAAATCTAAATATTGATCAGTCTTCGGGCCATTACAAAGCACGCGAATTTTATTATTAAACTTTTCTCCCTCCCAAAGTTTTTTTACAAGCCATAATTCATTTGCAGAAGTTACTTCCAAATTTGCCCCTTCTGAAATGAGTGGAAGAACAAATTCCCTATTTTGATTAACTTTCATTGGATAGTGATAGAAAAATTTACCCTTATAGCCATAAATTTTTATATAAGCTTGAAAATAACCTATCAAATCTTTGAGCCTATCTTCTAACACAAAAGGGAAAATCACTTGCAAAGGTGTGCCATATTTTTGAGCCAAATCATTTAAATTATATATATGATGCCCTTCTATTGCAGTGAGCTCATTATCTTTACTGACACCTAAAAATTGGGTGTTAAATTCCTCAGCTCCAAGCTTCCAAAATTTTTTCCAATTTTTCCCTACCTTGCGTTTATGTAGACCCTGTTTTTTTGTTTTTTTCTTAGCCATCAAATTAAAAATAGTATAGCAATTCGTCAAAAATTGTAAAGCATTTTCAGTCTTTATTTAAATATCCTTCTAAAAATTCTTTCTTGTATTCATAGAACGTATCGTTGATAATAGACTGACGAATTTGATCTACTAAGTGGATAATAAAATACAGATTATGAATTGAAGCGAGAGTGCCTGCAAGCATTTCTTTTCCATGAAAAAGGTGTGCAATATAGCTTCTCGTATAATTTTTACAAGTGTAACATTCACAATCTTTTTCAATCGGTGAAAAATCATTTCTGAATTTTGTATTCATGATAATTATTTTTCCATTTTTTGTGTAAATCGTTCCATTTCTTCCGAGACGTGTCGGCAAGACGCAATCAAAAAGATCCACTCCATTTTCTATTCCCATAAATAAATCTTCAGGCTCCCCTATGCCAAGCAAGTGACGAGGTTTTTCTTCTGGTAAAATTTCATTCACCCATTTCACAACAGAAGACATATCTTCTTTTGCAAAAGAACCACCGATACCAAAACCATCAAAATACTTACCATCCACATTTGTCTCTGCAATAATTTTTGCAGATTTTTTTCGTAAAGATTCTTCTCTACCACCTTGCACGATACCGAATAAGGCTGGAGAAAAAACAGAAGAATATTCTTTAGAGGGTGTCTCGCAGGCTGACGAGCCGAGAGGCAGCGCTGAGCGAGCACGCTCAGACAGCGACCATATAAAGAATGATTCTTCTGTTTTTTCTCCTGCGCTAGAAAGTAGAAATTTCGCATTTTTTAATTTTTCATGTTCTGCGAGACTTCTCTCTGCCCAACGATGTGTACGTTCTAATGCTTCTTCTTGATACTTTAAATCTTCCACAGGACTAGTGCACTCATCAAAAGCAAAAATTATGTCCGCACCTAAATTATGTTGAATTTGTATAGATTTTTCAGGAGTAATATAGTGAATACTTCCATCTAAATGAGATTTAAAAGAGACACCATCTTGTCCTATTTTAGCAAGTCTTGGTGCATCACTATCATCAAATCTTTCTGGTATTAATAATGAAGGGTCAGTAATTTTAGTAATTTTTGAGATATCTTTTCCATAAGCAGCTCCTAAAGAAAAAACTTGAAACCCTCCAGAATCTGTCATTGTCGGCCCAAACCAATTCATAAATTTACCAATACCTCCTCCATCTCTTACTATCTCATCCCCTGGCTGTAAATATAAATGATAAGTATTTCCTAAAACAACTTGAGTACCAGCATCACGTACCTGCTCTGGATTAAGAGATTTTACAGTTGCTTTTGTTCCCACCGCAACAAAAGCCGGAGTTTTAATAATTCCGTGGGCTGTGATTAAAATTCCAGCACGTCCTAAGGTATTTCTTGTCCCGTTAGAAGTAGAAGCTCCTTGTGAGCCTTCGTGACTTCTGTCGGGATTTAATTTTTTCTCAATTTTAAATTCCATAATTATAAATTTCTTAACC
>PFRK01000035.1 GCA_002788475.1 Candidatus Nomurabacteria bacterium CG_4_9_14_0_2_um_filter_32_10 | reverse complement strand
TTTAGATTTAGGAGAAACATTTGAAGAAGGAGCTATTCGTGAAATTAAAGAAGAAACTAATTTAGATATTTTTGAGCCAAAAGTAATCGCGATAAGTAATAATTTAGAAACATACAAAGAAGAAGGGAAACATCACATTTCAGTTTTTTTACTTATAACAAAATATTCTGGAGAATTGAAAAATATGGAACCAGAAAAATGCGAAGGATGGAATTGGGTGAATCCAAAAGAACTTCCTCAGCCACATTTTGACGCAAGTGTTTTGGGTGTAAAATGTTATTTAAATGGAAGTTTTTATGAAGGAATTAAATAATAAAATTATAAAATTAAGATATATTATAAAATATAAGTGTATAATAAACATATGAAAAAACCATTTTTACATGCATTAACAGCAGCTTTATATATAGTGTTTATAGTTTCTATTATGAGTTCTTTATCTTCATTTATGCCAAAAGAAGATAATATTTTTATGCCTATAGTTATGTTGAGTTTGTTTGTACTCTCTGTGGCAGTTATGGGATTTTTATTTTTATCAGAACCTCTTCAACTTTTTCTTGAAAATCAAAAAAAAGAAGCTGCTACTTTTTTTATTAAAACCGTTGGATTTTTTGCTTGTTTTCTAATCATTTTCCTAGTTTTAATTTTTCTAATTTAACTTTATTTTATGAATAAAAAAATAAAAATTAGTTTCAAATTTCTATGGTATGATTTTTGGGTAGGTGTATTTTATGACCGAAATTCTAAGGTACTTTATATTTGCCCTTTACCTATGTGTGTTATTAGAATTTGGAAAGAATAAAAATATATGGAAAAATTATTAATAACATCATATGTAAATGCTGATATAGATGGCGTAGCTGGTATTTTTGCTTATTCTGAATTTTTAGAAAAAATTGGAGTAAATAATACGATAGGTGTAATGGGAAAAATTCACGATGAGGCTAAATATGTTTTAAATCGTTTTAATTTTGAATATCCACAAATAATTTTAAATTCAAATGATTTTGATGAAGTTGTACTCATTGATACTTCAGATTTAAATGGAGTAGAAGGGAATATTGAATTAGCAAAAGTTGTTGAAATTATTGACCATAGAAAAATCTATGAAGCAGATAAATTTCTTAATGCAAAAGTTCAGATAGAATTAGTTGGTTCTGCTTCGACATTGATTACAGAGAAATTTATAGAGAAAAATATTGAAATTTCTAAAAAGTCAGCGATTTTGCTTTTGAGCGCAATTATTTC
The DNA here is from genome assembly GCA_002788475.1 of Candidatus Nomurabacteria bacterium CG_4_9_14_0_2_um_filter_32_10. Lineage (GTDB taxonomy): Bacteria > Patescibacteriota > Minisyncoccia > Phycocordibacterales > UBA9973 > UBA9973. The sequence goes on along the minus strand of PFRK01000035.1, from coordinate 5,570 downwards.
TAATACTTCTAATTTTAAAGGAAGCGTAACCACAGATAGGGATAGAAAATCAGCAAAATATCTTAATAAAATTGCTCTATTGCCAGACAATTATTGGAAAGAACTTTTTGAAGCAAAATCTGATTTATCTGGAGACAAACTTTTTAATAGAATCACGGGTGATTTGTCTTCTTATTTTATAGGTAATAAAAAATTTAGTATAGCTCAAATTGAAATAATTGGAGTGGAGCAATTAATTAAAGAAAGAGAGAAAGAAATAATAGAGATATTAAATAAAATAAAAGAAAAAGATACTTTAGATTTTATTTTTTTAAGTGCTATTGATTTAGAAAAAGAAAGAACTTATTTTATTTCTAATAATGAAAATACAAAGAATTTGTTAAAAAAGATTTTAAATGTTGATTTTAATGAAAATATAGCTTTTATTAATAAAATAATAATGAGAAAGCAAATTGTGCCACTTTTAAAAGAAGAATTGGAGAAATAATTTATGAATAAATATTTAAATTTTAATGGTTTTGTACAAATTGGTGTTGTTTCTTTTACATTATTGGGTTTTTTACTTACTGGACTTAAATTACCTGAATGGGGTTTGGCTAGTAATTTAGTAGCACAACCTTTTTGGCTATATAGTTCATATAAATCTTGGAAGGAAGCAAATCAGATAAGTTCTTTTTTTACAACAATAATTATTACATTTGTTTTATTGTTTGGCGTTATCAATTATTGGTTTTTTTAGTTTATGAATATAAAAGCGATCCTCTTTGACATCGATGGAATATTAATTAAAGGAGAAAAGAAGCTTTTTAGTCGTCGGTTATCAGAAGAATATAACATACCGATAGAGAAAATTAATAAATTTTTTGAAAAAGATTTTAGGGAATGTTCTTTTGGGAAAGCAGATTTGAAGGAAAAAATAAGACCATATCTTACAGAATGGAATTGGAAAGGAAATATTAATGATTTTTTACAATATTGGTTTAAAAGTGAAAGTATAAAAAATAAAGAAATAAATACAAAAATTTTAAATAAAATAGTAGAATTAAGAAAACATCAAATAAAATGTTATATAGCAACAAGACAAGAAAAATATAGAATGAAATATTTATCAGAGGATATTGGTTTAAAAGATTATTTTGATGGTATCTTTTGTACTTGTGATATTGGATATGATAAATCTGAGCCAGAATTTTTTAATAAAATCTTAAAAAAATTAAATTTAAAATCAGAAGAAATACTTTTTTTTGACGATAAAGAAAAAAATATAAATATAGCAAGATCATTTGGCATAAAAGCACATTTATGTGATGATAGTACTAGCTTAGATAAACTAAATTTATATGAATAAAAACAAAATGCTTGAATTTGGAATCAAAAGAGAAAATGAAGAACAAAGAGATGGCGGATGCGCTGTGGTCTTCGACCCTGTCAGTCAGAAATATGCAGTATACAGAAATTTAAAAAATAAAATGTTAGGGCTTTATTGTGGAGGATTTGATGAAGGAGAAGATGAAGAGAAAGGAGTTCTAAGAGAATTAATTGAAGAAAGTGGGCTTTGTGATTTTTTATATGTTGAGAAAATTGATAAAGTATTAACGCATTATTTTAATTTTAATAAAAAGAAAAATAGAGTAGCTTTATCCACATGTTTCTTGGTTATATTGAAAAGTACAAAATTAAAACAAACTGAATTTGAAGAGCATGAAGAATTTGAATTAGAATGGGTGGATCCAAAAGAATTGTTTTCTATTTGGGAAGCCCATAGTGAAGATAAAAACTATGACCATTGGATTTATTTCTTGAAGAAAAGTGTAAATCGAGCTGTAGAGCTTAGATATGACACAACAGACAGAGAAGAAAAGTAATTCTATCATTTTTTTGATAAAAATATCATTACAGAGTATAATCTCTATATGCTTTTGAATTTAGTCAAAATTTTTTTACCGACAGTGGTAGCTTTCTTAATAGGACTTTTTATTACACCATTTGCAACACATTTTTTCTTTAAATATAAGATGTGGAAAAAATATTCTCGTAATGGGGCTACTTTGACAGAATTTCAAAAAATTCATAATGAAGATGAAGAATTAAGGACGCCTCGAGTAGGCGGAATAATAATATGGGTTTCAATCCTTTTTTCGACTTTAATTTTTTATTTAGTTTCAATTATATTTCCAACTGTTATCACTCAAAAAATAAATTTTTTAAGCAATAACCAAACTTTAATACCCCTTTTCGTTTTACTTCTTGGATCATTTTTAGGACTTTGGGATGATCTTATACAAATTTATGGAAAAGGTAAGATAGCTCATGACGACGTTTCTTGGCGTAAATGGAAAGTATTGTTGGTAGCTTATATTTCTTTTTTAATTGGACTTTGGTTCTTTTATAAATTAGGAATGACATCTATCCATATTCCATTTGGAGGAGATATATATGTTGGTATTTTGATTATTCCATTTTTTATTATAGTTGCATTAGCAACTTTTTCTGGGGGGGTAATTGATGGGTTAGATGGACTTGCTGGAGGAATCTTTGCCTCAATTTTTACTGCATATTCTATAATATCATTCGCTAATAATCAGATAGATATTGCCACTTTCTCAGCTGTCATTGCTGGAGCAACATTAGCATTCCTTTGGTTTAATATTCCACCAGCAAGATTTTATATGGGGGAGACGGGTATTATAGGACTTACTATCACTTTAGCTACTTTAGCATTTTTAACTGATTCAGTTTTAATTCTTCCTATTATTGCTATGCCACTTGTAGTAAGTTCTGCTTCTGTTATCTTGCAGACAATTTCAAAAAAAATGAGAGGAGGAAAAAAAGTATTTAAAGTCGCGCCCATACATCATCATTTTGAAGCACTTGGTTGGCCATCTTATAAAGTAACTATGCGTTTTTGGATTTTATCTATTGCTTTTTCTATTATAGGTATAATTTTGGCAGTCATTAGTAGGTAGTCATCCCAGTAGTAGAGCGAAGCTCACTACGGGACAAGTAAAGTAAAAAGTTTATAAAGTTTTTAAAGTAAAAAAGAAAATTAAGCATGAGAGAAAAAAAAATAGATAGATTTTTTTTAATAATTGTTTTTCTTCTAATTTTTATTGGAACAGCTATTTTTATTTCTGCATCTTTAGGAATTTTTGCTAAAAATGAAGGGACTTTTTATTCTGTTTTAATTAGTCAATTAATTCTCGGATTTGGATTTGGAGGAATTGGTATGTATTTTGCCTTAAAGATAGATTATAAATTCTGGCGTAAATATTCTTTTTATATTTTTTTAGGATCAATACTTCTTACTGCAGCTGTTTTTATTCCTTACTTAGGATGGAGTCATTTAGGAGCAGAAAGATGGATTCAACTTGGGCCACTTCGATTTCAACCAGTCGAAATTTTAAAATTTGGGTTTGTAATTTATTTTGCTGCTTGGCTTTCATGGACAAAAAACAGAAATCAAGATTTTAAATTTAAAATTCTCCCTTTAATAGCATTACTTACAATCATAGCTTTCATTTTATTTAATCAGCCAGATACTAAAAGCTTTATCTTAATTGCCATAACAGGAATTTCAATGCTTTTTATCTCTGGTGTATCAATAAAATATATTACATTATTAGGAGTAGGATCTATTTTTGCTCTTGGAATTTTAGTTTTTTTTACTCCATACCTTCAAGAAAGAGTAAAAACTTTTATTGACCCCTCACAAGACCCTCGTGGATCTTCTTATCAAATTCAACAATCATTAATAGCAATAGGTTCGGGAGGAATTTTAGGTAGAGGATATGGTCAGAGTATTCAAAAATTTAGTTATTTACCAGAACCGCAAGGGGATTCTATCTTTGCCGTTTTAGGCGAAGAACTAGGTTTTATAGGAAGTGTCACAGTAATAATACTTTATTTACTTTTTGTTTTACGAGGACTTCGTATTGCTAATAATTCTCCTGATTTATTTAGTAGACTTTTAGTTTCTGGAATTGTTATACTAATAATAGCTCAATCATTTATGAACATTGCTTCAATAACTGGAGTTTTTCCTTTAACAGGAGTACCTTTAGTTTTTATGAGCCATGGAGGTACTTCACTTATGATATATCTTATAGCTATAGGTATAGTGCTTCAAATATCAAAACATCAACAATCTAGGCCTTAGGATTTAAGCACTAAACGTTAGCTTAAAAAGAAATGCGAAAAAAATAAATTATCAATAAAAATTACAAAATAAAATGAAAATAGTATTCACAGGCGGAGGAACAGGAGGACATTTTTATCCACTTATTGCTGTTGCTCAAAAAGTTAATCAAATAATAGATAAAGAAAAAATAATAGATGCTAAACTTTATTATTTTTCTGATGACCCATATGATAAAGAAATACTTTTTGAAAACAGACTTTTATACGAAGAAGTAAAAGCTGGTAAAATGCGTACATATTTTTCTTTTAAAAATTTTTCTGATATTTTTAAAATGTTTTTCGGTGTAATAAATGCTATTTATAAAATATTTACAATCTATCCGGATGTTGTTTTTGGAAAAGGTGGATATGCATCGTTTCCAACTATTCTTGCAGCGAGAATTTTACGTATTCCTGTTGTAATTCATGAATCAGATTCTGTTCCTGGTCGTGTAAATAAATGGGCAGGACATTTCGCAAAAAAAATAGCTGTCTCTTTTAATGTAGCAGCAGAATATTTTCCAAAAGAAAAAGTAGCTTGGATAGGACATCCGATAAGAGTTGAAATAGAACATTCTAGTTTACGTGAAGAAGCACTAAAATATTTTAAATTAGAATCAGATTTACCTGTTATTTTAATCTTAGGCGGATCTCAAGGTGCAGAGCTTATAAATAATACAGTACTCGATGCATTACCAAGACTTATAAAAAATTATCAGATAATTCATCAGACGGGAGTCAATAATTTTAAAAATGTCACTGGAAGGGCAGAAGTAGTACTTGCTTCTTCCCCAGATAAAATAAGATATTTACCTTTTAATTTTTTGAATCCTCTAGCTATGAAGATGGCTGCTGGAGTAGCAACTATTGTCGTTTCTAGAGCTGGATCAACTTTGTTTGAGATAGCATCCTGGGGAATACCATCTATCATTGTTCCTATAACAACATCTAATGGAGACCATCAGAAAAAAAATGCTTTTAGTTATGCTTATGAAGGAGCTTGTAATGTAATTGAGGAAGCAAATATGACTGGAAATATATTAAGTTCAGAAATTGAAAGAATAACAAACGATAAAGAAATTTGGAATAAAATGGCTCAAAATGCAAAAATTTTTGGTAAACCAGATGCTGCATATAAAATAGCTAGAGAACTTGTAGACATAGCTCTTACTCACGAAAAATAAAACATTTGCTTATTTTTAAGATTCTGATATCATAAAAATGAATTAAGCTTTTCTTTTCAATTATAAAGGAGCTCGGGATGAAAAAATCAACACGGAATTTAATGCATTTAACTGCATTGATTATTCTTTTTTTAGTTTGTATTTTTTTATTGTTTTTTTTATAAATTTTAATGGCCCATATTTTCTTTTTATGGGCTTTTCTTATTTTTG
>PFRK01000018.1 GCA_002788475.1 Candidatus Nomurabacteria bacterium CG_4_9_14_0_2_um_filter_32_10 | reverse complement strand
CGACTCCTGAAGCGACTATTGCCGGCATTAAAGCTCTTTATCAAGTTGGCAAAGAAGGTAAGATAATTTTAATTTGTGGAGGTGCAGATAAAGGTCTTGATCTTGGTTTGTACGTAAATGTTGTGAATATTTTTTGTAAAACCGTTATTTTGATTCCAGGGACTGGAACTAATAAATTATTAAAAAATTACAAGTTAAAAATTTCGAATGAAAAAGCAAAAGACTTGGAAAGCGCTGTCCCAAAGGCATTAAAGTACGGCAAGAAAGGGGATATAATTCTTTTTTCTCCAGCTTTTGCATCTTTTGGACAATTTAATAATGAATATGAACGTAATAACATGTTTCTTAATATTATTAAGAAACTTAAATGATTTGTTTACTTGTCCCGTACTAAATTTTGATTAGTAAAGAATAAAGATATATATAATATAAGAAATATAGAATATAATAAAATAATGGTTAATATTAAAAATTTTAGTACTGGGATAAAAATAATTAAGAAATTAAAATAGTATGAATTTAGATTTATTAAAAATTAAACATGTGCATTTTGTAGGGATTGGTGGAATAGGTATTTCAGCCATTGCTCGTTTGATGCTTAGCCAATGGAAAGATGTGACAGGACAAGATATGCAAGAAGGATTAGTTGTTGATGAATTGAGTAAATTGGGGGCGAAAATCATGATTGGTCAATCATATGAAAATATCCCTTCTGATACTGAATTGATTGTTTACACGACAGCTATCATTACTTATGATCCGAAATTTTTTGTAAAAATAAAAGAACAACAAAAAATTCTCATTAGATCTTATCCAGAAATGCTTGGTCTTGTTACAAAAGATAAATACACTATTGCAGTATCTGGAACTCATGGAAAGACAACGACTACAGCAATGATAGCTAAAATTTTAGTTGATACAGGTAAAGATCCATCAGTAATAGTTGGTTCTTTATTAAAAGAAAGCAATTCAAACTTAATAATTGGTGAAAGTGATTTTTTTGTAGTTGAAGCTTGTGAATATGAAAGATCATTTTTAAATTTAAAACCAAAAATTTTAGTGATAACAAATATAGAGGAAGATCATTTAGATTATTATAAAGATATTTCTGATATAGAATCTGCTTTTTCTGAAATTGCAGATCAAACAGATAATTTTATTGTTTGTGATCCTAGTAGTGTTTCTGTTTCTAATATTTTGAAAAAAAAGTATAAAGCAAAAGTAATTGATTATAGAGATTATCTAGATAAAGTTCCTAAGCTTTCTGTACCAGGAGTTCATAACAGAATGAATGCTGCTGTAGTATTAGCATTGGCTGATATTTTAAATATAAAAGAAAAAAATGTACAAAAATCTTTGTCAGAATTTTCTGGGACATGGCGTAGATTAGAAAAAAGAGGGGAAACGAGTGCTGGAACTATTATTTACGATGACTACGCTCACCATCCTACAGAAATAAAAGCAAGCTTGGAAGCACTTCGTGAACTTTATCCAGTCGGTGAAAAGAAGATTACTGTTCTTTTTCAACCTCATCTTTATAGTCGGACTAAGGCGTTGTTTAACAACTTTTCTAAATGTTTCAAAGTGGCTGATAATATATTTTTGTTACCTATCTTTTTTGCTAGAGAAGAGAAAGATGAGAGTATTTCAAGTGAAAAATTAGCCTTAGCTATTTCTCTAGCGGGGGATAAAGCTAAAGCCTTTTCAGATTTTAAAATGGCTGAGGACTTCATAAAAGAATTAAATCTTGGAAAAGATGATGTATTTATAACAATGGGAGCAGGGGAAGCATATAAAGTAGCTGATAAAGTTTTTAAATTTTAAGAAAAGGGCGGACCTTCGCTGGATTTTGGCGAAAGTCCGTCCTTTTCTAGAGAAGGCCTGTCCTTTTTTTATCCACAAGAGCTATATTATTCATATTTTAACATTATTTGTCAATGGTTAGCTTACAAAATAACCTTATTTTACAAGCTATTTTGTATTTGACAGATGTTAGAATTAGTGTTTTTCTATTGACTTTTAATATAGAGTATGCTAATATATTCAAATGTCCTTATTTAAGGGCTATTTCAGTAAAAGTTGAATAAATGATACGGAGTTGGCGTCCCGTCGAGGGCGGGATAATATGAATAAAAACAATTTAATGCGGTTTGTTCAATCTTTGATGTTTTTGCCTTTTATGACAGGAACAGTTCCTTTTGGAAGTATTGTGATTAATACAACTAAGGAATCCACACAAACCGTATTTATACAAAAACAAAATATTGAAGTTTCAGGACTATTAGCCTTTAACCAGGTCTTAGCTCAGGAAACTAAAGATTTAAAAGCCCATCTTGACTCAGTGAGGCAAGCTAAAGTAGAAGCTATAGATGCTTATTTTAAGTCGCATGATATGCCACTTGCAGGTATGGGTATGAAGATGGTGGAAGAAGCCGAGAAAAATGATCTTGATTGGCGTCTTTTACCTGCGATAACTGTTCGAGAATCTACAGGAGGAAAATTTGATTGTAAGAAAGTATCAAATAATGCATTTGGTTGGGGTTCTTGTAAAATTGGTTTTGATTCTAATGAAAAAGCTATTGAAACAGTGGCTAGGAATTTAGGTGGTAATAATCCTAATACTGCAAAACATTATGCTGATAAAACAACGGATCAAATTTTAAAAGCTTATAATCCGCCATCTATTATTCCAAATTACGTAAAACAAGTTAAATCTATAATGAAAGCTATTGGAGAAGAAGAACTAATAGAAAAAACTACTACATAAAAAAATCTCAGATAGCTACTTTTTTACAGCTCTCATTCTAACTTGAATGTGGTTTACGAAACTAATATTGCGTATGCCGAAAAAAATACTATTTGAGATTTTATTCTAAGTGAATCAAAGTCATTTTATGTTCTTTGGGTTCAAATAGTGTAATTTGGAAATTATAATTTTTCCCGAGTTCTAATTTTTCACGGAGTTTTAATTCTCCACCAAAAGTTGAATTATGTACAAGTCCAGCTACTCCTTCTTTGATAGAAATAAGAGCACCGTGTTTATTATATTTAATAACAACACCTTTAATAATGTCTCCCTTTTTTAATTTGCCTTCAAATTCTGTCCAAGGATTTTCTTTTAAAGCTTTAATCGAAAGTGAAATTTTTCCATCTTTTATTTCAATTACTTTTGCGCGAACACTGTCTCCGACTTTATACATAGTACGAGGATCATCCACAAGGCCCCAATCAAGTTCAGAAATATGAACAAGTCCTTCCAATCCATCTTCAAGTTTTAGGAATATTCCAAAATCAACTAAACCAGCAACAGTACAGTCTAGTTCATCTCCGACAGTATATTTACTTAGTATTTCTTTCTTTTCTTCTGGATTGTTATCTTTTTCAGAGAAGATTAATTTTCCCTCCTTTGGAAGAGTAGAAATAATCATTACTGAAATTTTTTCACCGATAAGTTTTTTTAGTTCTTTTAGTATTTTATCTTTATCTGAATCTAATACTCTAGGATAGTGGTCAGCTTTAAGTTGGGAAGCAGGTAAGAATCCTTGTATTCCTTGCCATTCTAAAATTAGACCACCTTTATTTGCATCTTTTATTTTTAAATCTAGAACAGTTTTTGCCTTTATAGCTTTTTCAGCTTCACTCCATGTGAGTGCTTGTTTAGCTTCTTTTAGAGAAAGTTCTGTATATCCATTTTCGTTTTCTTTTTCAACAACCTTTGCCTTGATAATATCACCTAGACTTATTTTTTTAATAATGTCTTTTGCATTAATAAATTCACGGCCATAAATGATACCTGTTCCGAAAGGTGATAAGTCAACGAAGACTGATGATTTTTCTACGAGAATTACTGGGCCTTCTACGAGTGAATCAGCCTCAGGTCTACTTGCACTTCTATCAACAATAGATTTTAAAATTAAATTTTCTCTTTCTTCTATAATTTCTTCCTTTTTCATCCCATTAAAAATTTTTAATTTTATTATCTCGTCCTCGTAAGTGAAATTTTTAACGGGACAAGTAATAAATCAAATAAAAATCCGCTATAAAGCGGATATAAGGTTTAGGTTTCACATTCTTCGTCTGAGACGATATCAGTGAGGTTACCCCAAATCCATGCTTTTCCGCCTGAGGCGGATCAGCCTCTGGCTGATAATATAAGTTATCTTACTATAATTTTATAAAAAAGCAACCTCACCTCCTGCCCCCTCTCCAAAATTATAATTTTAGAGAGGGGAGAAATTTACGAGCATTTTCCCCTCTCTATTTTATTAAAATGGAGAGGGGATTAAGGGGTGAGGTCATTTCTTTTTCTACTATTTTTTGGTATAATAGTAATAATGATAATAACGTATTTTGGAGAACAATTTTTTAAGATTGCACAGGGAGATTTGGTTTTGGCTTTTAATCCAGTAAGCAAAAAAGCTAAATCTGAGATAGTAGTACATTTTGGTGCAGACATAGCATTCATTACTACTAACCATCCATTATATAATGGAACGGAACAACTTTCTCATGGTGAACGTATGCCTTTTATTATTTCTGGTCCAGGAGATTATGAAATAAAAGAAGTTTTTGTTAAGGGCGTAATGTCAAAGGCTTTAGTTTCGGGTAAAGATTTTATTAATACAATTTATTTATTTGCATTAGACAATATTAAAGTTGCATTCTTAGGTGCATTATCAAGTGCCGATCTTTCAAAAGAAACTCAAGAAGTGATTGATAGTCCTGATATTCTTTTTATTCCAATAGGTGGTAAAAACTTTTCTGAAGGAATAAGTTTACTTGATCCAAAAGAAGCAGCAAAACTTGCATTATTATTTGAATCAAAATTAATTATACCCATGAGTTATGATAATAATTCTCTAAAAACGTTTCTAAAAGAATTAGGAGAAGAAAAGGCTGAAGTAGTAGATAAACTCACACTTAAATTAAAAGATTTAGATGGTAAAGAAGGGGAAGTAGTTATACTGAAGGCAGTATAACAAGTAAAAAGTTTATAAAGTAATCAAGTTTATAAAGTATATGAAAAAAATAATTCATAATTTAAGAAGACAGCCTGAAGAAGTAAGGAGACATGTTTTGCATATTCTTATATTTGTAGTAGCTATTATTATGGTGATACTTTGGGTCTTTAGTTTAGGAAAAAGTTTGTCAAATCCTGATACTAAAGTGAAAATAAAACAAGATTTAGAACCCTTTTCTGTATTAAAAGATAATTTAGTCGATGGATATAAAAGTACTTCGGATGTTATTTCTACTGAAGAATAACATTTATTTGTCCTTTTATAAAATTAACTGGACACAATTAAAACACAGAGGCATTATTAAATAATTTTATATTAGGATGGCGAAAAAAGAAAAAGATATAGAACCAATTGAAATACGTAAGGATGGGATTACTCCAGTAGATGTAGTAAAAGAAATGGAAGAATCTTATTTGGCATATGCTATGTCGGTTATTACTGCACGTGCATTACCAGACGTCAGAGATGGTTTAAAACCTGTTCATCGAAGAATTTTATATGCCATGCATGAAATGGGTCTTACTTCGACTTCACGTTTTAGAAAATCTGCTGCAGTGGTAGGAGATGTACTTGGGAAATATCATCCACATGGAGATGTAGCTGTGTATGATTCAATGGTTGGAATGGCGCAAGAATTTTCTTATCGTTATCCTTTAATATTAGGACAAGGAAACTTTGGTTCTATCGATGGAGATAATGCTGCGGCTATGCGTTATACAGAAGCAAAAATGTCTAAAATTTCTAATGAACTTTTACGTGATTTAGAAAAAGAAACAATTGATTTTCGTTCAAATTATGACCAAACTCGTAAAGAGCCGATAGTACTTCCATCTGCTGTTCCAGCGCTTCTTTTGAATGGTACATTAGGTATTGCTGTCGGTATGGCGACAAATATTCCGCCACATAATTTATCTGAAGTATTAGATGCGACAAATTATTTAATTGAAAACGAAGACGCTACAACTGAAGATTTGATGCAATTTGTTAAAGGTCCTGATTTTCCTACAGGAGGCATAGTATATAATTATAAAGATATGCTTCATGCTTATGGTACAGGTAGAGGTGGAGTAGTATGTCGAGGTGAAGCAGAAATAATAGAACAAAAAGGTGGTAATTTCCAAATTGTTATTACTTCTATTCCTTACAGAGTAAATAAATCAAATTTAATAATGGCTATTGCAGAATTAGTGCAAGAAAAAAAGTTAGATGGAATAAAAGGACTTCGAGATGAATCAACTAGAGATATAAGAATAGTTATTGATTTAAAAAATACTGCTGTTCCTGAAAAAGTTTTAAACTATATTTATAAAAACACTCAACTCGAATCTAATTTTAATTTTAATGTTGTTGCACTTGTAGATGGTGTACCACAAACATTATCCCTTAAATCAATCCTTGCTTTATTTATTGAACATAGGAAAGAAGTTGTAAAAAGAAGAAGTCAATATGATTTAAGAAAGGCAGAAGAGAGAGAACATATTTTACTTGGATTAAAAAAAGCATTAGATAAAATTGACCGTGTTATTACTGTAATACGAGGATCTAAAGATGGACAAGTTGCTAAATTTAACTTAATGAAGGAATTTAAATTTTCGGAATTGCAAGCAATAGCAATACTTGAAATGAAATTACAAAAGCTAGCTGGTCTTGAAAGAAAAGCCGTAGAAAATGAACTTGAAGAAAAACAAAAATTTATCAAAGAAACGAAAGATCTTTTAGCAAGTTCTAAAAAGATACTCAATGTTATTTCTTCAGAGTTAAAAGAAATTCGAGAAAAATATGCAGATGAACGTAGAACAAAAATAATTAAAGGTGGAAATAAAGAAATAAGTGATGAAGATTTAATACCAGAAAAAGAAACGATGCTTGTTTTTACTGCCGG
>PFRK01000042.1:2388-7257 GCA_002788475.1 Candidatus Nomurabacteria bacterium CG_4_9_14_0_2_um_filter_32_10 | reverse complement strand
GACAGTTTTTTATTTTTTGTTTATATTCCATCTTATTTTCAATTTCCTTAACTCAACATATATGTTAGGTTAAGGTTTTTTAATTTTTTATCTTATACCACAATACTTTTATTCTAAATTTAATAGTTTGCCAAAGCATTGGTAAAACTTGTTTTAAATATTCTAATTTTGATTTTAATTTCTTCATCCGCCTAAATTTTATACTAAACTTACTTTTCTATTGCAATACAATATCATTAGTATAAAAAATAAATTAATTTATAATATTTCTTTTGTTAAAAATTTTGGTGGATTCATAGACAAAAAAAACTTAATTGAGCTTGAGTACTTCCACTAACTTCATACAAAAGTTCTGAAGTATCTCCACCAAAAACAACATCGTAGCTATCTTTCAATAAAAGTCCACCAAGATAAACATATTTACAATCCTCTACGCCTTTAAGGGTTGAAAAACATACATGACAATTTTTTGTATTTTGTATATCATCTCCAGAGATATTTACTGAATTTCTAGTGGAAGCAAATCGTCTTGGTGTTTTATAGTAAAGTTCTAAAAATTTTTCTTTTGCTTTTTTGACTATCTTGTTGCTTCCCAAATTCCAGTCTTTTATTTTTATCTTGTATTCTTCTTTTGAATATTGTTTATTAAAAATACAATATTTTTGATTTCTTAAATTTACACATCCAAAACAATTTGAACATCCTATACAGTTAAAAAGAAATGAGCAGTCAAAACATTCATCAGAAAAATAAGTAAATTTTGTATTATAAACTGAATTAGAATATAAATTTTGATAAACATGATCAGCATTCATTGTTCCATCAGAATCAAAAGAATTACTTGTAAAAATTGGAACTTGACAATTATAACAATCAATAGATTCAAAACCATCAAAAGTAAGAGTACAATTTTTACAACGTGTATTCCCATTAGAATAATTACAATTTATTGAACCTTTTTGAGAACTAGCTGCATAAGGAACTATTTTTAATAATTCATAAAATTGTTCAAGAAATGACTTTGAAGAATCATAATTCTTACCATATTCTATTCCATCCCAACTATCTCCCCACCAACATTCAGAGCAATATATTATAAAAGATGTTTCTGGGTTATAAATACTTATAATATTTTTTTTACATTTTTTACATTCACCCTTATAAATAGATCTATCTTCTCTAAAAGCAAGTCGTCTTATAGAGCGACATTCTGGACACCAAGTCGGTGCAGGAACTTTTATTTTTTCATAAAACTTAAAATCTTCTGGCTCAATAGTGAAGTCTTTTTTGCAACTCTGACAAATTTTAATTTCTTGTTTGTATTCCATATTTTATAGTATCCCCATATACGCCATGGCTGATATGGGGAATTAGTTTATATTTTGTTTATAACACTCTTCACAAGCAATTTTTTTGTAATTCCATTCCGGTTTGTAAAAAGCCTGGATTTCTTTTTCACAATAACAACAATAATACGGGTAAGATTCTAACACAGTTAGAAATTTCAAATTTTCTTTTATCCTAACATCAAAATGTAATCTCGGAAGTGGAATATTATTCTCTTTATAAAAAGAAAGCTCATTTTGAGCAATATTAAAACGCCAACCAGTTTCAGGGCAAATAAGTGCTTGAGTCGTTATTGAATCTGAAACATCTTTTATATCATCAGGCAATAGAGATGTAGGCATACCTTCAATAATACTTTGAATATTATCTTCCCAATAACCACCTAATTTTAGAATATCTTCCTTTTTTGTTTCCGGAAAGTACAAATAACTAGTAGAAAAATTGAAAGGCCCAGCACTCATAGAATATGGTAAAAACTTTCCATATTCTTTATTTTTCCTCATATTTAAAATAATTTTTTCTTTTAACTTTTCATATTCCTCTTTTTCGTATTGTTTATTTAAAATACAATATTTTTTCTTTTTTAAACCAACACAACCAAAACAATATTCACACTCAATACATAAATCTAAATATTCAGAATATCTTGAAGTAGACCACGCAGAATATTTTTGTGCATATCCACCAAAACAACTACTGCAATTTCCTAATAATTCAGAATTCCAAGATCCGTTAGCATCAATATCAGATTTTTTCCATGCTCCTCGAATACAATTATAACAATCTTCTGAATTACTAATTGTATTGCAATCATAACAATTCTTACAATCTAACAAATAATCTCCTTTAGAATTATATATTTTTAAATTAAAATTTGGTCTATGCACTACTTCTTTTTGAACTATTTCTTCAAAATACTTTTTATAATTTTGTATTGATTCATATGAACCAAGATTAAATGACTTTAATTTTTCTAAATATTCCTCCCTCTCATATTGAATATTTTCTATACAGTACGATTTACCTCGTAAATTCCAACACATAAAACAATTCTGACAATTGCGACAATCATATAAAAAATAAAAATCTATACAATCGCGAGAATGTTTAGAATAAAAAAGTTTATAAGAATGATGACATTCTCCACAGTCATAACATTTTTCACTCGTAAAACATACATCTACATCTATAGAATTTTTAACCAAAATATTTCTATATGAATAAAATAAATCCTCACAATCAACCATTGAGCGAGCTAAATAACAATTCTTAGAGTTCCAAACATCATCACACCAATCACAATTAGTGTTTTTAACTCCAGTTTGGTGAGGATGAGGAACCTTTTCTTGAAGTTCTTGTAATTGTTCAAAAAATGTTTTATCTTCATCATAGTCTTGACCATAATCCATAGCTTCCCACTTATCACTATACCATTCGGAAGATGTATAAATAGGATATCTATTCTTCTCTGGTAATACTGTAATTAAACTATTCCCCGAAAGATCTGACTTACCTTTTCTAAATTTTCCAAACATCCAAAAAGACAAATGTAATTTAATACGACAAAAATTACAAATAGTAGGCAATTCAATATTTACTTTTTGATATAAAGAAAATTCCCCATCTGAGATTTCAAAAGATTTATTGCAATGTTCACATTGTCTATTCTTCTGTTGTAGATTCTGGCTCATTATATTCAAAAACATTAACTCGGGCAGCTCTTATTACTCTGTCTCCCAATTTATATCCCCTTTGAATAATTTCAGAAATTTTATGATTATTTTCTTTTTTATTAGTTGGTACCATTTCTATAGACTGATGAATATTAGGATCAAAATTTTCTCCAACTTCACCTATTTCTTTTACACCATATTCTTCAAATATTGTATTTAACTGAACATAAATATATTCCACTCCTTTACGCCAATTTTCATCAACTTTATTCCAAGATTCTTTATTTGCAAATGCCATATTAAAACTATCAAGCACTGTTAGAAATCTTGTGAGTATGCGTTCTCGTACTGACTCTGAAAAATTAGATTTTCTGTCATCCTCTTGTTTTTTATAATTCGCAAAATCCGCTCTTTCTTTCTGCCAACCATTTAAATATTCTTCCTTTTCAGCTTTACACGCTTTTAAATCAGCCCTCAATTTCTTTAAGGTTTTTTTCAAATCTTCTTCACCATCTTCATTGAATTCAAACTCTAAAACTTCTGCTTCATTTTCTAATGGTTCTTTATTTTCAACCTTTTCTTCTTCTTTATCCATATTTTTATATTAGCATAAACTTTAAAAAATAAAAAACAAAAATTTTAAGAGTCGTGGGTCCCCTGCCTTTATGACTCCGAGGGCGAAGGCTCAGAAATTTTTGGTTTTTTGTTTTTTAAAATACTAAAAATTCAAGAACTATGTTCTTAAGGGGAGGTTTTGTGGTCAAATTACGTGTCCCGCTATTTCCGGCTCACTGTCAAAAACAGTTCGCATCGGAATTTTCTCTTGCACGAAACCGCAGCAAACGCTAAGCAGTTAGCGTTTGCTCCACTGAGGAGCTTTACGAGCTTTTTTGAGACCGAATTTTCTTCGTTCTTTTGCTCTATGATCACGTTTGAGATATCCTAAGGTTTTTAATTTAGGACGTAATTCAATATCAAATAAAACTAAAGCACGAGCAAGACCATGACGAACAGCTTCCGCCTGAGAATGAATTCCTCCGCCTGATACTTTTGCTTCTATATTCCATTTATAATTCATTTTTTCTTGGCTACTAGTACCTTTTATAATCGGATCACCAATTAAACGACGTGTGTCTTCAGTTTGAAAATATTCTTTTGCATCTTTCCCATTAACAATAAAACCAAACTTCGTTGCTTGCCAAATACGCACTCTAGCAGTTGAAGTTTTTCTTCTTCCTACTGCTTCTATATATTTTTCTTTCGTTGTTTTATTTTCCATGTTATTATTTGGTGGATTAATCTTCAACTACTAAATTTTTCATCATTTCCCTTCTCAATTTGTTGCCCGGAAGCATATGATAAACTGAAAGTTTTATTATTTCCTTCAAACCTTTTTTTTCTTTAGTCTCTGTCCCTCTTATAACACGAAGTCCACCTCGGTATCCTGAATATCTAGTATGATAAATTTCTTCCAATTTCTTTATAGTAATTTTAAGTTTAGAGGCATTTATTACTTTAACAGGAAAACCAGAATATACGTGTCTTTCATAAGAAGAACTGTTTTTACCCATAAGAGAAATGGCTATTTCACTAGCTACTCTACCTAGTATTTTTCCTTCTGCATCTATTATTTTTTCCTCTGTTTTTTTATCTTGCTTTTTCATAACTTTATAAACTTTACAAACTTTATAAACTTTCTACTAACTTTTACACAAATTCTATTATAGCCATCTTAGCTCCATCTGATTTTCTAGTTCCTAATTTTAAAACTCTAGTATAACCACCATTTTGATCTTTATATTTTGGAGCAATAATTTCAAAAAGTTTCTTAACCTCTTTACTACGATTA
>PFRK01000042.1:0-2353 GCA_002788475.1 Candidatus Nomurabacteria bacterium CG_4_9_14_0_2_um_filter_32_10 | reverse complement strand
ATCACCCTTTTTTGCTTTGGTTATAAGTTTTTCCATAAACGGACGCAACTCTTTTGCTTTGGGTTCAGTCGTTTTTATTTTTCCACGTACAATTAGATTAAGTGCCAAAGAATTTAATAATGCTTTTTTTTGATTCTTATCTCTTCCAAATTTTCTTTTTGTATTATGATGTCGCATATTTTTTTATTCGTAATTCGTAATTGTTAATTCGTAATTGACTTTCTATTCTTTCAAATTAAGACCAAATTTACTAAGCACCTTTTTAATTTCACTGATTCCTTTTTCACCAATACCTTCAATTTCAAGTAAATCCTCTCTCTTTTTTCTTGCAAGACCTCCCAATGTCCTAATATTTGCAGCAGTAAGAGCATTTAACGTTCTTGTAGAAAGATCAAGATTATCGGTACGAGTTTTTAAAATATCAATAAAATCATCCGCTTTTTTTTCTTCTTCCATTTCTTCTTTTTTATCTTTTTCTTTGGTTGAGTTTTCAACCTCTTCAGACACAGGAACTTCAGATTCTTTAAAATCAATAACAGACTTAAGTTGATTAATCATTATTTCAATAGATCTTAAAAATGCTTCACGTGGAGTCAATGTACCATCAGTTTCAACTAAAATTCTTAAGCGATTATAATTTGTATTGTCACCAACACGCATATTTTCAACTTCATAAGATACGCGACGAATCGGAGTAAAAATACCATCGACAGTAATTGTACCAATATCAACTTTTTCTTTTTGTAAAATTTCTTTCGGAATAAAACCTAAACCTTTCTCAATTTTCATTTCAATATTTAAATTAACTTTACCTGTGACTTCAACAATATGTAAATCTCCATTTAAAATTTCTACTTGACCACCAGTTTTTATATCTTTAGCCATAACCTCTTTAGGTCCTTTAATAGAAAGCGTTACTATTTGAGGCTCATCAGATATCATCTTAAAACGAATCTTTTTTAAATTTAAAATCATCACAATTACATCTTCTTTAATACCAGTTATTGTCTGAAATTCATGAGAAATACCATCTATTTTAATAGAGGTAATACTAGCTCCTGGAAGTGAAGAAAGAATAATTCTTCTCAAACTATTACCTAAGGTATGACCATATCCAGGGTATAGACCATCTATTTCAAATATTCCTTTATTGTCTTCCTCTAAAACAACACGAGGTTTAGAAGGCATAATTATTTTATATTCAGGCATAATTTTTATAAATTTATCCACCTATGGCGGAAAGTTATTTAAAATTTAATAATAATTGTCCGCTTTTGGCGGAAATAAATAATAAAGTTAACGACTATAAAACTCAAGCACAACATTTAAATCAAGAAAAGTTTCTATATTTTTCGGTTTTGCTAAAATAAGTCCTTCCATTTTATTTGGATCAAATGAAACCCAAGAAGGAGAATTATAATCCTTAATTCTCTCAACTAAATTATCAAAAATTTTCTTATTTTTAGACCCTTCACGAATTTTTATAACATCTCCGGGTTTTACTTCATAAGAAGGAATAGTAATTCTATGGTTATTTACAATAAAATGTCCGTGGGAAACCATTTGTCTAGTTGCTCGTCTACTAGATCCAAGACCCATTCTATAAATTACATTATCAAGACGAGATTCTAGCTCTTCATAAAATTTTTCTGTTGTACCTGCACCTTTAATAAGAGAAGCTTTTTTAACATAATTTGAAAGTTGGCGTTCTGTAATACCATAAGAAAAACGAACTTTCTGTTTTTCAATAAGTTGGGCACCATATTCAGATAAAGCTTTTGGACGACGTGCACCAGGACCAGCAAATTTACCAGAAGAAGCAGAAAATTTTGGTGTCTGACATTTGTCATATACTCCAGCTCCTAATCTTCTTCCTATTTTAAATTTTGGTTTACTTATCATAAAATTAGTTTCTAGGTTCTAGGTTCTAGCAACTAGTCACTAGTACCTAATTAATAATTTATACTCTTCGTGGTTTCTTAGCTTTTGGCCCATTATGAGGAACTGGAGTAGCATCTTTTATAGAAGTTATCTCTATTCCATGAGCCATAAATGCCCTTATCGCTGGTTCACGTCCAGATCCAACACCTCGAACTACAATACCAGAATCTTTTACTCCAAGTGTGGCTGCTTTATCACCAATCAAATCCCCTACTTTTGAAGCTGCGAAGGGAGTTCCTTTTTTTGCTCCTCTAAATCCCAATGTCCCAGCACTTGACCAAAATAATGTATTCCCTAATTTATCTCCAAAAAGAACTTTAGTATTATTAAAAGTCGCATCAATAAACAAAATACCAGAAGTTATTTTTTTCTTGGGTGTTTTGGTCGCAACAGCTTTTATATCTTCATTCTT
>PFRK01000051.1 GCA_002788475.1 Candidatus Nomurabacteria bacterium CG_4_9_14_0_2_um_filter_32_10 | reverse complement strand
AAGTGTAGTCTCGTGAGAAATTTCTGTTGATTCTATTTCTAATATTTCATTTTCTTGTTGTGCCATCCCAGTACTAAAATTTTAATTAATAATCTTTATCTTTATGCCCCGTAATCAAAAATTTAGTACAGGACAGGTAAAAAATTAATTCTTATTTTTTTTAACTTCTTCTTTTGTTTTTTCTATAAATTTTTTCACAGCTTTTATAATACCATAAGATGAAATTAAAAAAGCCAAACCAGCAAGTGCTAAAAGTAAATACGGCTTTGTCCCATAACGTTGATCCAAAGCCTTACCTCCAATAACCGCTAATATTATAGGCACTACAATCCAAGTTGAAATTTCACTAAATATTTCAACTGCTGGCTTCCACCAAATTTTATTTTTATTTTCTTCCATAAAGTGGGCGTGGTAGGAATCGGACCTACGGCCTCTGTCTTATCAGGACAGCGTTCTACCACTGAACTACACGCCCTATTAAAAATTCACAGAACAGCGTTCTATTACTGCCTGTCCGCCTCTGGCAGAAACTACACGCCCAAGATATAGGTTCTAGTAACTAGCTTCTAGTTTCTAACAAAACATAAAAGCAAGAATACAAGATACCGTGTAAAAAATATACCAAAAATAATAGGTTAAAGCAAACAAAAAAACCGCATAATGCGGTTTTTTTGTTTTTAGATAATTAGAATTAGTATTCTCGGCGTCCACCACGATTTCCACCGCCGTAACCACCGTTGCCTCCACCATATCCGCCATTACCTCCTATTCGAGGTGGTCTAGCTTCCATTGGGCGAGCCTCATTTACTGTGAGTTTACGTCCTTCATATTCTTGGTCATTGAACATTGAGATAGCAGCTTGTGCTTCCTCAGCTGTTGCCATTTCTACAAATCCAAAACCCTTTGAGCGACCTGACATCTTATCCATAATAATCACAGCAGATGTAACTGAACCTGCTTGTGCGAAGAGCTCTTTAAGAGCATCCTCTTGAACGCTGTAAGGGAGTCCCCCTACATATAGCTTTGTAGCCATACTATTTACTTCTCTCATTTTTTAAAAAACGAGCAAAAACTAATTATTAATGTCCCAGCTTATGCCAGAACGTAGATACCCTCGTCGCTCAAATCTCTTTAACGAAAACTTAAAAGCTCTCCGAGAAACTACACAATAAGTATTACATATACATAAACAAAAAGCAAAATTTTATTCTTCTTCATCACCTGTCTCGCCAGATTGTAATGCTTCAACAATTTCTTCAATGTAGCCCGTCATTATTTTCGGTAAATTGTGCCAAGATTTTTTGATGCGATGGTCAGTGACACGATCTTGAGAAAAATTATAGGTGCGGATTTTTTCAGAACGATCACCAGTACCAATTTGATCTTTACGGACGCCAGCATATTTTTTAGCTTCCTCTTCTTCTTTAAATTGCTGAAGTTTGGCAGTTAAAATCATTAAAGCTTTTTCGCGATTTGCTAATTGACTTCTTTCATTTGTGGAACGCACATCTAAGCCAGTCGGTTTGTGAATAAGTCGTACAGCCGTTTCCACTTTATTTACATTCTGTCCGCCCTTTCCACCGGAACGGGAATATTCCATTTCCAAATCAGCTGGATTTATTTCAAACAAAACTTTTTTACGAATCGGAAGCACAGCTACCGAAGCAGTAGAAGTATGCACTCTACCATTTTTTTCTGTAGCAGGTATTCTTTGCACTCTATGCACTCCTGTTTCATAACGCATCATTTTGTAAACACCCTTGCCTTTTATTTCAAAACTAGCTTCTTTGTATCCCCCTAATTCATTTTTAGATTCATAATTAGTTTTCCATTGCCAACCTTTTATCACAGAAAATAATTCATACATATGCGCAAGCTCCCAAGCAAAAAGTGAAGCTTCATCTCCTCCAGCTCCAGCACGTACTTCTAATACTATTTCATTAGCCATTTCTTCTTCCCCTATATCCTTATCTAAAATATCTTGAATTTGTTTTTCAATAACATTCCTTTGTTCTTCAATAGATTTCAATTCCCCTTCTACCATTTCTTTCAAGGTAATATCTTTAGCAAGCATTTCTCTTACTTCAATTTCTTCTTTATTTAATCGCTCTAAAACACTAGCCAGATAGCTTGTATTATGATTCTTTTTTAGTTCTTCTAGATTTAAATTCATAAAATTATATGAAAATAGCGGGATTCTTATTTCTGGGGTCGCTGTCTGGGCTTACTAGCCCAGCGCTCACTCTCGCGCCGTCGCGCTGCTAGAGTCCCCATAAACAAGAATCCCGCTATTTTTACTTACTTTTTTACCTTAGCAGAAGCGGCTCGGCGTTTGTTGAAACGTTCTACACGTCCAGCAGTGTCCATTACTTTATCATTGCCAGTATAAAAAGGATGACAATGACTACAAATTTCCATTTTAATTTCAGGCATAGTGGAACCAACTTCAAAAGAAGCTCCACAAGCACATGTAGCTTTCGTTTTTATATCATATTTTGGGTGTATTTCTTTTTTCATAAATTTATCTAAAAAGTAAATTTAAAAGATTTTAAGAGTCGTGGGTTACCTGTCCTTATGACTCCGAGGGCGAAGGCTCAAAAATCTTTTGAAATTTTCTTATTAGACACTATCATAAATTTATTGAGAAAGCAAATCAATATTAGCTTGAATCGTAGTTTTTAATCTCATAACACTCGCACTATAAGAACAACTAGCACCTCCAGTGCCATAATAACTACAAGCTGCTCTATTCTGAGCACTAACACTATTTCCTATAGCCCCTTTATCAGTCAAAAGCATTGAAGAAGCAAAAAAGGCATCTCTTGCGTTCCAAGGATCAGCATCATGACCTAAAGCATTTTTTAAACGACTTATATATCCACTCCAAGTAGAAGGAATAAATTGAGCTGGTCCCATTGCTCCTCCATAACCATACCCACCAATAGGACAAGACACTGGAGTCTCATTCCATATTCTTCCTAGTTTAGAAGTTATAACTAAGAAATCATCTACATCTCCTTTTCGTCCAGATAATCCCATTGGCTTCATCACATTTGAAAATGGTGTTCCTGTATTTTTCCCAACTCCTGCACCTGTAGTAGTATTAGTTAAATAACATTGACCAACATTTGAACCGAGATTACTTTCTTGAGTAATAACAGCTAATAAGAAAGCAGGATCTATTCCAAATTTATTTTTTGCTTCATTAGCATATTCTAAGGCTGTACCGAAATCAATCTTTTGAGAAGAGTTAGCTAAAGGAAATAATGCTGCACGAATTTTATCCGCTCTTGCTTTCTTTTCAGCAGCTAATTTTTGATAAGCAGTTTCTTTATCTTTAGAAATAGCTAAGAGTTGTTTTTTTTCTACTTCGGATTGTGTTACTTTTTTTTGAGCACTTTCAAGTTCAGCTTTTGCATCTGTCTCTGCGTCTTGTTTTTTTTCAAGATCACTTTTTTGTATTTCAGTCTCAGTTTTTATACCTCTAATTTGATCTACAGATGTTTTTATTGCTTGCTTAATTGATGAATAAGACTCTAGATCACTATAAAAAGTAGAAAGATCCCCATCAGAAAACATTAAATAAATAAAATCTTTATTATCAAAATCATTAGTGTTACGCAATAGTTGAGCTAAAGATTCATGCTCACGATCTATTTTTTCAGAAAGAGTCCCAATTTTTGAAACCTTATCTTTTATATCAATTTTTAGTTCTGCTATTTTTAAGCTTCTTGCTTTAACTTTAGTTTTTAAAGCAAGTATTTGACTAGTTAAATAATTTACATCACCTTTTAGGGTCCCAGTCTGTTTTTGTTGTTCCTTTTGCTTATTTAATAAATCAGCAAGTTGGGCTTCTATTTGAGCAAGTTCTGTCTTACAAAAATTTTTATTGGCCTGAGAAGAAGAACTAACCAAAGTAAGACAATCAAAAGAAGCGTCTATTTTATGCGCTAAAAAAGTTGATACAAAAAATATAAAAATAAAAACTATGGTGATTTTCTTGACCATAGTTTCTATTATACCATAATTTATTTTTTCTCTCTCCCGACGTTCTGACTATCATCAGAAGCTGGGACTCCGACCCCTTCGGGCGTCGGAGCCTCTTCTTCTTTTTTACCTTTCTTTTCAACTTCAATTGAAGATAAATCAACTGGTGGAGCAACTTCTTCTTTTTCTTCTACTTGAAGAACTATAGAAGCTATAACATCTTGTTCATTTGAAATAACAGCAACTCCAATCGGTAATTTTATATCAGAAATAAAAATTTGATCTTCTATTGTTTCAAGTTTAGATATATCAACTTCTAAATTATGTGGAAGATCTTTTGGTAATGCTTCAATTTCAATTTCATGAAGTATTTTAACAAGATTTCCTAATCCATTTTTGACTGCATTAGATATTCCAATGAATTCAAGTGGCACATTAATTTTTATCTTTTTATTCATATCCACAACCAAAAAGTCTACATGAATTGGCTCTTCTGTTACTGGATTAACTTGCACTTCATGAATAAGCACATCAATATTATTGTCATCTATCGATATTTTAACAGTAGAAGACTCTCCAGCTTCTCGCCAGATTTTTTTAAACTCAATAATTGAAATGGATATGGAAGTTGTAACTTTCCCTGTACCATAGAAAACAGCTGGTATTTCTCCTATCTTTCTCAAAGTATCTAAATTGACACCTTCATTTCTCTTTTTGGCTTTAATTACAAACATAAATCAAAGTATATAGGAAAATTTTTAAAATGCAACTTTTATGTTATTATAAAAACATGAATATTGAAGTTGAAATAAAAGTAAAAATAGATAATTTTGAGGAAATTAAAGAAAAAGTATCAAAAATAGGTAAATTAATAAAATCTATAAAGCAAATTGATGATTATTATGTTCCCAGTCACAGAGATTTTTTTGCAAGAAAACCTCATCCAATAGAATGGCTCAGAATAAGGACCAATCCAGATAAAGTCGTTTGGGAATATACTAGATCAATAAATCAAAGAGACGACGGAGATTATGATTATGCAGAAGAATATGAAATAGAAATTTTAAATAAAGAAGAATTAAAAAAAATTCTAAATTTTCTTGATTTTAAAAAATCTGTAACTATAGAAAAATATAGAGAATATTGGATGTGTGATGATATCGAAGTTGCATTAGATAACGTCACAGGACTAGGATATTTTATAGAAGCAGAAGCAAAAGGAGATTTTAAAGATGATAAAGAGGCAAAAGTAGAATGTATAAAATTCTTAGAAAATTTAGGGATAAAAGATGTTGAAAATAACTACATAAAAACTGGATATCCTGAACTATATTTAGAAAATCATTGAAATATTAAATAATTTTAATCAAAAAAAATTTGAATTAAATGCAAAAAATTTTTAATTTGATTAAATATTTGTGAAAACATATTTTTATTCTTCAGCCAAAGGCTGATCCGCCTCTGGCGGAAAGTTATTAAAAAGTTTTAATCTAGCTTCTACGACTTTTTCTACAGCATCTACTGCCGGTTGTAATATTTTATAAGGTGCGACATCGTTTGGATTTTCTTTCAAATATTTTTCTAAAGCTTCTTTGTAAGCAACACGAATCTCAGTATTTATATGAACAATAGATATTCCAGCTTTTATAGCATTTGTAAAATCTTCATCAGATATTCCTGAACCACCATGCAATACTAAAGGCACACCACAAGTGGCGCGGATTTCTTTTATTCTTTCTATGTTAAGTTTAGGATTACCTCCTTTTACCATTCCATGAATATTGCCTACAGATGGAGCAAGTAAATTAATACCAGTTTTTTCTACAAAATATTTTGCATCTTCAGCTTTAGTCATCGTTGCTTCTCCAACTCCTTCTGGAATTTCATCCAAAAGCTTTGATGATGTTCCAATAAAACCAAGCTCTGCCTCAATTAAAATATCTCTATCTAAACTTTTTGCATAATCAACGCATTTTTTTGTAAGTTCAATATTTTCTTCTAAAGGTAATTTAACGGCATCAATAATAGCAGAATCATAGCCAGCATCTAAAGCTCCTTTAACTGACTCAAAACTATAATGATGATCCCCATTTAAAAAAATAGGATAATTATCTCGTGTACGAAATGCATTTATTAAAGCTACAGCTTCTTCTTTACCAACAAAATTTTCCTCCCCTTCAGACAAACCAATTATTACAGGAACATTAAGTCCTCCAGAGACGGACAAGTTCTTTGCTGCATTATAAATACCATGCAAACCTTCTAAATTTGAAATATTAAAATGGCCTATAGCCACACCTTTTTCTTCAGCTTCTTTTATATATTCGCGTAAATTCTTTATCATATTAGAAATTTAACTCAATAATTTTTTTAACATATCAATAACAATTTTAGGATTTGCACTACCATTACTTTCTTTTATTACTTTTCCAACTAAAGACATTATAGCATTTTTTTTTCCACTTTTATATACAGTAACGACTTCAGGATTCTCAGAAATTATTTTTTCTATAATTATTTTAATTGATTCTGCATCATTTTTTTGTAATAAATTTTTTTCTATAGCAATCTTAAGTGGCGATTGATCATTAAGAACAATCATTACTAAAATGTCTTTCGCTACACGAGAAGAAATTTTATTGTCTGCTACCAGATTTATAAGTTCTGTAAAGTTCTCTGCAGACGGAAGCCTTGCTTCCGTCTGCATCTTTTTGATTCCTAAATAATCAGATGTTATATAGTTTGATGCAATTTTAACTTTATCAGAATTTTTCAATAATTTTGCAATTTCTTCAAACCAATTTCCTAACTCTTTGTCATTAATATAACTCTCAATATCTTCATCTTTAATTCCAAAATCATTTTTATATCTTAATCTTTTGGCTTGTGGTAATTCTGGCAAATCTTTTTTCATTTTTTCTAAATCCCAGCCAGAGGCTGGTCCGCCTTCGGCGGAAAAAGTTCCATGTAAAAACATTTTTGGTAGATCAGGTTCTGGAAAATATCTATAATCTTGACTAGACTCTTTTTTCCTTTGTGAAAATGTCTTTTGTTTACTCTCATCCCAGCCACGAGTCTCTTGCACTATTTCATCTTCTTTATTATTTTCAAAAAGTTCTATCATCCTGTCCAATTCAAAATTGATAGCTTTTTCTACGCTTTTAAATGAATTTAAATTCTTTACTTCTACTTTTGTCCCTAATTTAGTTTTATCTTTTGAAACTGAAATATTGGCCTCAACTCTCATTTCACCTTTTTCCATATTTGCTTCAGACACACCTAAATACCACAAAATAAGTTGAAGCTCTTTCGCAAAACCAGATGCTGATTTTGCAATTGTCTCAGCACTATCTAGAGTGAGAGGTTCTGTCACAAGCTCCATCAATGGCACTCCAGCACGATTAAAATCAACAAGTGAATATCCTTCTTTTTCTTCTTCCCATGAACCTGGTTCAGGGGAGATTTTTTCTATATGTTTATTATTCGCTGTATCTTCTTCTAAATGAATACGTGTCACATCAAAATCTGTAAGATGACCACCAGAAACTATTGGATATTTATATTGAGAAATCTGATAACCTTTCGGTATATCTGGATAAAAATAATTTTTTCTATCAAATTCTGTAAAGTCTGCAATTTCTCCATTTATGGCTAAACCAACTTTTATTATACTTTCTATCGCTTTTTTATTTATTACAGGTAGGGTTCCAGGATGCGCCATACAAACAGGACAAATATTTACATTTGGTTTCTCTTCATCAGGATCATTCTTGCAACTACAAAACATCTTTGTATTTGTTTTAAGTTCTGCATGTATTTCTAAACCAACTGTAGGATAATATTTCTTTTCCATCCCATTCAAAATTTTAATTAATAATTTTATTTGATTATATCTCGTTTGTTGAATTTTAAACGGGACAAGTATATTTATTATACAAAATAAATCACATTACTCATAGCTTGACTAAATAAATAAAAGTAGTATAGTATAAGTAGTAAACAATTTTGTACAACAAAAAAGGAATACAAAATGAACAATTTAATTCCTGTTAAAAAAAAAGAGGATGAATGGAAAAAAAATGTGCTATTAAATAGCACATTGATGGTCCTTGCAGCAACTATCACCTTGATGGTGCTGTATATGATGTTTCCATAAATTTTATGGAGGTGCTTGTCGCCTCCATTTTTTTATTTCTTTTGTAGAATTTTAACTAAGCTATCTCGAAAATCTTTTATTGATTTATCATCATAAAGAGACAAAACAAAAACCTTCTTACCTACTACACCTTTTTTAGTCGAGACAAGTTTCTCAAATTCTTTTTTCTTTTTTTCTATAATTTTTGAATCTTCTACTGTGTCTGATTTTGTTAAAACAATTATTTCATCTTTTTTAAACAAGCCCTCCACGCCTAAATCTAAATTCTTATCATACTTTTCCAATTCTTTTCTCACTGTTTTGTAATTAGCTATCATTTTATCGTTCCTTTTAAGGCCAGACCTTTTCCCGTCGCTTCGCTCCTCCTCAAGGACTGGCCTTTTTGGGAACGATTCAAAAGAAACAAGATGCGCGATCATTTTAGTTCTTTTTATATGTCTCAAGAATTTTACACCTAAACCTTTTCCTGTATTTGCACCTTCTATGAGTCCTGGAATGTCAGCTATTGTATAACCATAAAAGTTCCCTAGGTTAGGGTCTAATGTCGTAAAAGCATAATCACCTACTTTTGCATCTGCATTTGTCATAGCATTCAATAGTGATGATTTACCAGCATTAGGGAGCCCTACTAACCCAATATCAGCAAAAAGTTCTAACTCTATAAGAAAATCAGCATATTCCCCAACTTCCCCTGGTCGCCATTCTTTTGGAGTTGTGTTAGTAGAACTTTTAAAATGTTCATTACCATATCCACCATATCCTCCTTTTAAAAGCAAAATCCTCTGCCCCTCTTCTAACAACTGCCATTTTTCATCAGTCTCTAAATTAGTGATAGCAGATCCAAGTGGTAAATCTAAAACAAAATCATCTCCCTTTTTACCATGTAAACTTTTATTTCCTCCATCTTCACCTTTTTCTGTAATAAAACTTTTTTTTGCTTTATATTTTGAAAGTATATGGATATCACGAACAGCTTGGACATAAAAATCTCCTCCACGTCCACCGTCTCCTCCTGCAGGTCCACCCTTAGGTATAAATTTTTCCTGTCGCCATCTGACTACACCATTTCCTCCCTTTCCTGCTTCTGCATATATTTTTATTTCATCGATAAATGACATGTAAAATTATGAAAATAAAAATTTTAAGAGTCGTGGGTCCCCTGTCCTTATGGCTCTGAGGGCGAAGGCTCAAAAATTTTTGATTTTCTTAATTTTACACTGAAAGTGCTAAATTTGCTAATTTGATTGCTCCTTCTTTTGTTTTTGCTACTGCCATAAATAATGCTCTGTGACAAAAAATTGCATCTTCTACACCTGTAATCTTTTGTAATTCTTCATCTCGAATTCCTCCCCAAGAAATAGGTAAACTTTTTTTATTTTTAAATTTTTTTTCATCTTCTCTTATTGCTTTAACAGTCCAAAAATTATCACTTATTCTTGGATAAATTACATATATTAAATCTTTAAAATTAGAATATGTTGGCTGGTGAGAATAGTCTCCATCTAAGATAATTATTCTTTTGTCTTTTGTTTTTTCATAAATTTCATTTACTTTTTCTTGAGCTAGTATACGATCTTTTGCATAAACAATCTCTCTAAGTAAAATCTTTTTTGCAATTTTTACACATTCAAAAAACATATGATCAAGGTTTGAATTATCTTCACTCCAACTTGGACGCATTGATGAAAAGAAACTTTCTATATTATAAGGAAAAACATCTTCTATTTTTAAATCTATCAAATCAATACCATTATCATTTGCATCAATTGGTGAAACTAATCTTTTATCTATCAAGTCTGCAACTTCTTTTGAATCAGAAATTTCACCTCCAAATTTTTTCCATACTAAACCAAAAGAAGAATACATTATGCCATTTTCTCTCTTCTCTTTAAAATCCTTATGATGATGATCAAATCTATTTGTTTTTTCGTCATATATTCCACCTACATCATAAACATAATCCCCTTCTTTTATTATTTCAGGGTCACGAGTACGTATTATTTTAAAACTTTCTCCCTTTTTTTCTAAAAGTAAAGAAAGAGTAGCTGTGGCAAATATATCATCTGCATGAAAAGATCCGTTATGGGTGACTAATTTTTTTATATTTGTTTCTATCATTATCTTATATACTACTATTTTTAAAATATTCAAAAATTCTATAAAGAGCAGCAACTAATTTATCAAATAATAAAAATACTATCAAAAACAAAAAGATTACTAAGGAAAATCTACTTATTTCTTTACTATAAGAAAGAGCAGTTTGACTAAAGAAAAATCCTAAAGAAAGAAGTGCTGGTGCCCAAATAAACGTCGACAATATTTCCGCTTTTGCAAAAGTTTTAAAATTAATTTTATTATAACCAGAAAAAATAACTATCAAATAATTTACTCCCATTATAAATTTTGAAATAAAAATAGACCAAAAAGGTTTTTGATTAAATCTTGGCATAAAATAAAGTACTCTCCTTTCAAGATATCTAAAAAAATTATGTTGACTAAATTTCCTATGTAATAATCCTCCCAAATAATATCCACCAAAAGCTTTCACTAAACCACCAGCTAAAATAAAAGCTAAAGACACCCAAAAATTAAGGGCTCCCAAATAAGATAATATCCCTGTGGTAATAACAACAATTTCTCCTTCAAAAATAAGCCCTAAAAAAATTAGTAAATAAGCCAATATTTGATTGTTTTCAACTAAATGATTTAAAACTTGTACCGTATGCATACAAAATAAAAATTAGAAAAGATTGTCGACAACTTCTTTGACAACTTCTCCATCTGCTTTACCTTTTAATTCTTTCATTAAAGCCTGCATTAACATTCCTTTTTTTGTAACTTCATTAATATTCAATTCTTCCTTTTTTTCTTTTGCAATTTTTTCAATTTCATTTTTATTCATTAATTTCGGCAAATAAGTCTCCAAAATAGTTAACTGCGCTTCTTCCTCTTTCACTAAATCTTCCCTATTACCTTTTCTATATTGTTCTATAGAGTCTTTCCTTTGTTTTGAAAGACGAGTTATCACAGCTAAAACTTCTTCATCAGTTAAAAATTCTGTAGGCTTTCTATTTTTTGAAATAAGTTCATTGGTAAATGAAGCCACCATAGAACGTAAAGTTTCTAACAAAACAAAATCTTTCGCTAACATCGCTTCTTTTATTTTGTTTTTTAT
>PFRK01000030.1:4153-7258 GCA_002788475.1 Candidatus Nomurabacteria bacterium CG_4_9_14_0_2_um_filter_32_10 | reverse complement strand
CTCCTAGTGGGGGTAATTCTCCTTTATCTATTTTATAAATCAACATAGCTTTCTTAAGTTGATCTATATCCATTTTAGCTCGAGAATATTTTGCTTTATCTCGAGCAGAGTTAAGACTAGCCAACACAACACTTGAAAGTAAGCCAATAATAGCTACAACCACTAAAAGTTCAATAAGAGTAAAACCTTTTTGAAATTTACTTAATTTAATCATATTTTGAAGGAATAGTTTCAAAAACTCCAGGTGGTAATTTTGCACGAACACTTGGTTCTATATCTTCTCTAAATTGAGGAATAATTTTAGGTTTTTGAGAAATAATATTTGTAAAAAATAAGAATAATGAAATAATAATCGCTAATACCACAAATCCCAAAAGAAGATACTCCGCTTGTCTTTGTTCTTTAATTATTCCACCAGAATATTTTATGACCCATTGGACCATCTTTGGAGTTTCAAAATTTTTGAAAGTTTCTTGTTTTACTTTCTGTATCTGCTCTTCAACACTATCCTTAATTTCAAATTCTTTTAATGCATTATCTAACTCTATATTTTTACTTAAATCAACTTTTTCATTCATAAAAATATTATACAATAAAAAATCCCTTTTAGGGGATTTTTTAAATTTATCTGTTTTAAAAATTTATTTTTGCTTGCCTTCTTCTTTCTTAAAAGGTATACCTAGAAGTTCAAAGAAAGTTTTACCCTCTTTTTTATTTTTTGCTGTAGAAACTAAAGTAATTGCAAGTCCAAAAACATCTTTTATATCTTCATCTGCTGTCTCTGGAAAAATAGTATGTTCTTTTATTCCCAATGTAAGATTACCAACATTATCTACTGCTCCGGTATTAATACCACGAAAATCTTTAGTACGAGGAAGGGCAATATTTATTAACTTTTCTAAAAATGCATACATCCTCTTCCCACGCAATGTAACAATAATTCCAATAGGATCACCTTGTCGTATTTTAAAAGATGCAATAGATTGTTTAGCACCTCTTAAAGCTCCTTTTTGTCCAGTAATTTTTGCCAAACGTTCTTCTATAGCATTATTTTTATTTTTATCTTTCTTTATAGCTGTCCCTGTACCAACGTTTAAAACAACTTTCATCATTTTAGGTGCAGCCATACTGTTTCTATAATGAAAACTATCTTTCATTTTTTCAAAAACTAATACTTCTTTCTCTTTTGTAGTTAAATGTTTGGTCATATAATTTTTATCCACCTAAATTTTTTAATATTATATCTTTTTAATGTTTTACTTTATTTTGTTAAAAATTTTAGTGGATTAATCTACTTTTTTAACATTTGAAGCATGAATAGGCATTGCAATATCTATTCTACTACCTTTTTCTCCAGACTTTCTTGGACGTTGATGTTTTTTCATCATATTTATGCCTTCCACTATAACTTTGTTTTCTTTAACTAAAGCAACGACAATTTTACCCTTTTTGCCTTTATCTTTGCCTGTTATAACTATTACGTTGTTTCCTTTTTTTAATTTCATTTGAATTAGTTGCTAATTGCTAGTGACTAGTTGCTAGTTGCTAGTTGCTAGTGATTTGAATTCTCTAGAACCTAGAAACTAGAACCTAATTAATATTAAATTACCTCCTGCGCTAAAGAAATTATTTTCTGAAATCCTTTCTCAGCAAGCTCTCTTGGAATCGGACCAAATACACGTCCGGCTTTAGGGTCTAATTTACCTTTTTCTAATAAAACTACCGCATTATCATCAAAACGAATATAAGATCCATCTTTTCTCCTGTATGCATTTCTTGTACGTACCACAACAGCTTGATGCACATCTTTTTTCTTTACTCCTTTTCTAGGAGTTGCAATTTTCACAGATATAATAACTAAATCACCTAAAAAAGCATACCTTTTTTTTGAACTCCCTAAAATCTTAAACACCTTCCCTATGGTGCCTCCTGCATTGTCTGTTATTTTTACTAATGTTTCTGTTTGAATCATAATGTTGTTTTCAAGGACGGCCCTTAAGAGAGTTTCCCCAAGGACCGCCCTTGGAATCTATTAATAAATTACCCGAAAACGTTTATCTTTCGACATCGGCTTTGTTTCAATTATTTCTATTTTATCTCCTATTTTATATTTATTTTCTTCGTCGTGTGCCTTATATTTCTTATTTATTTTATAAAATTTTCCATATTTAAGATGTTTAACAAATCGTGAAACAGATACCACAACAGTCTTATTCATTTTATCAGAAACAACAATACCATTAAGTATATTACCACTTTTATTTACGCCTTCTTCTTTTATTATTTTTGTTTTCATATTTTACTTTATAACTTTAAAACTTTCTACTACTTTTATTTATTTCTGTCAAAACTCTAGCCACTTGCTTCCTCAAAGTCACAGATTCTTTAACATTTTTTGATCTTGCACCTTGTGCTTTAAATCTTAAAACTCTTATATCCTTTTCTAAATCAGAAAGTTTCAATTTCAATTCATCTATTTTCATTCCTTTTAAATTTTCTTTTTTCTTTGCCATTTATTTTTTATTTCTAAAGCCTAGCGCCTAATGCCTAGAGCCTATGTTACATATTATGAGCTCTTGAAACAATTCTACATTTTACTGGAAGTTTTGTTCCGGCTTTTCTTAATGCCTCATGAGCTACCGTTTCCTCTACTCCATCTACTTCAAATATAATACGTCCAGGATAAACATCAAAACAATATCCTTGTGGATCTCCTTTACCCTTTCCCATAGGCATCTGTGAAGCTTTCATAGTAAAAGGTCTGTCTGGAAAAATACGAACCCAATACTTACCAGCTTTAGTCAAAGTACGAGATATAACTTTTCTAGCAGATTCAATCTGATTTGATTTGATACGTGCCTGAGTCACAGCTTTTAATCCAAAAGATCCAAAAGCAAGTTTTACACCACGAGTCTCTGGTGTTCTAGCTTTAGGATTTATACGGCCAACTTGCCATTTTCTAAATTTTACTTTTTTGGGGAATAACATATAATTTTATGTGATGTTAAATTCGTAGTTAATTATTTTTTATTTCTTAGAAAATATCTTACCACGATAAATCCAAACTTTTATGCCCACATCACCATATGGTAGATGTGCTTTTTC
>PFRK01000030.1:0-4143 GCA_002788475.1 Candidatus Nomurabacteria bacterium CG_4_9_14_0_2_um_filter_32_10 | reverse complement strand
TCAATATCCGCACGGAAAGTCTGAAGAGGGATAGAACCACGTTTCAGCTCTTCCGTGCGAGCAATTTCAGCTCCACCTAAACGACCACTTAAAACTACTCTTACTCCTTCCACACCATGAGCCATCATAACCTTTTCAACAATTTGTTTAATAACTCGACGATATGGCATCCTTTTTTCTAATCCTTCAGCAATCATATAGGCAACAATTGCAGCATCAGCCTCTGGATTTGGAACTTCAACAATTTCGAGTTTAAAATCTTCTAATTTTGTAAGTTTTAATTTACTAATCTTTTTTAAAATATCTTCTTTTAGTTTCGTCACACCTTCTCCATTTCTTCCTATAATAAGGCCAGGACGAGAAGTTTTAACAACAAAACGAGTTGCTTTTTGATTTCTCTCAATTTCAATTGAGGAGATATACATACCACGCAATTTTTTTTCTAAATATTCACGTATCAAAACATCTCCTTTTAAATAGTCACAATACTTTTTAGGATCAGCAAACCAATGAGATTTCCAATCTCTTAATATTATTAACCTATGTGCATATGGATGAACTATTTTTGACATATTTATTTCTTCACTATTTTAACTTTGTTTTTAATTTCTTTCTTATTATCTTTTTTTCCGCCAAAGGCAGATCCGCCCTTGGCGGAAACTTTAGGTTGTACTTTTTCAGCTAAAATAAGAGTTATGTGGCTCGTGCGTTTGTTTATCCTGTGCCCCGTGCCCATAGCTGCCGGCATCATTCTTTTCATTACAATACCTTTATCTATTCGTAATTCTTTTATAAATAAATTTTCTTTTTCAATTCCAACTTGAAGTGCATTTGCAACAGCTGAAAGCAAAAGTTTTTTAACAGGAAATCCTGCGCGTTTTGCTAAAAAATCAAGTATCGGAATAGCTTCTTCCACGCTTTTTCCTTTTACAAGTCCAGCAACTAAACGAACTTTTCTTGGTGCCTGTCTATAATTTTTTAAAAATGCGCGCATATTTTTTTAATTTTATTTAACTTTATGAACTTTATAAACTTTCTACTTTACAACTATTTCTTGGCACTAGCTGCAGCCTCTGTTGCAGATTTAGCTTGAGTTATTTCTGCTTCTTTTTTCTTTTGTTCAAGTTCCTTTTGCATTTTTCCTCCGTGTTTCATAAATTTCTTTGTCGGAGAAAATTCTCCCAATCTATGTCCTACCATATCTTCTGTAACAATAACCTCAACATGCGTCTTACCATTATGAACACCAAAAGTAAAACCTACCATTTCAGGTGAAATCTGACAGGCTCTTTTCCATGTCTTAATCATGGGGGTCTGTAACGGGTTCTTACCAGCTATCTTTTCTAATAGCCTTTCGTCAACATATAAACCTTTTTTAATTGATCTGGTCATGATTTATTCTTAAAAACACTAAACAAAAAGCTCCTAACGAGCTTCATGTCATCATATCAAAATATAAAATAAAGTCAAATTCTAAAATGGACATTAAATTTACTAAGTCATTTAAAATCTAGTTGCAGAATTTTGAATATGTTGTGTAATATTTTATGATTGTCCTTTTCTAGATTTACCAATCTTTCGACGAGAAACTATAAACACATTAGAATATTTCTTCGGAGTTCGTGTCTTACGTCCTCCTGTAACTTTACCCCATTTTGTTTTTGGACGCTTTGTTCCACGACCCTGTCTACCTTCTCCACCTCCATATGGATGATCCACAGGATTCATAGCAGTACCTCGAACAGTAGGGCTAATCCCTTTCCAACGACTTCTTCCTGCTTTACCATAATTTTCTAGATGATGTTCTTCATTAGAAACAGTACCAATAGATGCCCAACTATTTTCGTCTATTTTTCTAATTTCAGAAGAAGGCATTTTCAAATTCGTATATCCATCTGCATTCGCAACTACCTGCGCAAAAATTCCTGCAGAACGGCCAATTTTGGCACCACCTCTTGGTTTAATTTCAACATTGTAAACAAATGTCCCAACTGGAATATTTCTTAAAGGCAATCTGTTACCAACTGTAAGTTCCGCTTTTTCTGAAACCATAAAAGACATTCCAGGTTTTACAGATTTTGGAAGAACTACATATCTTTTTTCTCCATCTTTATAGACAGCTAAACCAATAAATGCACTTCTGTTTGGATCGTACTCAATTGATTTTATCTTTGCGGGAATATCTTTTTTATTATACAAAAAATCAACATTACGAAAGAGACGTTTATGTCCTCCACCTTTATGTCGCATAGTGATACGTCCTGCACTATTTCTACCAACAGAACGTCTGAAACCATAAGTAAGAGATTTTGTCGGCTTAGTCTCAGTCAAAAACTCACGATAATTAATATTCGTCATTTGTCTTCTTGATTTGCTTGTAGGTTTATATTTTTTCATAATTTATCCGCCTAAATTTTATAATATAATATCTTTTTATTGTTTCGCCTTATTTTTATAAAAAATTTTGGCGGATTATATAAATTCTATTTTATCTTCTTTTTTTAAATAAACAACAGCTTTTTTGCCTCCTCCTCTAACTCCCTCTTTGCCTTTAGAAGTAACATTTTTATGAGGAATTCTTAACACATTAATTTTTACAGGTTTTACTTTATAAAGTGAAAAAATAGCTTTAGCAATTTCTTTTTTATTTGCTGATACTGCTACATTAAAAATGTAAACATTCTGTTCAACAGCATTACTTGCTTTTTCAGTTATTCTTGGATTTTTGATTGTTTTAATTATTATATCTCTCATATATTTATCCGCCTAAATTTTTTAATATTTCTTAATTTTAATGTTTTACCTTAGTTTCATAAAAAATTTTGGCGGATTAACCACGGGATTCTAAAAATTTTACACTGCCTTCTGGATTTTCTATTAAAAGATACTGATATTTTAATACATCAAGTGGATTTAAATTTTTAAGAAAAACTATCTCAAGCTGTGGTAAATTTCTAAAACTTTTTTCTATTTTTTCACTTCGTTCAAATAAAGCAACCAAAATTCTAGGCTTTTTTGAACTTGCAATCGGCTTAAAACCAGAACCTTTAGAAAGATTCTTCATAACCTCTAATGCATTTTTAGTTTTCGTTTCAGGTAAAAAAAGTGAATCAACAAAAAGTATTTCGTTATCTTTAATTTTCTTTGAAAGAACAGAAAAGAGAGCTTGAGCACGCATCTTTTTTGAAATTTTTCTTTTATAATTCTTATCAGATAACGGACCGTGAGTTACTCCTCCACCAACCCATATAGGACTTCGTGTAGAACCGTGCCTAGCACGTCCTGTCCCTTTTTGTTTCCAAGGTTTTTTACCTCCACCTCTAACTTCTCCACGATCTTTTGTATCCGCAGTCCCTGCACGTTTATTGGAACGCATTCCTTCTACAACTTGATGCACTAAATCTGCACGCCATTTTGCTCCAAATACTTTTACAGGTAAAGTAATTGTCTTAGTTGAAATTCCTTTTTGATTATATATTTTTGCTTCCATTTTTGTTTGCATCTTTTTTGCTAATGTCTAAAGCCTAGTGCCTATCTGCTAATTATTTCAACCAAAGTTCCACGTTTCCCCGCAATCGCTCCCTTCACAAGCATTGTATTATTTTCTTTATCTATAAATATAACTTTTAAATTCTTTTGTGTAATTCTGTCACTTCCTGTTCTACCAGCCATTCTCATTCCTTTTGGTACATGTGTACGTAAACCTCCTCCAATAGAACCTGGCTCTCTCTCAGAATGCTTCTGACCATGAGAACGTGGGCCTCCATGGAAACCATGACGCTTCACAACTCCTTGGAAACCTTTACCCTTAGAGATACTTGAAACTTGCAGTTTATCACCTAAAGAAAAAACTGAAACATCAATAACATCTCCTTCTTTCGCATCATTTTTATCTGTAGGTTTAAGTCTAAATTCCTTTAAAGTTTTATAAAAACCACCTTTCATTGCACCAAGACTAGATTTCGTAATTCTTTCTTTTTTTTGAACATCAAAACCTACCTGTACAGCATCATAACCATCTTTTCCTTTTTCAAAAATTTTAGTTACAGTTATTGGTCCAGCTAAAATAACAGTCACTGGAAAAACCTGTCCCTCAGGAGAAAAATACTCCGTCATATTTTCTTTTTTCCCCAATATAAATTT
>PFRK01000023.1 GCA_002788475.1 Candidatus Nomurabacteria bacterium CG_4_9_14_0_2_um_filter_32_10 | reverse complement strand
TGTTATAAAACCTTTTGTATCCTTAAATTTGTTAAATTGACGCATTTCCTAATTTAATTAGGAGTGCCATATGTATGTGAACTTATGCAAAAAAGAAAAATCCTCAGAGTAGTGGGGATTTTTCTAAAAAGATATAAAATAGTACTTTCTTCGGCATACGCAATATTAAATTCGTAAACCACATTCAGGTTCGAGTGCGAGCCGTGAGAAAGTAGCTATTTTTTATCTTTTTATTTTAGTTAATACTATCTACATCAACGTCAACATTGGTATCAACTGTATTTAGATCTTCTTCTAGAGCATTTAAGTCATTTTCATCTGCTGGGACTACATTTTCTGATTCAAATTTATTCTTTTCTTCCAAAGCTTTTTGTACCTTTGATTGCCAAATATATATTCCACCAACAATAAGAATGATAATGATTATTATTGATCCAAGAAGTGCTCCGTTTGATTTTTTTTCTGGTTCCATATTATTATTTATTTTAGTTAATTAATAATCTATTTTATTCAGAGTCTTCAACTTCATCAGTTTCATTTACATCTGTATCGGTTGATGATGTTTCTGCTTCCGTCTTTATTTCCATTCTGATTTTGAGATTATTTTTTAATGATTTTACTGTATCATTTAACGTCTGATGGATTTCTTTAATGAGAGTTTGTATTTCTCCGGATAATGTTCTTAATTTAGTTTTATCTTCTAGCGAAAGTTTGTCAGCAGATACTACGAGTACAGCATTTATTTCTGTAATTTTTGTTTTGGCAATACTTAGTTTTGTTTCAGCTGTTACCACAAGATTTTCAGCATCTGTAATTTCTACACCTTTTGCCTCCAATTTAGTAATTTGAGAATTAATTTTATTTTTTAATTCAGTCATTCTCTCTACGGCTGCATCAAATCTTTCTAGTGCTTTCTCTCTTCCGACAATTCTTAATTCCAATGTTTTAGCTTTTGCTTCATCTTTTTCGTTCTTGAGAATTTCTTTCAATCCTTCCATTTTATTCTTGGTCATTTCTCGCAAATTTTTTATCTCTTCTTTCATTTTTTCTATTTTGGCTTTGACTTCAGTTCTAACTTCAGTTTTTACTTCTGTATCTTCTTCAAGGTCGATTTCATTTTTTAACCCCATTTCGTTTTTAAGATTTTTTACCCCCAGATTAAATTCCTGGAAAAGTTTTGTAGAATTCTCTTTTGCTTGAACTATATTAAAGGAATTGAAAAACGAAAATACCAATGCACTAACTAAAAACAAACTTATATATTTTTTCATGACTAATTTTAAATGAGTGAAACGATTTTAAAATGTCACCCTGTTAAATAATTTTTACTTCGTAAAAATTGTCCGAAGGACATTTAACGGGGTAATATAAATTATAGTCGGTTAACTCCTTAATTTATAATTATAATCAGACCTAGAGTATATTATATCAAAAAAGCTACTAAGAGCAATGCTACGATATTTAATATTTTTATCATTGGGTTTATAGCAGGCCCAGCTGTATCTTTATAA
This sequence comes from Candidatus Nomurabacteria bacterium CG_4_9_14_0_2_um_filter_32_10, assembly GCA_002788475.1. Classification (GTDB taxonomy): domain Bacteria; phylum Patescibacteriota; class Minisyncoccia; order Phycocordibacterales; family UBA9973; genus UBA9973. The sequence goes on along the minus strand of PFRK01000023.1, from coordinate 5,806 downwards.
GGATCACCGACAGTATCACCAGTAATAGCTGCTTTATGTGCTTCACTTCCTTTACCTCCAAAATTTCCTTCCTCAATATATTTTTTAGCGTTATCCCAAGCTCCACCACCTGATGTCATTGATATAGCGACGAAGAGTCCAGTAATAATAGATCCGACGAGAAGTCCACCCAATGCAACTGGTCCGAGTAGAAAACCGACTAATATTGGCGCAACTACTGGAATAAGAGCAGGGAGAATCATTTGTTTAATTGCACTTGTTGTGACGAGGTCCACACATTTTCCATATTCTGGTTTTGCAGTGCCTTCCATAATTCCTTTTATTTCTTTAAATTGTCGGCGTACTTCTTCCACAACCTTTCCTGCCGTTTTACCTACTGCCTCCATACATAAAGCACCGAAATAATATGGTAGTAGTCCACCTAAGAAAAGTCCAGCAATAAGTTTAGGATCTTCGATAGTAAAATTTAAATTTATTCCAGCATTTGAAAATTCTTGAGTATAAGAAGCAAATAAGACTAAAGCGGCAAGACCAGCTGAACCGATAGCATAACCTTTAGTGACAGCTTTTGTTGTATTACCTACTGAATCAAGAGCATCTGTGACAATGCGTACTTCTTTATTCATACCTGACATTTCAGCTATTCCTCCAGCGTTATCTGTAATAGGTCCATAAGAATCAATAGCGACTATGATACCTGCCATTGAGAGCATACTCATTACAGCGATAGCTATGCCATAAAGTCCAGCAAAATTATAGGAAAGTAAAATTCCAGCGACGATAACGATGAGAGGCCAAGCAGTCGATTTCATTGAAATTGCTAATCCTTGAATAATATTTGTACCATGTCCTGAGAGAGAAGCTGTCGCGATTGATTTTACTGGAGAATATTTTGATGAAGTAAAGTATTCAGTGATCATTACGAGTAGGGCAGTGATAACGAGTCCGACGAGAGAAGCAAAAAATAGATTTGAAGTACTATAAATTCCATTTTCTCCCATAAGTATTTTTGTAATTGGATAAAAAAGAATTGCTGAAATGACACCTGTCGCAATGAGTCCTTTGTAAAGAGCACCCATAATATTTTGAAGTTTTCCTAATCGTACAAAAAAAGTTCCTACGATTGAAGCGAGTGCTGCGGCTCCTCCTAAGGCTAAAGGATAAATGAGAGAGTTTTTTAATTCTGGAAAGAGAAGAGACCCTAGTAGCATCACAGCGATAGAAGTTACAGCATAAGTTTCAAAAAGATCAGCTGCCATTCCAGCACAGTCTCCGACATTGTCTCCGACATTGTCAGCGATGACTGCTGGATTTCTCGGGTCATCTTCAGGAATACCAGCTTCTAATTTTCCTACTAGGTCAGCTCCGACATCAGCAGCTTTAGTAAAAATTCCTCCACCTAGACGAGCGAATATTGATATTAGAGATCCTCCAAAACCAAAACCAATGAGAGCTTTTACATCACCGGTTATTGCAAAAAATACTGTTACTCCTAAAAGAGCAAGCCCAACGACGAGGAGTCCTGTAACTGTTCCTCCTTTGAAAGCGACAGATAATGCTTCTTTTAGTCCACTTTTAGCAGCTTCGGCTGTGCGTACATTTGCACGAACAGAGACATTCATTCCGATATATCCAGCTAAAGCTGAAAGTATTGCTCCTAAAATGAATCCGACTGCTGAAGTAAGTCCTAATCCTAACCAAAGAATAAAGAATAGAACGACTGCGATGATGCCGATAGTTTTATATTGTCTATTTAAATATGCTTTTGCACCTTCAGCTATTGCGGATGCTATAGCTTTCATCTTTTCATTACCTTCACTTTTTTTTAATATTATTTTAGCGAGGAATAAACCGTAAACTATTGCTATGACAGAACTAATAATTGCAAACAATAAGAATGAATCCATAACTAATTTTTACCGAACGAAGTGAGTATAAAAATTGTTACCCCGTTTAATCCTCGCTTTGCGAGGAGCTCCCCGACTTTGAGTCGGGGAGCTATTTAACTGGGGTTAAAAAAAATATATTCGCTACGCTCATTATTTTTAATTAATAATAATTTCATCCCGCCGAGGCGTGGATTATTTTTTATTTTTCTTAGTTTTCTTGGTTGGAGTTTCTACATCTTTAGATTCTTTAGATGTTTCAGTTTCAATTACTTCGACTTTTTCTCCCTGGTCGCCTTCGGCGCTGCCATAGGCAGGTAAATCATCTGTAGAAGCTACTATTTTTCCTGCCTGCGCAGGCAGGCCATCACCTTTGATATCTATTCTCCAACCAGTAAGTTTAGCAGCGAGGCGTACATTTTGTCCACCTTTACCGATGGCGAGAGAAAGTTGATCATTGGCAACTTCTATTATAGCCTTATGTTCTTTCTCATCTATTTCTATTGATAATACTTTTGCTGGCGATAGAGAATTTGAAACAAATTGTCTAGGATCTTCTGACCAAGGTATTATATCAATTTTTTCTCCTAAAAGTTCTTGAGTAATTGTATTTACTCTGGTACCTTTTTGCCCGACGCATGAACCGACAGGATCAATATGTTCATCATTTGAATGAACTGCTATTTTAGAACGTGCACCTGCTTCTCTTGCGATAGATTTTATTTCTACAGTTCCATTTTCTATTTCTGGTGCTTCAATAGCAAAAAGTTTTTCTATAAATTTTGGATGTGTGCGTGAAAGACGTAGGTTTATACCTCTTTGTGTGTCTTCAACTGAATATAAATAAGCTCGAATACGTTGTCCTCTTTGGAAAAATTCTCCTGGAATTTGCTCCTCAACAGGCAATATTCCTGTCGCACGATTGAAATCAACATAAATATTTCCTCTTTCAATTTTTTGTACAATGCCCCCGACTATTTCTCCTTCTTTTGTTCCGTATTCATCTATTATAGAAGTTCGTTCAGCTTCACGAATTCTTTGAATAATGACTTGTTTAGCAGTTTGAGCGGCGATACGTCCATAATCTTCTTTGGCTTCAAGTGGAAAAACAACTTCATCATTTAATTCTACATTCTTTTTTATTTTTTTTGCATCTTCCAGCATTATGTGATGCTCTCCATTAAAACGTACTCGCTCATCATTTTCATCTTTCACTGAATATTCTTTTTCGTCTTCATTTTCTTCTTCTACTTTTGTAATAGTGTCATCTACTACTATCTTTATTTGGAAAAAATCTGTTTTACCAGTTTCTAAATCAAATTTGGCACGGATAATTTGTCCTTTTTTACCATAATCTTTTTTATAGGCAGCAGCCATAGCTTGCTCTATTGCGTCTAAAATTTTTTCTTTTGGGATTTTTTTTTCTTCTTCCAACTGCTCCAATGCTGATTTAAATGTTTTTATGTCTAACATGTTGATTAGCTTTTAGCTTTTAGGTTATAGCTTTTAGCTTTTTTATTAAAGCTCACTTAGTACCTAAAGCTAGTTTTATTAAATTTTATAAAAATAAAAGCCCTGTTGGACAGGACTCATACAAAATAAGGATATCACAATTTATATAAAATGCAAGAGATTTAACTTTTGGATTTTATATATTCATCTATAACATTTTTTATAGATTTTTTTACTTCTTTCCAATCAATTGGATTAATGTAAATGGGTTCTGGGTTTGTATCAGCATCATAAAAATAACTTAGACTTTTTAAAATGTGTAGTTGATTATAGTTAAATTTTTCATATTTTTTGTGGAAAAAATTTAATAATTCTTGTATTGAATATTTTTTTAACAAAACAAAAAGATCTATAAAATCTTTTTTACTTCCTCGACCTGATATTGATTGTATTTTCATTGCTCCTATGTCTCGCTCATCTGCTAAATATACACTGTTGTACTCTTTTGTTGTGAAAAGAAGTGGATATGGATAATAAAAAAAACTTATTTTGACTCCATCAAGTGATCCATTGAAAGTATTTTCACTTTGATCTTCAATTTTTAGATTACCAAGAGTATTTAATTGTTCAACTAACAAAGAAATAGAAAAGGTATCTTTATTAAAAAAATCAAGATCAACAGAAATTCGATGACCTAATTCAAGCGCAAGTGCTGTACCTCCAGCTAAATAAAATGATGTAGTAATGGGAGCTATCTTCTCCAAAACAATTCTTGTGTTTTTGCTAAGAGTTTCTTCGTACATATTGATTCTTCAATACCAAAGTTATGACACCAAAAATTAATTGATTTTGGATCAAGATCTGATCGTTTTTCAAGTATAACATTTTTTACATCTTTTGTAGAATATGTATTACACATCCAACGATAGTCTTCTAGGTCACCAAATTTTAAAATTCGTTCAATGATATATCGTTTATGTTTAATTATATCAATAGTATTTGTATCCGTGTCCCAAAATAGACTCTTTTTTGTAAGTGATGACATATGTATATTATAGCACTTTTTTACCTTTAAAATTTGTGCAAAGTTCGACTTTGCACAGTTTGTATTTTAATATGTTAATATATAGGGGTTTTTTCTTTAGCTAAATTAGTTTTGACAAAATCTTTGTATGAGTTGATTTTGTCGTTGTCGTAATGATCTAAGATAATATCAGTAGAAAGAAGTTTTTCCCAACGATTTTCGTGGATATAGTCCTGAAAACTTGACCAAGGATATCTATCTTCTTTTCCTTTCCATTCGGGGAGTTCATTGGGATTTTTATGAATATAAGCAGAAACATGCATAAGTTGGAGGTCATTTTCCATCCATACACTTTTGTATGAACCTTGTAGAAGGTGTCCACTTTTTTGGTGTCTCAAGTTAAAGTATTTTGTATAAGCAGTCAAAACCCTCTGCATATATTTTGCGATTCCTCCTTCGTCTTTTTCTAAAATTTGCAAATGAAAATGATTTGGCATTAGACAAAAGCTTATAAGTTCTACCGTCCTATCCTTTAAGATTTCTTTTTCTAAATCTGATTTAATGTGTAAAGTGTGCAAAGTTGAACTTTGCACACTTTGTTTAATTTCTCTACTTATATTCTTTACAGTATTTTTACCTTGGAAAGCGAATAAGAGAAATAGAAAACGTAAGCGGTCTTTGTCAGTTTCAAAAATTGGTTGTTTTTGCATCCCTCTGTTATAAATATGGTAATACTCTTCTGGTGCATGGTTTTTTATCTTAGGCATACTTTGATTATATATTAAATTTCACAACTGTGCAAAGTTCGACTTTGCACAGGTGTGTTGCTCTTTTTATATTTGTGCAAAGTTGTGCAAAGTTCGACTTTGCACAGTTTGAATAGTGGGAGGGGCGAAAATAGAAAAGAGCCTTAGATAATTAGATTATCTAAGGCTCAGAATAAATTACTTCAAAAAAATCATCTTTCGTTCTAACTGAAATTTTTCAGTTTTTAGAACGTAGACGTAAGTTCCTGATGCTAAATTTGTTGCATCAAAGGGAACTTCGTACACACCTGCAGGTTGTTCGGAGTTTATTAACTCCGCAACGTCTTCACCGAGTAGATTATAAACGGTGAGTTTAACAGAACTAAATTCCGGAATCTCGTATCGGATAGTTGTATTCGGATTGAACGGATTTGGATAGTTCTGTCTTAGGACGGAGAGGACGGAGGAACTGTCTCCGCCCTACAAGTCTCAGATAGGGCTTTAAGCCCTATCTGAGGAGTGTGCAAAGTTCGACTTTGCACACTTCTTTGTATGCTTTGAGTGGAAAAGTTATGCACTTTTTATGCACTTTTTTTTGACTTTTTGGATTAAATGAGGTTAAACTATATATGTAGTCAATTTTCTTTGAAATAAAAGATTAATTTAATAAATATAAATATAAAGGAGGCGTAAAATGA
>PFRK01000017.1 GCA_002788475.1 Candidatus Nomurabacteria bacterium CG_4_9_14_0_2_um_filter_32_10 | reverse complement strand
GGAGATTTTATTTTATCTGATTCTTATTTATCTGTTATTGAAGCTATAAAATATTCTAGTTATGCGCAGAATAGAAAACCAATTATGACATGGCTTAACTCTAGTGATTTTTCCGCCAAAGGCGGATCCGCCTCCGGCGGAGAGGTGGCAAAGAATTTACGTAAACTCAAGAATTATGACGGTATAATTATTCCGGGAGGTTTCGGCTCACGAGGGGTAGAAGGAAATTTAAATGTTATAAAATTTGTCCGTGAAAATAAGATTCCTTATTTTGGTCTTTGTTATGGTATGCAAATGATGGTTATAGAATATGCACGAAATGTTTTAGGGTTAAAAGATGCAAATACTAGAGAAGTAAATCCTAAATCTAAAAATATGGTGATAGATGTAATGGAATCACAAAAAGAAATTTTGAAAAATAATTCTTATGGTGGATCTATGCGTTTGGGAGAATATAAAGCGGTATTGCGTGATGGGACTATAGCAAGAGAAGCTTATGTTTCCTCCTCTCAAAGTCGGCCCTTAAATCTTCAAAAAGGACCAACATTTATTACGGAGAGACATCGTCATCGCTATGAAGTAAATCCAGCTTTTGTGGCTGATTTAGAAGCTAAAGGACTCGTATTTTCAGGACGATCTCCAGATGGACACTTGATGGAGATAGCGGAGCTTCCAAAGAGTAAACATCTTTTCTTTTTAGGTACACAATTTCATCCAGAATTTTTAGCTCATCCTTTAAACCCTCATCCTCTTTTTTCAGCTTTCATAAAAGCTTGTATAAAAAAATTAAAATAAAAAAATTAAAAACATAGAAATCAAAAATTTCTGAGCCTTCCTGCCTACCGGCAGGCAGGCGCCCTTGGAGACCGTGAGGACAGGGAATCCACGACTCTTTAAATTTTTATTTCTATATTTTTAATTTTGATTTTGTATAATTTGAATTATTTCAGGTGGGATTTGTATTCCTCTTTTATAAAGTTTATTTGCATAAATTGTCATTTCTTCATAATTTTTTTGTTCATAGTTGTATATCATAAGGGCATTAAAAGCATCTATATAATTTGGATTAAGTTCTAAAGTTTTTTTCCAGCTATTTACAGCATCATCATATTTTTCTTGATTCCAATATAATAATCCTAAATTGAAATAAGCATTGTCATAATATGGATTATTTTCTAATTCTTTTTTATATTCTTCTTCTGCTTCTTTTAATTTATTTTGACTAGCATATATAAGTCCGAGGTTATTATGTGCCATTTGTTCTTCAGGATTTAGCTCCAATGCTATTTTTGATTCTTTTTCTGCATTCTCCATATCTTTATTTAAATATTGCATTGCTCCTAAGTTTCTATGGGCGAGTGGATGATTTGGAGAAGTCTGAGCAGCATTTTCCCAAAAAGATAATTTATCAGAAAAATTTCCATTATGTATTATGTTGATAATAGAAAACAAAAATATTAAACTTCCGATTAAGATTAATGTTTTTTTGTTTTTAAAATCAATTTTTCCCACGAAATCAGTTTCTAGAAGAAATATAAATATACCAATAATTGGTACATATAATCTATGTTCAAGGAAATCAGCAATTATGTTTCCATAAGGACGAATAAAAGCTGGTAGTAAAAAAGCAAAAAACCACATAAATCCAAATAAAATAAAATTCCAACGTTTTTTCTTTATTAAAATAAACAGTATTATCAATAATATTATTGCTATAGTTCCATATATAAAGGTTGTATCTTTTATTATGGGTAAAACACTTAAATTAAATGGGAAAAATATTTTACCTATAAATTGAGGTATAGCCAAGAAATTAGAATATATTGACCTGATTATAATTGTAGGAGTTATGGGGATAGAACCAAGAAGGACAATATTGCGAATAATTGCCCAAATGGTCACTATACCAAATAATCCAATAAAGAAATAAAGATTTTTTATAAATAATTTTTTTTCTTTGTATATAAAACAGGAATAAAAAATCATTAGAAACAGAATAGATAGGGCTGATTCTTTTGTAAAAATAGCGAGACTAAAAAATAATAAACCTAAAAATAGATTTTTAATTTTTTCTTCTTTTAGATATTTTATAAAAAATATAAAGCTAGAGAGAATAAAAACAGCTAATAAAGAATCATTTCTGCCGGGTATCCAAGCTACAGCTTGTGTGAGTACAGGATGAACTAGAAAAATAATAGAAAAAAGAAATGCTAGTTCTTTTTTATAATCGAGTTTTTTGAAGAAAATAAAAATTAAAAATGATACTAAAATATGTAGAGATATGTTTGTAAAATGATAAATAAAAGGGTAAGCTCCACCGATTTGGTAATCAAATATAAACGAGATTGTTAACATTGGTCTATAATAGAAAGCTGAGCTATTGAAAAGGTGAAATACATCGGCTAGAAATGATTGAAAAATATTGGTTATTTTTGATAAAAAATATTGATTATCTAAAATAAGAACATTGTCATCTAAATATGTAAAATTAAAAAATAAAGTTCTGCCATAAATTAAAAAACCTATAATGATTATTATAATAACTGGTGTCCATTTATTTAAAAATATTTTATCTATGAATGAATTATTTTTATTAGTGATATCCATATTATTTATTCTTGATTAATAACAATAAACTAGCTCTTTGAGTTTGGTCTTCATCTAATATATCTTGCCAATGGCCATTGTCATTATCATACCAAACGTATCCACCTATTGTATGATAATTTTTTAAAATAATTTCATTTAAGTATTTTATAAAAATTTCTGGGCTTCCTTCTCTATAAAGGCCACTGTCACTCCTTTTTGAGATAATAATTGCATTCGGTTTTGTATTTTCAAGGTTGTTTACTAATTCTGTCTGGTATTGTTCTCTATATTGTGTAGGTAGATTAAGAGGAAACGTGATGATAAAACGATTTGGACTTTTCCTCTGTGCGTAATAATAGATTTGTGGTTCTGATCCAGCTATAAAAACAGAATCATCTTTATTGGTAACTTCGGCTAGATGTCGTGCGACTTCCATAGACTCACCAAAAGGATTGGCTGTACCATAAACCCACTCTGAGAGTTTTTGTGGGCTTAAAGAGAATTGTATTTTGAATGGAAAAAGAATAATAAAAAGAATAATTGGTAAAATAACGATGGTAGTTATTTTTTTTTGCTTGTCGTTTAAAGATAAAGATTCTAAGAGAGAATTAAACAAAGCGCCACATAGTAACGTGAGAAAAGGTATTATTATTAAATAATAATGACTGATAGTGGAAGAAAGTACGGCCAACAAGGAAAATATTAATAAAGTAAAATAATATAAAATATTTTTTGGTTTTTCAAAAATAAGTCCAAATAAAAGAAGTAATAGAATCCACCAATAATGAATAAATTTATCCAAAAAATTAAAGAGATAGGGATTATTGAAAGTATTGATGTATGAAGAATTATAAATAAAAACTTCTTCGATAAAAAATGACCAGACTTTTAAAAATGGAAGTAGTATTATTATACTTGTTAATATCATGGAGCTTCCAAGTAGTAAAAAAGGCTTGATTAATAAGGATATTTTAGGATTTTTATAAGATTTATAAAGTTTGAATAAATAAAAAATAATTATAAAAATAATTACTGGTAAACATATTGGTTTATAAAAAATTGCTATTGAAGAAAGTATTCCTGCTAAAATATATGGCCACGATTTTAGACTATTTTTAAAATAAACAAAAAGAGCTAATATTCCGATCATTGGTAAAATCATAAATTTTTCAGTATTGGCAGTAAATGGAGTCAAAACAGGAAATCCAATCATAGGTAAAAATAAAAAAGCTGAGAATATGCCTGCTATTTCGCCCCATTCTTTTTTGGCAATTAAATAAATTAAAATTGCTGTTATAAATATAAAAATGGAGGCCAACATTCTTGGTGGCCAAACTGCGAATGGACTTATCATTTGTCCTGCAAGGTATGTATAAATGATGAGTGGTGGTTTTTGTAAGAAAGAATCTTGATAAGGTGTGCCTCCAGTACGAAGCAACCAAGCTGAGTAGGCGTATTCACCTTCATCACGTTCAAACGGAGCTTGAAAAGAATTCCAGTTTAATAAAATAAAAAAAGATATAAATAATACTATTATTGATATTTTTAAAATTTTACTTTTCATTTTTATTTGATAATTTTTACTTTTGGCAATGGAATAATAAATTTTGTACCACTTTTAACTAGTTTAGCCTCACGCTTAATAAATGCATTTGTGAAACTATAAGGTAATGCTAGTAAATAATCTGGTTTTTTAAAACGCATTTCTGTTTCTTTTTTAATTGGAATATCTGACCCGATCATATACTTCTTAGATTTGAATGGATTAGCATCAGCAGCGGCTTCTATTAATTCTTTTGTTATTCCACAATATTGAAGAATAGTATTACCTTTAGTGGAAGCACCATAAATCCAAACACTTTTACCTTCTGATTTAATCTTTTTACACAAAGAAAGTAAGTCTTCCCGAGATCTTTCTATTTTTTCCATAAACTTTTTGTAAGTTGTCGGATGATAAATTTTTATTTTTTTCTCATTTTTTAATTCTTTATTATAACCTTTAGATTTAGGATATTTTGAACATCCTTTCTTTTTTATAAATAATCTAAAGCTTCCACCATAAACATCATTGACAATAACATCAAAAATTTCTAGACCAGCTTTTTCCATAATCCAGCGTATATTGTCTATCCCATAATAACCTACGTGTTCATGTACTATATTGTCGTACATTGTTGTCTCAATCATTTTTGGGAGATAAGCCATTTGAATCACCCAAATACCATTATCAGACAAACAAGCCTCTATCTCTTTAGAAAATTTAATTGGATTATATAGATGATAAAACATAGCAATACTAAAAATTATTTTTGCTTTTTTCTTTGTTGCGGACTTGTAAACTTTCTCACTAAAATAATTTGTGATTGTTTTGAATTTTTTTGAAGTAAAAATTGGTTTTATATTTTGTGCAGGGTCAATACATAGTAGATCGCATTTTGTATCTTTTAAGTATGACAAAAGAGTTCCATCATTTCCACCAATATCTAAAACTAAATCATTTTCTTTTAAATTAACATAAAAAAGAGTACTATCGAGTACATCTTTCAAAATTTTTGGCATAGAAGAATTTGTAGAGCTTGTAAAAGGATATTGTTTATACATTTCTGACATATCAAAAGAATGGCTAAGTTGTAAAACACCACAACTATTTTTATTTTTTTTACACAAAACTAAATTTAAGGGTTGTTTTTTTATATTTTTATGATAAGAAAGATCTTTGGGAAATATAGAAGATAAATATTGGTTGCCAAGATTAATTACTGGAATAATTTTTTTATTTCCACAAAATCTACATTTAGTTATTTTTGTTTTTTGCATTTTGAAAATTCATTTTATAATTATCAATAAATTTGAAAACTTCTCTTGCATCAGGTAGTTCTTTATCATTGTTTTCTATTTCTTGTATATCTAATGTACCATCAAATTCTATATTAACTCCAAGGTATTTTGCAATATCTTTTAATTTTACAGAATTATGTGCACCTACTTCCAATAGACCACTTTTGTCTAGATTGGACGCTATATAATCAGTTACAAAATCAATATCAGCAAAACTATATCTACTTTCTTTATCAACAAAAACTTTTTGATCTTTTAACATATCAATTAAAACACCTTTTTCTAAATTATCAGCAAACATAGAAGTAAGACGTATGATGAGATTATTGTCACAATTACATATATTTTCTGCTGCTAGTTTGTGTTTTCCATAAACGGTGTCCAGTTGACATCTTGCTGAAACGGTACTAATTTGAATAAATTTATTAAAAGTACAATTATAAAATATATCTGCAGTTTTTTGAACGGTTTCTTTAAAATCTTTTTCTGGGTCTATTTTTGCCAAAAACCTTGCTGAAGGCATAGCAGAATTTATGACTATATCATAAAATTTCCCTATGTGTTCAGAATAATTATCACGAGTAATAGGGAATACTGCATATCCTTTTTTAATTAATGAAGTATGCAATTTTTTACCCACAAATCCACTTGCACCAAAAAGGCCTATTGTAGTCATTTTATTTCTTCAAAATATTTTCTCTAATAATAGGAGTCTTGCAATCATCCCAAGGTTTGGTGAGCATAGCTACTACTGTTAGATTGGTAATTGCATGTATTGTATGGTTGACACCCTTTGGTGTTCTAATACAAGAACCTTTGCTAACGTGTATTACTTTTTCTTTCATAGATGGTGCATCTTTAGTGACAACAATTGCAGATCCATCAACAATCAAAGAATATTCCACAAATTCAGGGTGACGATGATTTCCTCTTGAGGCTCCAGGAGTAAAATACAACATATTGAATTCCATAATTGCGTCTTGTGGAATCCACGTGAATATACCACCACGACCATCTTTTACTGTATCTATATTACAGGTCGGATAAAATATTTCAACTTTTTTATTTGATAATTTAAGCATAATTTATAATAGAAATATAACATACATTTATATTAAAATAAACAATCTAATTAGAAATAGTATTCTTTTTGTTTGAAATGATATATTATATTTTATTATGCCCAAGTATCAAAAAAGAGCTTTAATCACAGGTATTGCTGGACAAGATGGATCATATTTAGCTGAATTACTTGTGAAAAAAAATTACAAGGTTTTTGGTTTAGTTCGTAGTTTTAAAAAAGATTCTTTGTTGAATATTGAAAAGCTATATAAAAACAAAAAAATAATTTTAATAAAAGGAGATCTTGGTAATTTAAAATCTATTAAAAAGGCCATAAGAATATCTAGGCCAGATGAAATTTATAATCTTGCAGCTCAATCTAATGAAGCCAAATCATTTAAACTACTTAAAGAAACTAATAAGATAAATTATACTGGTTTTGGATATTTAGTTGATGAAGCTATGAAGTTTAATTCTAAGGTAAAAATTTTTCAAGCAGGAAGCTCTAGAATATTTAGTAAAACTAAATTATTTCAAAACGAAGAAACATCGTTTAATACTACAAGTCCATATGGTAAAGCTAAACTCAAAGCTCATAATAAATATGTGATGAGATATAGAAAAAAACATAATCTTTTTATTTGTTCTGGAATTTTTTTTAATCACATATCTCCAAGATCAAAAGAAAGCTTTGTCGCTAGGATAATTACGAAATCTATGGTAAAAATAAAACTAGGGTTATTAGATAATTTTGAATTAGGCAACATCAATAGTTCTCGTGATTGGGGTTATGCACCAGAATATATGGAAGCAGCTTGGAAGATGCTTCAACAAAAAACCCCACAGGATTTTGTTATAGCTACAGGTGAAACACATTCAGTTCGTGAATTTATTGAAGAAGTTTGTAAGATTTTAAATATTGATATTAAATGGAGTGGGAAAGGTTTAAATGAAAAGGGCATAGACAAGAAAACTGGTTCAATTATAATTGAAATTAATCCAAAATATTTTAGACCAAATGAAGTTAGCTCTCTTTGTGGTGATAGCAGTAGAGCTAGAAAAATTCTTAATTGGAAACCAAAATGTAATTTTAAAGAATTAGTAAGAATTATGGTTGAGGCTGATTTTAAAAAAGAGAAAAATAATTAAATTATTATATTTATGAAAAAAGTTATTGTTATTCCTACTTATAATGAAAAAGAGAATATTGAAATTTTAATACCTCAAATTTTTAAATTTTTGCCAAATATTTCAGTTATAGTAGCAGATGATAATTCTTCAGATAGTACAGCTTCTATTGTCACTGAATTTAAAAAAGAATACTCAAATATTACACTCGTTTCTAGAAAAGAAAAAGATGGGCTAGCAAGAGCATATATTAATGTATTTTCACAAATTATAAATGATAAAGATATTGAATCTGTTATTTTGATGGATGCAGATTTTTCTCCTCAATTGAAATATCTTCCAGAAATGATCGAAAAAAGTAAAGATTATGGAGTGGTAATAGGGTCTCGTCATGCACTAGGAAGTAAAATGATCGGATCTAAATTACCACGTAGAGTATTGAGTTTTTTTGGCAATTTATATTATAAAA
>PFRK01000044.1 GCA_002788475.1 Candidatus Nomurabacteria bacterium CG_4_9_14_0_2_um_filter_32_10 | reverse complement strand
TAAATTTATTGAAGATGATAAGATATTTGTATTTCCAAAAAATCGCGAGCCCTACACCTATAACACATCTACTTATTTAGGAATGATTTTAGGAAAAACAAACGAAGACCCAGAGAAAATACAAAAATTTATTCAACAAGAGATAGATACTCTTACTCTCCCTGATTTTTCGCAATATGATAAATATTTTTTCATCGTACCGCCAAAATTTTCCGGTATTATTCGGATGCTTGAAGTGAAATTCATTGAACTTTTCGGAAGAAGAATTGCTCGTGATGTTGAAACGAGTGAATACATGAAGCATGCAGTTACAGTTGTACCCTCTGAAGAACTTTTTATAAGTTTTGGAGAGAAAAATACGATATGGGGTGAACCAGAGAAAAGATTACATATACCACTCCCAGAAAACGTTGGGTATGCTACAATGATGGCGATTGGTTATTATGTTATAGCGCAAATTCAAAAACAACATCCACCATATTTTAAAGAAAATATCGCTCTCTATACAGAAAAAGCCTCAAAAGTTTTTGGTAGTGAAATTAAAGTAATAGTTGAGTAATTATTTAAACAGTCTAATTAAATATTATTTATGGACCATACTCACCCTAAAATACCGATACTGGAATACAACTACATCACTGATGGCATTTATATTGGCACCAATCAATGTTGTATCATGGGTCTTGCTGATGTATTGAAAAAAGAAAATATAACTGCTGATATATCGCTCGAAGAAGATAGACTCGATGTGCCATTTGGAGTGGAAATATACACATGGATTCCCACACCAGACCACACTCCTCCAACACAAGACCAACTGTCATTTGGAGTATCAGTACTTACAAAGTTAGTCAGTCAAAATAAGAAAATTTATGTCCATTGTAAAAATGGGCATGGAAGAGCTCCCACTCTCGTAGCTTCCTACTTAATAAGTAAAGGGTTTACCATAGGAGAAGCTGAAAATCTGATAAAAGAAAAACGTCCAGCAATGCATTTGCAAGATAGCCAAAAGGATGCGCTTGAGATTTTTAAGAAAAATATATGACCGACACAATCATTTTTATATATAATGCCAAGTCAGGATTATTCGCCGGGTTATCTGATATTGTCACAAAAATCATTGCTCCATCGCAATATGAATGTAACCTATGTAAAATTACCTACGGACCACTTTCCATGAAAGAGGAATGGGCTCCATTTCTTGCGACATTACCACAAGAAAAAGTTTTTCTTCATAAAGATGAGCTAATAAGTCAATATGGGGCATTAAATAATTACGCCCTGCCCGCAATTTTTCTGAAACACGACAATAAGTTTTCACTACTTGTTTCAAAAGATCAGTTAAATACATTGAAATCCGTTATAGAGTTAAAAGATGTCCTTAAATCAGCATTAACCTCTACATAGTTAACTAATATATGATAAAAGTATCTTATCTTCTTATTTTAGCTTTTGTATTGAATTTCATTTGGGAAATATCTCAAGCTTTTTTATATATGCCCCACTATATTGGAATAAGTGGATTAATAAAAGTACATTTTATAGCCAGCTTAGGAGATGTAGTAATTATTGGTATTGTCTTTCTATTGAGCTATTTAATGTTCGGTTATAATCTTTTAAAAGATAAATATAGTGTAAAGAATCTATTTGTTGTGATTATTATCGGCTTAACTATGGCTGTACTTATTGAGAAATATGCTCTTGCAACCGGCAGATGGGAATATAACTCCGTAATGCCCATTATTCCGTTATTGAAAGTAGGATTGACACCAATATTGCAGATGATATTAATACCATTAGCTTTAATATTATTTCGGTCCCAGATTGAAAATAAATCATAGTGACAGTTTGAGTAACTCAAATTTTTATTTTCTAAATTTGTTTGTATTTTTTTTAAATTTTTTTTGTGGGCAGAATTTGAAATCTCGCCAAAAGAACATTAGTCGAGGAAAAGCGGAATTCTCCTCTTTACAGGAGCTGTACACCTTTTGGACGGAGTATCATCTCAAAAGGTCTGGCACTTAGGTCCCAATCCCAAGCTCACCCCAAAATATTTGTTCCGCTTTTCCGAGTCCATTTGAATTAGCACATTAGTAGAACGTGGTAGAAATATTAAAGCAATGATGTACGCGGAGCGTACCACATTAGTCCGTTTCGTTTTTAAAAAATCGCCGGATTGAATTTAACCCTATCCCACCTTATGTTTCGCTTCGCGAAGCACGCGAAAATTTTCTTGAAAAAGGGGGTTGTTTGGTTGTGGTGTCCTCGGTAGGAATTGAACCTACATCAACGCCTTAGGACGGGACTATTCTATCTTCACCCGCCCACTTGCCTTATATAATTGTGCTCCCAGTAGGAATCGAACCTACATTTATTCCTTAGGACGGAATTGTTCTATCCATTGAACTATGGAAGCAAGTGTGGTGGGCAGGTTGAACTACGAGAGGAATGCTTATAATTTAACATAAAAAACTAAAATTTAAAAATTGGCTTTTGTAAAAAGTTATGATAAAATATTATTTATGGATCCCGTACGAAATAATGGGGTTCACTTATTAAGGTAAATAATTCTGTCAGAAAAAATAATGATAGAATTTCGTACAGGATGGATCCAGAAGAAAAGCAATTACTTCAAAACACATTGGTTATTGC
This sequence comes from Candidatus Nomurabacteria bacterium CG_4_9_14_0_2_um_filter_32_10, assembly GCA_002788475.1. Classification (GTDB taxonomy): domain Bacteria; phylum Patescibacteriota; class Minisyncoccia; order Phycocordibacterales; family UBA9973; genus UBA9973. The sequence continues at coordinate 5,189 of PFRK01000044.1, read as the reverse complement.
TGAAGAAAACAATAAATTACTTTATAAAATTCGGGGTGTCCAGAATAGAGAATTTATCTGGCGAGTAGTAAAGATTTTAGTAATAGTAGGTATAGCATTTGGATCTTTTTATTTTTTGGAACCATTTTTAAATAAAGTAATTGATTTATATGAATCTGTTCTTGGTATTCAAAAAGATATAAAAGATGTTTCAGATAATACATCTTCTTTTAAAGATTTATTGAAAAAGTTTTAGAATTAAAGTATGCCTAGGTAGCTCAGTAGTAGAGCGTTCCCCTGAAGAGGGACAGGTCGGGTGTGCGATTCACCCCCTAGGCACAAAATAAAAAAATCTGTATTTCTACAGATTTTTTTATTTTTAAATTGATTTAACTTTTATTGTATTTCTTTTTTCTTTATCTACCTTTTGTATTTTTATAGTCAATAGACCATGTTTTTCTGTAGCTTCGACTTCTTCTGGTTCTACTTCTTGGGGGAGAAGTATGGTGCGAGAAAATTTTCCCCAATAAAGTTCTTTTATAAAATAATTTTCTTCTTCTATATTTCGATTTTCTTCTCTTTTACCTCTAATAGTGATTGTATCTCTAGCTATAGTAAGCTCTAGATCTTCTGGTTTAACACCAGCGACCATAGTTTGTAATATTATGTCTGTTGATGTTTGGTAGACATCAACGGTCAATTCGAGTTCTTCATTTTCTTCTTCCATCCAACCGTTACCATTCTTTTTTTCTCCTTTTATAGGTATATTTTTTATTTCTTCATCTTCTTCTTCGGCATGCATACTTCCAGTTAATCTATCAAAAAAACTTCTTTTTTTATTTTGTATATTCATCTGTCTAAATTTTATACCTAATCTACTTATCTATATAAAGACTGTATGATTGGTATAAAAATAAATTAATTTATAATGTGTATTTTGTTAAAAAATTCTAGTGGATTCATTCCATCTATGCACTCATTCTTCTTAATTTTTCAAAAAGTAATATGATAATAATTGTAACGACCCAAAGAAAACCTAATACTCTTAAAAGATTGTTTCCATTATCTCCTATTATAAAAAAATTAAAGGTACTATGCAAGGCGATAGCAAGTATAATACCTATTAGTAGGTACATTTTTTTTATATATTTACTCATAAAAAATGAAAGTCCTAGGGCAACGCCTATTAACCCAGATGATACAGTGTGGAGAAGAGTAGACCCCAAAAATCTGAGTTGGCCTGTTAGTAAACCGACTGTTGTTTGGTTTAAGGATAGAGGTTTTATTAGAAATAATGTATTTTCTAATGCTGCGAATCCTAGTGCAGCAGTAATCAAGAAAATTGGCCAATCTATGGGTTCATCGATACGATTTGTTTTATAAAGTAAAATTACTACTCCTAAATATTTAATTAATTCTTCTGCACTTGCCCAAGCGATGGTTTGCCATTCGTAAGAAATTATACTAGATTGGATAAATTTTTGAATTGGTATTACAAAAATAACTGCAATCATACCAATAATAAATATTGTAGCTATAAGCCCTTTTGGTTCAGGTTTTTGATTATCTTCTTTAAGCCAAAACCAAAGCCAGATAAGAGCAGGAGCAATTCCTCCTAAAAGTGCTAAACCTAAAATTTTTGGGTCAGTAGTCATTTTTTTAAGCTGGCCATTTGGCAACCATTAATAAGTCGTTTTTTTCTTTAGTGTCTTTTTTTATGATAGACCAAATTTCTTCAGTAACAAAAGGTATAAATGGGTGAAGTAATTTGAGTAGGGTAGTAAGTTGTGTGTTTAATAATATTTTTGCTGAATCTGCATTTTGATTTTTTAAAATTTTAACTTTTGATCTTTCAATAATGACGTCGGCAAAAGTATGCCAGAAATAGTGATATAGTTTTTCAGCAACGATATAGAATTTGTATTCATCCATTTCTTTCGTGATTTCTTTGATTAAAAGTTTTAATTCTTCGTCTGATTTCTTATCTTCTTCATCATAATTTGGAGTTTCTGGGGGTGTAAAATTTTTAGTGTTTTCTAGCACAAAACGAGTTGCATTCCATATTTTATTTGCAAAGTTTTTATAACCTCTAATTTTATCTTCAGAAAGAGCAAGAGATGTTCCTGGAGTATTGCCGATAATCATACCAATTCTAAATGCATCGGTGCCAAATTTTTCTGTTAAAATTAATGGATCAATTACATTTCCTTTACTTTTACTCATTTTTTGTCCTTTTGCATCAAGAACAAGTCCATGTAGATAAACTGTTTTAAATGGGATTTCCCCAGTAATATAAAGTCCTAACATAATCATTCGAGAAACCCAGAAAAATATAATTTCTCCAGCTGTTTCCATAACATTAGTTGGATAAAATGTTTTGAAGTCATTATTATCTGGATAACCAAGAGTAGCAAAAGGCCATTGACCTGAAGAAAACCAAGTATCAAAAGTGTCAGAATCTGTCCTTACATCTCCACCACATTTTTCGCATTTTGAAATGATATTTTCTATATCTACCATACCATTTTCACATTTGTTACAAATTTTTGCCGGGATTGGAATACCCCATACGATTTGACGTGAAATGTTCCAATCTATTATATTTTCAAGCCAATGTACTGTAATTTTTTGATAATGTTCTGGTATATATTCTATCTTTTTGTTATTTATTTTTTCTAAAGCTTGTTCAGCTAATGGTTTCATTTTTACGAACCATTGATTTTTTATTTGGGGTTCAATAGTCGTTCCACATTTATAACATGTTCGAATAACATGTTTATAATTTTCATCTATTTTTTCTATTAAGCCTTTTTTTTGAAGCTTCTCGATTATGAGTGTTCGTGCTTTCTTTATATGTTGTCCTGTGAATTCTCCTGCTATGGGAAGTAATTTCCCGAATTCGTCTATAATTTGTTCTTTATCTAATTTATGTCTTTCAGCAATTTCAAAATCTGTGGCATCATGCCAAGGAGTAATGGTCATTACTCCAGTTCCAAATTCCATATCAATACTATTGTCTTTTATAATTGTTGCTGTCGTAGGGCCGTTAATCCATTCTAGTTCTATTTTTTGACCATGTGTATAATCTTTATAACGCTTATCATCAGGATGCATTACCACATATTTATCACCAAATTTTGTTTCCGGTCTAGATGTAGCAATTACAAATGGTCCATATTTTAAATAATATAAACTATCTATACGCTCTTCATCTTTTATTTCTAAATCAGAAAAAGAAGTTTGATGTTTTGAACACCAAGAGACTATTCTGTTTCCTCTATAGATTAAATTATCATCATACATTCTTTTGAAAGTTTGATAAACAGTTTTTACGATATTATCATCTAATGTGAATTTTTCTCGAGACCAATCACAAGACGCCCCCATTTTTTTTATTTGGGATTTTATATTTTTTGAATTTTTAAGAGTGAAATCTAGTATTTCTTTATATAATTTTTTTGATTCAATTTCAAATCTTGTTCGACCTTCTTTTTCCAATTGCTTTTCATATACGATTTGTGTCTCGAAACCAGCGTGGTCAAGCCCTGGAAGCCAAAGAGTTTTAAACCCTTGCATTCTTTTGTAACGCACCATGATGTCTTCTATAGCCATTACGAGGCCATGACCAGCGTGCAGAGAGCCGTTAGCATTAGTTGGAGGCATTATTAGAGTGAAAGTTTCTGCATCTGGTTTTGTTATTCCTTTTTTTACACATACGTCTGGATTAAAAAAACCACTCTCTTCCCAGAGCTTATATATTTTATCTTCTGTTTCTTTTGGGTCGTAGGGCTTTAGTAGTTTTTCATCCATTATTAAATAATATCATAAAATAAAAGGGTTTTCTATCTTTCTAAAAACATAATTATCAAAAATTTTCTGGCAGACAAAACGAAGCCAGTGCCTGCAGGCGAAAACTTTTATAATTATGTTTTTAGAAATTATTTTAGTCGTAAATTACCATTAGCCTTTATACTTGAAATTTTTGGTACTTTTTTATTATTTTTTATAAATTGCAAATATCCAGCCATACCTATCATTATGGAATTGTCTCCAGTTAACTCTTTTTCTGGAAAAAGTAATTTGATGTCTTTACCCACAGCTTTTTTCATTTCTCTTTGTAAATGTTTATTACAAGCTACTCCACCTGCGACTATGATTGTTTTTGCTTTATATTTTTCTTTTGCTTTTGTAGTTTTGTAAATTAAAGTTTCTACCACTGCATTTTCAAATTCTAAAGCAATAGCTTGTTTTATTTTGTCATTTTGCCCGCCTGCATCAGTTATACTTGAAGCATTGCGGGTAGGTAAAATATTTGGATTTTCTTTTTTGAGGTCACGTATTAGATAAAGCACGGCAGTTTTTAAACCAGAAAAAGAAAAATCAAAATTTTTGCTATAAAGCATAGGACGGGGTAAAGAAAAGGAAGAGAAGGCCGGCCCTTTTTGAATTTTTAAGGACCGGTTTTTTCTTTTTAGTTTTTCCTTTTCTCTTGCTTTTTCTGCTAATTTTGAAATTTTTGGACCACCAGGGTAGGGTAAATTCATCATTCTTGCGACCTTATCATATGCTTCTCCAGCAGCATCATCTAATGTTTCTCCGATTATTTTATAATTTAACCAATCTTTAGATAATATCAATTCTGTATGTCCTCCTGATACAAGAAGAGACAGAACAAGGAAGTTTATTTTAGGAATAGAAAACTGGCCTTTAGATTTTGCAAATACTGAGACTATATGACCTTCCATATGGTTTACTGGTATAATTGGAATTTTCCATTTTTCTGATAATTCTTTTGCGAAAACTATTCCTGTCCAAAGTGAAGGCTCTAACCCTGGTCCATAGGTGACAGCTATCAAATCTATCTGTGCAAAGTTCGACTTTGCACACTTTAAGACTTTTTCTAAAAGTATAGGTAAGTTTTTTATGTGCTCACGTTTAGCGAGCATTGGGTAGACTCCGCCATATGGAGCGTGAATTTTTATTTGTGAATTTGAAGAATTAGCTAAAATTTTTCCGCCGAAGGCGGATCTGCCTCTGGTGGAAAATGATCCATGCATTTCCATTAAGGTTATAGCTGTATCATCACAACTTGTTTCAATTGATAATATCTTCATGTGCACGCTGTAGGAATTGAACCTACGACCCTCGTCACGTCAAGACGATGCTCTACCAACTGAGCTAAGCGTGCATATTTTTATAGTACCATATTT
>PFRK01000003.1 GCA_002788475.1 Candidatus Nomurabacteria bacterium CG_4_9_14_0_2_um_filter_32_10 | reverse complement strand
GTATTATGTGGATAACTTATCGGAAAATATTAAGCGTGGACACAGAAACAAAGTGAAAGACGGTATATGGCCTCAAATGTCGCCTCTGGGCTATGTAAATGTGAAAGGTGCTGGAATAGTACCCGATGAGAATATCGCACCTTTAATCAAGAAAACATTTGAGGCCTATGCAACTGGAAATTTCACTTTGCGCCAACTTCACGATAAGTTTAACGCTCTTGGATTGAGTAGAAAGAATGGAAAGGTGCTTTCCGTTTCCAACTACCAACAAATTTTGAGAAATCCGATATTCACTGGCTTAATGAGATATGGTGGTGAAATATACGAAGGAAAGCACAAACCGATTATCACAAAGAAACTTTTTGATTCCGTTCAAGAAGTGATGATGAGGAAATCTAAACCGCATAGCAAAGGACTGAAACCATTTTTGTATAGAGGATTTTTCCGTTGCGGAGAATGTGGTTGTTTTATTACCACCGAAACACAAAAAGGTCATAACTATTTGCGATGTACAAAACGGAAAAATCCTTGTGAACAAAAATATGTTCGTGAGGAAATCATCACTTCTCAAATTAAGGAGGAAATCAAGAAAGTTTCTTTACCACTCGATTGGGCAAATTGGATGATTGAAGAAAACAGAAAAGACCAATCATCCGAAACCCAATCGAGTGAGATTTTTTCTCAAAAAACAAAAGATGAAATTTCTCTTTTGGATTCAAAAGTTGAAAAGTTGATGAACTTATATTTAGAAAATGTTCTGTCTTTGGAAGAATATCGTGATTCTAAAAATAAGTTAGTGAATCAAAAACAACTTTTAAAAGAGAAATTATCGGCTTTTGAGAAAAAATCCAATAATCGGTTCGAACTTACCGAAAATTTTCTAAAAACCAATATTCATATGGTGGAATTGGCTAACGAGAAAACAAATGAAGAAAATCTTCATTTGTTCAAAAAAGTCGGTTCGAACTTTATTATTGAAGCTCGAACCGTATTTTTTGAGCCACGCGGAGCGTGGCGAACCCTTTCAGATTCAGGATTTTTTGGGGGGAATTCAGAACAGACGGCACTTCGTGCCGACCATATTTTTGGTTCCGAAGCCCTTTTCGAAAAATTGCGGAGGCGGAGAGATTCGAACTCTCGATACCTTTCGGTATGCCACCTTTCCAAGGTGGTGGAATAAACCGCTATCCGACGCCTCCATTTTCTTAATCTACATTAAATTTTTGCTTCTAACAACGAAGAACTTTTTTTTAATCCCAAAAATTGTTCAGAAACAAACCATTTGTTTATTAATGGACTTAATGTAAGTGCAAAACCTATATTCCCTGCTAAATGAAGAGCTGTAAAAGGAATTTGCATAACAAAAGCATTCAATACACTTTGCCCAAACATTGGAGCAAATAAAACTCCCGTTACTAAATCAAAAACAATCGTTGCAAAAAAAGCAAATACTGCAAAATTAAAAACAGATGCTTTAAATTTATTAAAATAAACTGAAGAAACTGCCCCAATAACTCCATAAGTAATAGCTGTTATCCAAGTCCAAGCTCCAAAATGAGTTAAAATATCATAAACAATAATACTAAGGAACCCAAATAAAAAACCCCACAAAGCGCCATATTTGCGTCCCAGAGGCATAATAGAGGCCATTATGGGTTCTACATTAGGTGCTCTCAAGGGAATTAACCTAAACAATAAGCAGCCAAAAAATATTATAAAAACCTTTAATTTATTCTGCATTTAACTTTATAACTTTATAAACTTTCTACTTTATGACTACTTAGTATAGCATATCCAAAAAATCTTTCTCGTTGATTATTTTTATACCTAATTTTTGTGCATCTTTCAACTTTGAACCAGCTTCTTCCCCAACCACTACATAAGAAGTACTTTTAGAAACAGAATTTGTGACTTTTCCTCCTAGGGAAATAATCTTTTCTTTAGCCAATTCACGAGACATTTGTAAAAGTGTACCTGTCAAAACAAAAATCAATCCCGACAGCTTATAGCTGATAGCTGATAGCTTATAGCTTTCTACGATAACACCATTATCAAATAACTTTTTTATAAAAGATAAATTATTTTTATCTTTAAAATAAACACAGACACTTTCAGAAACTGCAGGCCCTATGTTTTCTATTTCATTTATCTCTTCAATTTTTGCTTCAGTAATCTTCTTAAAAGAACCAAAATTCATCGCCAAATCTCTGGCTGTTTCTTCCCCCACATGTAATATTCCAAGCGCAAAAAGAAATTTAGAAAGTGGAATTTTTTTCTTCAATTGTATTTCCTTTATAATATTTTCTGCTGATTTTTCTCCAAATCTTTCAAGTGGTGCAATATCTTCTTTGGAAAGAGTAAAGATATCGGCCGCATCAGTAATTAATCCTTCATCTTTGAATCGTCTTAGAATCTTCGGACCCAATTCATAAATTCCAAAAACAGAAACAAAATGCAAAAGTGATCTTTCGTTTTTGGCAGAACATTTAGGATTGGTGCAGTAATAAGCAACAGAAAGATTTTTATCGGGAACTTGTGGAGTCCTATGAGAAATGGTCTGGCTGGGGTTCGGGGCCCCAGGAAACCGAGGACCTTTCAAAGAGGAGCTCCCCAAGTTCCCTGTTATTTTTTTATTTATTTTTCCTCCACAAGCTGGACATTTCTGAACCATCTTAAATTTTTTTTCTTTACCCGTACGCATTCGCGTCAACACTTCAACAACTTTCGGAATAACATCACCTGCTTTTTCTATTACAACAGTATCTCCTATTCTTAAATCTAATCTCCCTATTTGATCCATATTATGAAGAGTCGCTTTAGATATAATAGAACCTGCTATAGAAGTCGGCTCAAAAATCGCAAGTGGAGTAAGCACTCCAGTTCGTCCTACATTTATTTTTATATCTTTTACTACAGTAGCGGCTTTTTCTGCTGGATATTTAAAAGCAATAATTCCTCTCGGGTCTTTTCCTGTCACCCCAAGATTTTCAAATGTCTTTGTATCATCTACATTAATAACAACCCCATCAATACCAAAAGGTAAATTCTCTCTAATTTCTAAAACTTTATTTATAAAATTTGGAATATCCTTTGAGGAAGAAAACTTTTTTGCATATTTATCAACCATAAAACCAAATTCATGCAACAATTCATGTTTTTGAAAATGTTTTTCTATATACTTTTGCCATTCATTTCCTTTTATTTGAACAATTTCATAAGCAAAAAAATCAAGACTTCTCTGTTTTGCAAGTTCTGGATCAAGCTGACGAAGTGATCCTGCTGCTGCATTTCTAGAATTTGCAAAAGGTAATTTTCCTTCTTTTTCATTAAGTTCATTGAGTTTCTTTAATACACTCTTTTTCATTAAAACTTCACCACGAACTTCTATATAATCTGGAATAGAATTAACCTCACCCCCCACCCCTCTCCTTGTTAAGGAGATGGGGGATAACTCAAGAGGAATTGATCTTATCGTTTTCAAATTTTGAGTTATATCTTCACCTACTTCTCCATCTCCCCTCGTGACACCTCTTATAAATTCCCCATTTTCATAAATAAGTGATACAGCAAGCCCATCAAATTTTAATTCACAAAAATACTCAATTCCTCCCATGAACCAGGTACGGGGGAATTCCCCTGTACCTGGTTCATGGGAAGATTCAGGGAAATCTTTTCCAAGTAATTTCAAATTTCTTTTTTCCCATGCAAAAAATTCCTCGTCTGAAAAAACATTAGCAATCGAAAACATTTTTACCTCATGTTTAACCTTCTCAAATTTGTCTAGTGGTTTACCAGCTACCCTCAACTCTTTCGCATTTGGGTCGTTAAACTCTGGATACTTTTGCAAAAGAATATTTAATTCTTTTGTCAAAGAATCATATACATCATCTGTAATATTCGGTAAATTTTTTATATGATAAGCATCTCGCAAACGTGCAATTTCATTTCGCAATTTTTGTACCCGCCTAGACTCGGCAAAACTGGCTCTTTTTTTATTATTCTTATTAGATTTTTGCATACTAAAATCAATAATTTAATTCAAGTTGTCTTTCCACAGTATTTGGTCCTTGATCACAAACATCTTCAATAATACCTCCATCATTATATCCCTTAGAAATTATCGTAGTAGTTATAGGTTCTACAAAATTTTCTTTATGAACTTTAACTATAGCACAACCTTTTGACTCATTACCTAATCCAGAAAGAGTAAAATACCAATCTGAAGAATCTCCTTTTAAATTAATAGATCTATCAAGACAAAATACACTCGCTCCACCCTCTACAAAAGCATTGATATCAGACCTATCATTATATAAAGCACATTCAGCCCCAGTATCAGCAGAAAAAAATGCATCATTGGTATCCTTAGCTGAAGTACCAAACTTAATTTCTTTAAATGATATATCTCCAACACTTAATGTCACTACCAAAATAATACTTGAAATCATAACAACATAAAGTAAAACAAATCCTTTATTCTTTTTTATCTTTTCTTTTTGCATTTTAATTCGTAATTATTCTAAAAGCTATAAGCTAACACCTAAAAGCTATTTCATCATTCTACCCAATTAAATAAATCCTCTGTCAAAATAACGTCATGAGTCACACCCTTTTGAACCCAAAAAACATCAGAAGAAACTTTTACTTCATTATTTATATCCGTATTTATATTGCATGTTCTTAAAAATTTAGTATCAGATGGATCAGGGCATTTTATATCAGGGCTAGATTCTATAAATTTCTCCCAACCATTTTCATTATATAAAACATAATTATCACGCTGATTCCTAACATATTCAATACCTTCTTGGGCTATATAAATAGCTGTCATTTTACTTTTAGCATAATTTATATCAGAAACTCCACCACCTAAAACAGACATCATAGAAACAATAGATACAGAAAAAATAGAAATAGCAATGAGTGTTTCAACTAGAGTAAACCCCCGCTTACCTCGCAAGCTCACACCAAAAATTTTTGGTGTGGGGGTAAATCCTGTAGCAAGTTTATTATTCTTTTTAAAATATTTTTTTATCATTTAATTTAAAATATTTTACTCTTATGGTGAAATAACAATATTATCTGATTTTCGTTGTGAAACGCTAGTTTGCAATGAAAATGGACTTTTGACTCCTCTGTAAGTTATTTCCCCAACTAATTTTATTATCACGTATGGTTGCTGTAAATCTCCATTTGGTGGTTCTGCGCCAGTTACAATAAAAATAGAATCTGAACTTAACTTAACTTCTTCAGGATTTAATTGTATCCAAGTCGAACCTCCATCAGTAGATTTATTTATATCATAAGTATCACCATTAAATTTAATTTCGTATCCCCATTGATCATCAGTTTTTCCAGTTTCACCAGTTGCTTCTTCAAAAAATAAAGTTTTCCCATTTTCACAACTTAGAGGTATTTCACTTACACCACTACCACAATAATAATCGTATCCTGTTCGTAAATTTCTAGACATATCTTCCATAATAAAACTTAAATTGTCCAAAATAGATCGCATATCTTGAGATTTTTTATGAATTAGATTGACGTTTAAAAGAGCACTCATTCCAATCATAATAACAACCAAGAAAATAGTAATAGATATCATCGTTTCTATTATTGTGTAACCGCTTTGATTGTTTTTTTTATTTTGCATTTCTTTATAACTTTATAAACCTTATGAACTTTGCAACTACTCAGTCTATCTGAATTCTCCCTGAAGGATATACTTTTATATATGCTTTAGATGGACTTGACCCAGAAGAAGAAATAGTAATTTGTATATAATCATATTTATTAATATCAGGATCATTCGAGAAAAAAACTGCACTGGAATCTGGTCTTTTAAAAGTAATAGACAAAGGATCTTTAATTGTAGTAAGGCTAGAACCTGAATAACCTTCTATTTGAGATATAAAATTTCCTTTTGTAATATCTATTCTATCTAAACATTCTACATCAGGACTATCAACAGAAGAACAAAAATCTCCATCAGAATATTGTCTATCCGGAGTAAGGAGAGGATATAAATCAGCAAAATAGATAAATTGTTTATTATTTCCACCAAAAAGAATGCCTTGTAAATCAAAATAAAGTCCATAAGACGGTTTCCAATCAACAGATGCATGAATGTTCAATTTTCCAGAAATAGAAGATTTTTGTGCTTCCACAATTTTTAATGCAATGTCATTGGCTAAAACTTTTATATCCACCTTTGCTTGAAACCCTTTGTAATTAAAAAGAACAACGGAAGTCATTATAGAAAAAATACTCAAAACTACAATAAGCTCCACATAAGTCATGCCTCTATTTAGCTTACCGTGCCCCGTAGTAAGTTTTACTTTACTACTGGGGTAGCTTATAGCTTTTAGCTTATAAACCTTTAATTTTTTTAAAAAAGAAATCATTTTTTAAAAACCTACTGCAAAAAGACTTAATTCAAAGAAAAATGCAATCAATACACCTAAAACTAGAAACGGAGCAAATGGAATCTCACTTTTCATGCCATATTTTTTTGAAAAGGCTATAAGGAAAATTCCTAATATTGCTCCTGACCAAAATGCCACAACCACACCAGAAAGTATTCTAGAAAATCCAACTAACCAGCCGAGTCCTAATGCAAGCTTCGCATCTCCAAGCCCCATCCAAGTACCTTTAGATACAAGCCACAAAAATGCAAAAGGTAATGCTAATAATATTCCTGACAAAAATTCTAAAACAGTCGGAATATGAGGATAAAATAGATAATTAGAAAAGAAAAATATACCAATGAAAGCTATAAGACCAAAAATAAGAGAAAGAATGTCCGGAATTATTTTATGTTTAAAATCATAAACTGCGATAACTAAGAGAATAGAGAACATCGTCGCATAATAAGCATAAGAAATAGAGAACACTAATGTATTTATAAAGAAAATATCTTGAAATTTTAAAAATATTCCTGCAAAAACTAATCCAGAAATAAATTCAACTATAGGATATTGAATTGAAATTTTTGCTTTACAAGCTAGACATCTTCCTTTAAGTCCTAAAAAACTAAACAAAGGTATAAGCTCATACCAACAAAGCTGTTTCTGACAAGTCATACATCCACTTCTTCCGCCAAAAGAACGTTGTGTGTTAAATCGAAAAATAACCACATTCAAAAAACTACCAATAATAAGACCTAACGCAAAGAAAATAAGTGTAAGAATAAAAATCATAATTATTATTTTAATACTTTTATAACTTATAAATTATAGCACATACAATATAAAACAATATAAAAAAAACTTACCCCCTCGCAAGGACCGTCCTTGCGAGGGGGTCAAATGATAAATAATCATCTATAAAATCTTCAAAGGAATCCTCTTCATTAAAGTAACCTGGAAAAGCATTCTTATTTAAGATATTTCCTTCCCTACGATTTACACCAATATAATCCTGATAACTTGAATAATAATAATTTTCCAAGAAATCTTTCCAATCTTTGGGATATTTTTTTTCTATAAACTTTTCCCAACCAGAAAATTTTATATCTAGGGGATTTAAATGAATATAGCCAAATAAATGTTTTAAATGCAAATCTTCTCCAATATGTTTTGACTTAAAAAGACCTCCAAATAAAGCTCCCTTTCTTTGATATTTAATATTAAAAAACATAGCATACCCAGTACCAAGTTTTTTCATAAACTTTGTAATTCCTCCATTAACTTCTTGTTTAACTAATAAATGAAAATGATTAGTCATTAAACACCAAGCACCTATTGATACTAGTGGTTCTCCTCTATCTAAAATTAAAACATCATAAAACGTCTTATTAGACTTATTTAAAAAATCATCGAGGCGAAAAGATTCTTGTGAATTTGCAAGATATAAAAGCATAATAAATCTTTGATAATCTCTTTCTAATTTAAATATTATCCTTCTGTCTATACCTCTATTGTAGATATGATAATACTCACCAGTAACAAATGGGTCTTGTCGAAACATAAATATATT
>PFRK01000037.1 GCA_002788475.1 Candidatus Nomurabacteria bacterium CG_4_9_14_0_2_um_filter_32_10 | reverse complement strand
TTTATAAAAAATATCCAAACTATACAGAAGGAGAATTGACCGCGATTCGTTCGGCCTTAGTGAATGCTATTATCATTTCTGAAGTTGCTTTAAGAATAGGGATGAATGATTATTTACTTTTGTCTAAAGGTGAAGCTAAAGATAATGGTAAGGCTAGACAATATATTTTAGCTAATACATATGAGGCATATATTGGAGCGGTTTATTTAGATCAAGGTTATAATGTTGTAGATAAATTTGTAAAGACAACTCTTTTACCACATACGAAAGAAATTGTTTCTAAAAAACTTTGGCGTGACGCAAAGAGTTTAGTTCAAGAAAAAGCACAAGAATTCGTTCAGGTTACACCTCTTTATAAGGTTTTACACGAATCAGGCCCTGACCATGATAAATATTTTACAGTGGGTATTTATTTTGGTTCTAATTTAATTGCTGAAGGTAAAGGTAAATCAAAACAAGAGGCAGAACAAAAAGCAGCTGAAATGGCATTAAAAGTAAAAAATTGGTTAGAATAATACTTGTCCCGTACTAAATTTTTGATTACGGGGTATAATGATGAATGTTATTAATAAAATTTTAGTACTGGGATGCGATTAAAGAATCTTGAAATTAATGGTTTTAAATCTTTTTCAAAAAAAATAATTTTGGAATTCCAGAATCCTATTATTTCTATAGTAGGTCCAAATGGATCTGGTAAGTCAAATGTTGTAGAAGCACTTCGCTTTGTTTTAGGAGAACAATCAATGAAGTCAATGCGTGGAACATCAGGATCTGATTTAATTTTTAAAGGATCTAAAAATTTGCCAAAAAGTTCACGTGCAGTTGTTACGATATATTTTGATAACTCTGATAAAGTTTTTAAACTTTCTAATGAAACAGGTGAAAATTTTAATTTAAATTACGATGTCATCTCAATTTCTCGTGAAGTTTTTTCTGATGGGTTAAATAAATACATTTTGAATGGCTCGGAGGTGAGATTAAAAGATATTAATAATCTTTTATCATCAGTTAATATTGGTTCTTCTGGGCATCACATCATTTCCCAAGGTGAAGCAGATAGGATATTGAATGCATCTCCTAGAGATAGGAGAGAGATGGTAGAAGATGCTCTTGGACTTAAAATTTACCAATATAAAATAAAAGAAGCACAACGTAAACTAGAAAGGACTACTAATAATATGAAGGAGGTCTCTCTTTTACGTCGAGAAAATGCTCCACATTTGAATTTTTTAAAAAAACAAGTAGATAAATTTGAGAAAGCAAAAGAAATGCAGGTGTCACTTTTATCTTTATATAAAGAATATTTAAAGAAAGAAAGTATTTATTTAGAAAAAGAGCAGTCCAGTTTACTTAGTGAAAAGAGCAAAATAGAGATAGAATTAGGAGATATAAATAAAAACATTTCAGATATAGAAGAAAATGAAAAACCTGCCTACAATGCTATGCATAGCGATGTAGGCGGGGAAAAAGAATTAAAAATCTTTGAGAAAAAAATAAGTGAAATTCGTAATGTTAAGAATGAAATAGAACGTAAATTGGGAAGAATCGAAGGAATGATAGAAATGGAAGAGAGGAGAAGTGAAAAAATTCCAGAAGTTTCGATAAAAAACCCTGAAGAAATAAAGGCTATATTTGATGAAATTAATTCTGAAATAGAAATAGCTATTGTAGAAGATAGTGCAGCAGAAATCAAGATTATTCTTTTGAGAATTCAGAATATTTTAAAAGAATTCTCTGGAAATATAATTTCTTCAGGTTCTCGGTTCTCTGGGTCCCTATCCCAGCCAGACCATTCAGAAACTATATTTTCAGAGAATTCTGAGTTAAAAAAGAATCAGCAAGAAATTTTGCTTGAAATGCAAAATATTACAGATGAAGAAAAGAAAATTTTTGAAAAAATAGAAATATTAAAAAAAGAGATTAACCAAGAAAATGAGGCTTTACATTTAAAAGAAAAAGAAAAGTTTAATTTTAGGGTTAAACAGCAAGAATTATCTTCTTCTTTGGGGCTCATATCGATAAAAGAGGAGTCTTTATCAAAAGAATCAGAAGCCTTTAAAAATGAGATAAAAGAAGGTGAAATACTTATTGGCAGTGAGATATTAACTTACAAAAATTTTTCCACTGAAGGCGGATCCGCCTTTGGCGGAGAGGTCATAATAAACAGAATAGAACAGGAGGAGTTAAGACGAAAAATCGAACGCATTAAGATAAAATTGGAAGATGTTGGTTTGGGTGGTGGGTCTGAGATAATAAAAGAGTTTGAAGAAGTTTCAGAGAGAGATAATTTTTTGGCAAAAGAAATGGAAGATTTAGTCGTAAGTATAGAGTCACTTCGTACACTTATGGTGGATTTGAAAGAAAAAATTGATGTAGAGTTTAAAGAAGGTATTAAAAAAATAAATATAGAATTTGATAAATTTTTCTCATTAATGTTTGATGGTGGAACAGGCTTTCTCTCTGTTACAACTGAAAATAAAAAGAAGAGAGGAAAGGAAGAAGAAGGAGAGGAAGGAGATGAAGATGAAATTGTTTTTGAACAGGGTATTGAGATAAATGTTTCTCTCCCACATAAAAAAGTAAAAGAATTAAATGCACTCTCAGGAGGGGAAAGATCACTCACATCTATTGCTCTTCTTTTTGCTATGTCACAAGTAAATCCACCACCATTCTTAGTTCTTGATGAAACGGATGCTGCTTTGGATGAATCAAATTCTCGCAAATATGGAGATATGTTAGAAAAACTCTCAGGGGCCTCTCAGCTTATTGTTGTCACTCATAATCGTGAGACAATGTCTCGTGCTGGTACGTTATATGGGGTAACTATAGGGAATGATGGATCTTCCAAGCTTCTTTCTGTCAAATTAGACGATGCAGTAGCTATTGCAAAATAAATAGGAAGTTGTAAAAGAATTGTAATAAATCCCCATATACGCCATGGTGTATATGGGGATTTTGTGATATAGTTTTTTATATGAATTCAAAAAAGAGATTATTTTATAAAGGGATAGAAGTAAATTCTTTTGGTATTCCGATTTTTTCAGAAGGGAGAAAAAGTCGTGCAAAAAAAGAAAATAGAAAGAGGACTTTCTATAATGTTACCTTTATTTCTCCTTTTAATAAAGATTCTTCTAAAAATTTGATTGTGATGTATGACATTCCATCTGATAAAAAGAAAGAAAGAGATTGGTTTCGAAGACAACTAATAAAGTTTGGTTATATAATGATTCAAAAAAGTGTTTGGGTAGGGCCTTCTCCATTACCAAAAGACTTTTTAGATTACTTAAAAGAAATAAAAATAGGAGATAACTGCAAGACATTTAAACTAGCAAAATCTTATATAAAGAAATTATAGCCATTTATCCTCATATCAGCCATGGCTTAAATGTGTAATTTTTAATGATTAACTTTGAATATATATGATATGATAAAAAAGTAAAGGGTAATTATTAATTTAATAATATTATTATGAAAAAAGATTATAAAAATGAGGTTTTTATATTAATTGGAATGATTCTTACTTTTTTTGGAGTTTTTTCACTAATAAATACAAAAATACCGACAAACTTTTGGGAACTTTTGGTTATTTTACCATTTATATTACTTTTGTTATATGGAATACTTTTATTTATTCGTGGAATACGAAACATCAGATTGGAAAAAAAAGGCATAATATTACCTGGACAAGAAAATAGTGCCCTAAAAAAGACTTCCAAAGTAGTTGGTATTTCTTTTTTATTAATTATATTATTTGTTTTTGTACCTATGATACTTATTTTGCTTTTTATAATGTCTGCGTGGAAAGGATAATAAATTTATAATAAAAGAAAAACACATAACATAACGTTGTTTGATTTTTTGTTTTACTTTTATTTCTTAAAAATTATTTTTTCTTCTTTACCGATAATTACTTTATCTGGTTGAAAAAATTTATTTAGTTTGACTATATTTTTCTTTATAGTTATTTCTCCAAGTTTATTTAATTTCATTTCAAGAAGCATCCCTTCCATTGTATTTGTTGAAAAACCTTGATCAAAAATAAAGTTGCCTAATGAATAAGCTATAAAACCATTTTTATAAACTTCTATATCTTCTATCACATGAGGATGATGCCCAATTACTATTTTTGCTCCAGCATCTATCGCTTTATGTGCTAGATATTCTTGTCTAGTGTTATGTTTAGTTTTATATTCATCTCCGAAATGGAATGAAATTATTAGATGGTCAACTTGTTTTGAAGCATTTTGTATTATTTCATCAAAACGTGGGTTACTTGCTAGTAGTATGCCAGCTTGATCTTCGGTTGCTTTCATCCATACAGGACCGACATCAGAGAATCCTAAATATCCTATTTTGATCCCATATTTTTCTATAATTACTGGTGTTTCTACTTCATTTGCATTTATACCTCCACCTGTATATGAAATTTCATTTTCCTTTAATCTCATTAATGTATCAGCATAAGCTTCACGCCCCCAGTCTCCGACGTGATTATTTGCGATTGAAACAACAGAAAATCCTGCTCCTTTGAGAGCCGGTATAATGGAAGAGTCCATTCTAAATGAATATAAATTACGCATATCTTTACCTAGATCAGATGCTGGGCCTTCTAAATTAGCAAAAGTAATATCAGATTTTTTTAAGATGTTTAACTTTTCAAAAAGTGCTAGATAATCTTTATTAAAGTTTTTATTCACAGAATTTTTGACTCCACGATCAAGCATTATGTCTCCACCAAAAAGGAGAGTTACGAAGTCAGGATCTTTAATTTCAGGTATACCAGCTTTTTCTTTTACCCATAGAGTATTAGCATCAGCTTCTCCACCATAATATATATTTTTATTTAAATATTTTAAAATACTTTCTACATCCTTGTAACGATCTTTACTTTGCAAGAGTGTAATAGCTATATTACGTGTTCCAGTTTCTGAAAGAGGTACCGAAAAGAGAGAAATTACTGTTTGTAGAGCAGGATCCGTATATCCACTTTTACCACCTAAATATCCTTCTTCCCGCAAAAATTGATTATTACTAAACCAGTTGTGTTTTTTATTAGAATAGCTACGATTCGTAGTTGTTTTGAATAAATCTGGATTTTTTTGATTTAAATATCCCGCTAGCTTAAACATATCGAAAACAGTTGATTTATTTTTTTCTGAAAGCCCACTTGGATCATCGAAGAAAGTTTTAGATAATTCTATTTTTTCTACCGCCTGATTCATTTTTTTTATAAAAGTATCTCTATCGAAATACTCGGCTATTATTTCTGCAGCATCATTACTTGATTCTAAAAGTAGGGGATATATAAGATCTGAGATTTTTATTTTTTCTCCGATTTTGAAATTACCATTTTCTCCATAAGTAGACAATGCCTTTTTTGAGACTTGAGCTATATTATTTTCATCCATTAATTCTGTTGCTACATAAGCAGTCATAAGTTTAGAAACTGAAGCTAGTGGAAATTCTTTTTCTTGATTTTTTGTCAGAATAATTTCCCCTGTGTCTAAATCGCCAACTAAATAAGCAGAAGCTGAAACTTTTGGTTTTTTATTTTGATCTTTTATAAAATAAAAATATTTTGGTGTCGTTTCTTGTGAGGTTAAAGATTCTATGGCTATCGCTATATTTTCACTTGGATTTATTATTTTTTCATATTTTATATTTTTAAAAATGAGAGATGAAAAAAATATACCGATAATAACAGCAGATATTATCCAAAATGCTAATTTTATTTTTTGATTGATATTATATTTCATACTAATGTGTAATCTATCGTTTTTCTTTTTAGATCAATATTTTTAATTTTTATTTTGACTTGATCACCTAAACGATATCTTTTTTTATTCTTTTGTCCGACTAATTCTAATTTCTTTTCATTAAAAACATAGAAGCCATCTTCCATGTCTCGCACTCGCACTAGTCCTTCACATTTTGTTTCTTTCTCTTCTACATAGATACCCCATTCTGTTATTCCACTTATGATTCCTTCGAAAACTTCTGTAATACGAGAAGACATATATTCAACTTGTTTATATTTTATAGAAGCTTGTTCAGCATCGGAAGCAAATTTCTCTCTTTCTGATGCTTTTATTGAAATTTCTTCGTATATATTTAATTTTTCTTTTCCTACTTTTATTCCTTGTAGATAATCGTTTAAAAGTCTATGTACCACTATGTCTGGGTATCTTCTAATAGGGGAAGTAAAATGAGCATAATATTCAAATGCTAAACCGTAATGTCCGATATTTTTGGTAGAATAAATTGCTTTTGCCATAGAACGTATGACGGCTCGATTTACTGTATCTTCTTCATTTTTTCCTTCTAGACTCTTTAAAAGACTATTTATTTCATATGTAGGTATAACTCCATCTACTAAAGATATTTTATATCCTAAACTTTTTAAAAAGAAAGCTAAGTCAGTCATTTTTTCTTTACTAGGATTGTCGTGAATACGGTAAACAAATACACCACCTTCTTTCTTTGTACCTTTTGAAATTGTTTCCGCTACTTTTTTGTTTGCTAAAAGCATAAATTCTTCTATTAATTTGTTAGAATTACCTCGTTCTTTTTTTATAACTTTTATTGGTACTCCATTTTTATCTAAAATAAATTTTACTTCTTCCTGCTCGAGAGATATTGCTCCATTTGCAAATCTTTCTTTTGTTAATTTTTTTGCTAGATTATTTAAAATAAGAAGTTCTTTATGTAATGGCTTTGAATCTTTCTTGATAGTTTCTTCTGCCTCTTCATAAGTGAATCTTTTTTGAGAATGTATGATAGTTTTTCCAAACCATTCCTTTTTAACTTTTGCATTTTTATCTAAAATAAAAACAGCACTCATGGTGAGCCTATCTTTGTTTGGTATTAAAGAACATAAGTCATTTGAAAGTGCCTCTGGAAGCATTGGTATTGTTCTATCGACTAAATATACGGAAGTACCTCTATTTCTTGCTTCTTTATCTAATTCACTCCCAATTTTTACATAATGTGTTACGTCGGCTATATGTATGCCTATTTCATATGTATTGCTATCTATTTCTTTAAA
This sequence comes from Candidatus Nomurabacteria bacterium CG_4_9_14_0_2_um_filter_32_10, assembly GCA_002788475.1. Taxonomy (GTDB): domain Bacteria; phylum Patescibacteriota; class Minisyncoccia; order Phycocordibacterales; family UBA9973; genus UBA9973. The sequence goes on along the minus strand of PFRK01000037.1, from coordinate 23,800 downwards.
AGAAATAGCATCATCAAAATCTTTTGCATCATCAGGGTCGATAGTAAAGGTAAGAGTTTTTCTAAAATCACGTCGTTCAACGAAGTCTCCTTCTTTAATTCCTAGAGTTTTAATTTTTTTTGCTTCTTCTTCTACCTTTTGTGGCAAATCACTGTCAAAACCTTTTTCTATTGCAATAGCATGCATTTCTGCACTATTTTCTCCGGGTTGACCTAGAATTTTTATTACTTTACCTTCTGGTGCTTTAGATGCATCTGTCCAAGAAGTTATTTCTATATAAACTTTTTGTCCTGCCTGCGCAGGCAGGCCGGTTTTTGCATCCTTTAAAAATTTTTCTGGTATCAGAATATCTGTATACATCTTTGTATCGTCAGGTTTTAGAAAGAATTTGGAGGAGGTCAGTCCTCCTGAAGGAGGACTGACCTCCTCCAGCACTCCCACAAAACCAATCTTTGCACGTGAAATTATTCTTGATACTCTTCCTGTAAGGCGTCTATATCCTTTTTTATTTAATATAATTTCAACAATATCTCCATGAAGTGCTGTATTTAGATCTTTAAAATCAATCTCTGGATCTTGTTCATAATCAGGAACTTTGACATATCCAGTGCCCTTTGAGGTAATAGATATGGTACCTTGCAGTGCTTTATATATTTTCTGTTTTTTGTTCTTCATTAAGCTAAATATAACACATTATTTACATTTTTATATAAAAAGTTCATAATTAATTTATGAAAAATAACAAAGGTTTTATAGGGTTAGGTATCATATTAGTAATAATTGTAGTGTTAGCTGTTGGTGGTGGGGCGTATTATTTAGGAACAAAAAATAATTCTACTACCCAAAATCCAATAGTAGATCCTATTTTAGAAGTTAAAAATTTAGTTGCTGACGTTTATCCTTTATATCCAAACTTATCTTGGAATACTGAAGTTGCTATAACGACAGAAATATTTGATTTAAAACTTTCTGGTTATAAAATAAATTCTAAAAATATCTTAGACACTCAATACTATAAACTTGGTATGTCGTTTAATAAATATTATGAAGATAAACTTACAGTTAAAGGTTGGGTAAGAGATAATAAATTTGATGCTGATGGTGCTGGTAGTTCTAGTTGGGTATATACGAAGGGTAAAGACTTTATTCTTCTTTCTTATAAATCAATAGCAATAAATCAAATACCCAACGAACCTCTTTCGTGTCCTTGTAATATGACTTTTTCGATTTTTTCTGGTCAGATAAATGATTCTACTCAGGAATTAGATGTTAGTTTAATGACAGAAGATCAAATTTTAAAGAAACAATTATCATGGAAAAATTCAGTAATTATTAATGGGAAAAAATATCCTTTCCCAAATGATTGGGTGTCTGATACTATTATTATAAACGGGATAAAAATAAATATTACTTATCCTGCTCCAAAACAAACTTATACACCAAATAATTATATAGCGCTTTCTTTTCCGGCATCATTAGTAAGTAGTTTAAAGACGACTAAATGTATAGGAGATTCTGAGGTTTCTAGTTGTATGGTTGGCAGTGATTTTAATATCGGAAGATATTTTGATGTAATGTGGTATTTTCATTAATTAATTTGCCTTTTTGGAGAATTATGTTAGACTCTTAAGATGTTAAAAATAAGATTACAAAGAATTGGTAGAAAGAATGACCCAGCATTTCGGGCAGTTTTGACTGATTCAAAAAATAGCACAAAAAGTGGAAGATTTTTAGAAATAGTCGGTACTTATAATCCGAAAGCAGGGGAGACTAATTTCAAAACTGATAGAATAAAATATTGGGTTTCAAAAGGTGCCCAACTCTCTGATACTATGCATAATTTTATGGTGCATCAAAAGGTAGTAGAAGGTAAGAAGAAAAATGTATTACCTAAAAAGAAACCAACACTAAAACGTAAGGAGTTGAAAGCTAAAAAATAACCTGCCAGAGGCAGGCAAGCTTGCTCGCCTTTGGCGAGTTGTGTATAATTATTACAGCAGTGCAGTTAATCATTTAAGGTCGTAGCGCTGCCAAACATTTCAGCCAGAGGCTGATCTCCGCCAAAGGCGGACAGGCTGCCTCAGGTGGAAAAAATTATAAATAAAAATCTGAAACACTATGCAAGACGCTGACAAAGTATTTCTAGAGTATGTAGTAAAGGCATTAGTAGACAATCCGAACGATGTAAAACTCGATCGTACTGTCGATGAGATGGGTGTGCTTATTTCTCTTACAGTAAATCCTGCGGATATGGGTAAGATTATTGGAAGAATGGGCAATACAGCAAAAGCCATTCGTACCTTGTTAAGAATTATAGGTATGAAGAATAATGCTCGTGTTAATTTAAAAATTAACGAACCAGAAGGTGGAATGAGACCTGAACCAAGATCTACAAATGAAGGAATAGCAACAAAGACTGTTGATCAGGCAATGGAGGATTTGAAAGGAATATAAATAAAAAAAGAGCGAATACAAAAATTTTCTGGCGGACAAAACGAAACCAGTGCCCGCAGGCGAAAACTTTTGCATTCGCTCTTTTTTTGTTCTTGTATTTTTTTGTTATAAGCTATAAGCTATAAGTTATGACCTATCACATAGTTACTATTTTCCCTGATATGTTTAGCTCTTACATAAATGAGTCTATTATTGGGCGAGCTATAAAAAATAAACTTATTTTTGTAAGATTCTATAATCCAAGAGATTTTATTAAGGCTCCAAAAAATAATTATAGACCAGTCGATGATAAGTCTTATGGTGGAGGGCCTGGAATGGTGATGAGAGCAGAGCCACTTTTAAAAACTGTTGATTTTATTTTTAAAAAGCTAAAAGCTAAAAGCTCTAAGTCAAAAGCTGTTTTAGTTATTAATTTTATCCCCAGTGCAGAAAAATTTACAACTGCATTTGCTAAAAAAGTTTCTAAAAAATATACAGATATTATTTTAATTTGCGGAAGATATGAAGGCATTGATGCTCGAGTAGATAAAATTTTAAAGACAAAAAAGCTTTCGATAGGGGATTATGTTTTGACTGGTGGAGAAATTCCAGCTATGATTTTAGTTGATTGTGTTTCTCGGCAAATTCCCGGAGTTTTAGGTAAATATGAATCTTTGGAGGAAGAAAGAATATCTAGTAGCGAATTTTATACAAGGCCAGAAAAATTAGTTTATAAAGGAAAAGGTTATAAGGTTCCTAAAGTTTTATTATTGGGTAATCATAAACTTATAGAAAATTGGAAACAAAAAAAATAATTTACCTCACCCCATTTACATGTTGGTAAATTTCCCCTCTCCTTAAAAAGGAGAGGGGGTAGAGGTGAGGTGAAATTAGTTGACAAAAAATCGAATACGAGTATACTAGGTTATAAGAGATTGATTGAGTTTCGGATGTATCTCAAGTTTGTATTAATAGAGCTTAATCATAAATACCTAAATAAATTTAAAAGAAGCTAGAGAAAAGCATTTTTCGTCTGTTTTTCTTTTGTTTATTTTGTTTTATTTTGGTTAAATCAATCATGCAAACAGAAAAGCGTCCAAAGAAGTATTTTGCGAGGTATAAAAAACCTTTAATAGAGTTTCCAAATCTAATAGAAGCTCAAACCAAATCTTATAAATGGCTTATAGAAGAAGGTATCAAGGAAGTTTTTAAGGAATTTTCTCCGATCATAGATTATTCTGGTAAAAAATTTGAGCTTGATTTTACTTCTTTTTCTATTAGTGAACCAAATTGTGAAGAAAATGAAGCTAAAATAAATAAACTCTCATATCAAGGACTTCTTAAAACTCGTGTAAAGTTAACGAATAAAATTTTAGGTACTGTCAAAGAACAAGAGATTTTTATGTCTGAGATTCCTTTGATGACTCCACACGGGACTTTTATTATAAATGGAGTAGAACGTATTATTGTGCCGCAACTCGCACGTTCTTTCGGAGTTTTTTTTACGGAATCTGAAAGTAAAGGTAAAAAATATTTTGGTGCAAAGATTATTCCAGCTCGTGGAGTTTGGATTGAGATAGAATCAGAATCTGATGGTGCAATATATGTAAGGATAGATAAAAAAAGAAAGTTTCCTGCAACTACATTATTACGTGTTATGGGTTATAGCACCAATGAAATGATGTTAGAAGTATTTTCCGCTAAAGGCGGACAAGCCTCTGGCTTGGAAAATATATGTAAAGAAGCGATTGAAGCTTGTTTAGCAAAAGACGTAGCTAAGACATTAAATGATGCTTATATTGAAATATACAAACGTTTAAGAGATGGAGATATGGCGACAGCTGATAATGCTAAAGAATTTATTAATTCTTTGTTTACTCCTGAGAGATATGATCTTTCTCCTGTTGGACGATATAGATTTAATAAACGTTTTGAAAAAGTATTAGATGATGAAGAACTTGCTCGCAGGACTCTTTCTAAAGAGGATTTAATGACAGTAATTACAAATATTATTGTTTTGAATAATACAGTAGGTGCGAAGTCTGATGATATAGATCACCTAGGTCAAAGACGTGTTCGATTTGTTGGAGAAATGCTTCAACAAAAAGTGCGTACTGGTATGATGCAGATAAAGAGAAATATTCAAGACAGAATGTCTATTATTGATGTTGATACTGCGATGCCAATTCATATTATAAATCAGCGCCCACTACAAGCTCGTATAAAAGAATTTTTTACTACAAACCAGCTTTCACAATTTATGAGTCAAGAAAATGTGTTGGCTGAAATAGAGCATATACGTTTACTTTCAGCTCTTGGACCTGGTGGTCTTACTCGTGAGCGTGCAGGTCTTGAAGTTCGTGATGTGCATCCTTCCCACTATGGAAGAGTTTGTCCTATTCACACACCTGAGGGTCCAAACATTGGACTTATTTTACATCTTTCTACTTATGCAAAAATAAATGATTTTGGAATCATTGAAACTCCATATATGAAAGTTAAGAATGGTAAAATCACAAATGAAATTCAATATTTGAATGCACTTGAGGAAGAAAAATATAATATTGCACACGCTGGAATTTCTTATGATGAAAATGGAAAGATAACAGATGAAAAAGTTGCTGCGAGAGTAAAAACTAATCCTGGTATGATTCATCGTGAAGAAGTTGATTTTATTGATGTTGCAGCTAACCAAGGTTTTTCTATCGCAACTTCTATGATTCCTTTTCTAGAACATAATGATGCGAATAGAGCACTTATGGGATCTAACATGCAGAAACAAGCTGTACCCTGCGTTCTTCCTGAAGCTCCACTTGTAGCTACGGGTATAGAAACACTAGCTTCTCGAGATTCTGGAAGAATTGTTATTGCAGAAGAAGATGGAATTGTATCTTATTTAGATGCTAGAAAAATAATAATTAAAACTAAAGGAGAAAAAGAAAAAACTTACACGCTTGTTAATTTTTTAAGAAACAATAATTTTTCTGCATTTCATCAACGACCTACAGTAGATGTCGGTCAAAAAATAAAGAAAGGAGATGTCTTGGCTGACACCACTAGCACAGTGGATGGGCAAATTTCAATTGGGCAGAATGTCTTTATTGCTTTCTTATCTTGGTTCGGGTTAAATTATGAAGACGCTATAATTATTTCTGAGCGTCTTATAAAAAAGAGTAAGTTTACATCTATTTATCTTGAAGAATTTGTTTGTATTGTTCGTGATACTAAGCTTGGACCTGAGATTACTACTCGTGATATTCCAAATGTTGGAGAATTAAAACTTAAAGATTTGGATGAAGATGGTATTGTTCGTATTGGAGCTGAAGTCAGAGAAAATGATATTTTAATTGGTAAAATTACACCAAAAGGAGAAACTGAACTTACTCCAGAAGAAAGATTATTACGTTCAATTTTTGCTGAAAAAGCACGTGATGTTAAAGATACATCATTACGAATGGAGCACGGTAAACGTGGTCGCATTATAGGTATTAAAATTTTCTCTCGTGACTTAGGTCATACCCTTGAGGCGGGTATTATTAAAAAAATTGTTATCGAAGTTGCTCAAATTAGAAATATTTCAGTTGGGGATAAACTTTCTGGTAGGCATGGCAATAAGGGAGTTATTTCAAGAATTCTTCCAGAAGAAGATATGCCATATACAACAGATGGTACACCGGTTGATATAATTCTTTCACCACTTGGTGTTCCTTCTCGTATGAATTTGGGACAAATTTTGGAAATGCATCTTGGTATGGCGGCTAACACGTTAGGATATCAAGCTATTGTTCCTCCATTTTTAGGAGCAGGACATGAAGAAATAAAAGAAGAATTAAAAAAAGCTGGATTTCCAGAAAATGGAAGATTAAAACTTTTTGATGGGCGTACAGGAGAAGCTTTTTCTCAAGATATTGCTGTTGGTTATATGTATATGTTGAAACTTCATCACATGGTGGAAGATAAAATTCATATGCGTTCTATTGGACCTTATTCACTTATCACTCAACAACCTTTAGGAGGAAAAGCTCAAGGTGGAGGACAGAGATTTGGAGAAATGGAAGTGTGGGCATTAGAAGGTTATGGTGCAGCTTATACATTACGAGAGATGCTTACTATTAAATCTGATGACATTCTTGGTCGATCTGCGACATTTGATTCCATTATCAAAAATGAACCTATTAAACCACCAAATTCTACCGCATCGTTCAATGTATTACTCAATTATTTACGAGGACTTGCGCTTGATATTAATTTGAAAAAATATGAAAACTTTAAATAAAACAGATTTTGATTACATTTCGCTCAAGCTGGCATCACCTGAACAAATAAAGGATTGGTCTTATGGAGAAGTCACTAAACCTGAAACGATAAATTATCGTACAGGTAGATCTGAACGTGGTGGTCTTTTTGATGAAAAGATATTTGGACCAGAAAAAGACTATGAATGTTATTGTGGAAAATATCGTCGGATTCGTTATAAAGATATTATCTGTGAAAAATGTGGAGTAGAAGTTACTCGTTCTATTGTGAGAAGAGAAAGAATGGGACACATTGAACTTTCGACACCCGTTGCTCATATTTGGTTTTTAAGAGGAGTACCTTCTCGTATGAGTATTCTTTTGAATATTTCTGTATCTGATCTCGAAAAGGTAATATATTTTGCTGGATATATAATAGTTAAAGTTCACGAAGATGAAAAAGAAATAATTATTCAAAATTTAGAAAAAGAATATAAAAGTAAATTAAAAAATTCAGCTGATGATGACACTCGTGAAAAATTAAAAAATTTATTTTCTAGTACTAAAAAAGAAATTTTGGAAATTTATGAAGGAAAAGTTTTAAATGAAATTTCTTTTCACCATTATTCCTTAAAATATGGTACTTGTTTTGAAGCAAATATTGGCGCTGAAGCTATTTATTCTATCTTTAAGAATATTGATTTAAATAAATTAAAAATTCTTACTGAAAAGATGATTGAAAAAACAAGTATGGTTGAAAAAGAAAAATTACAAAAAAGGCTTTCACTTATTCGTGCTATGACTTATGCTGGGATTCGACCAGAGTGGATGTTTCTAACTGTTATTCCAGTCATCCCTCCAGTATTGCGACCTATGGTTGCTCTTGATGGAGGACGTCATGCGACATCAGACTTAAATGATCTTTATCGTCGAGTAATAAATAGAAATAATCGTTTGAAAAAATTAAAGGAAATAAACGCACCAGATGTAATTTTGCGAAATGAAAAAAGGATTATTCAAGAAGCAGTAGATGCACTTATAGACAATTCAATTGCAAAACAAAATGATAGTGCTGCGATGAGTCAATCTCAAAAACGTCCCTTAAAGTCTCTATCTGATAATTTAAAATCTAAACAAGGTTTATTTCGTCAAAATTTACTTGGTAAACGTGTAGATTATTCAGGTCGTAGTGTTATCGTTGTTGGTCCAGAACTTAATCTCAATCAATGTGGATTGCCAAAACATATGGCATTGGAACTTTTTAGACCATTTGTAATTTCTAAGATTTTACAAGCAGAACTTGCATTTAATATCCGTGGAGCAAATAAACTTATAGAAGAACGTACACCGGAAGTTTGGGCAATGTTGGAAGAAGTGATTGAAGGAAAATATGTTCTCTTAAATCGTGCGCCGACACTTCACAGATTAGGTATTCAAGCTTTTAATCCTATTCTTATTGAAGGAAATGCTATTCAAGTACATCCACTCGTTTGTCAGGCTTTTAATGCTGACTTTGATGGAGACCAAATGGCGGTTTATGTTCCTCTTTTGAAAGAATCTCAAGCTGAAGCTAGAGAATTAATGGCTGCGAATAAAAATTTACTTAAACCACAAAATGGTGATCCGATAGTTCATCCTAGTAAAGATGTTGTTCTTGGATCTTATTGGATGACGAAATCTGTTGATGGTGAATTTGGTGAGGGTAAATATTTTTCAAGTCCTAATACTGCTATAACTGCTTATGAATATGGAGCTGTATCTCTCCGAGCTAAAATAAAAGTTATGGCGACAGATACTCACAAATATAAAAAATTTGGTGGAGAATTTTTTGATACTTCAGTTGGTAAACTTCTTTTTAATAGTATTTTACCAAATGATTTTTTCTATGTAGGTGATGAAATGACTCAAAAAAGAATATCTTCTCTTGTTGATGAACTTATTATGCATTACGGTGTGGATGATACTCCTCCTATTCTAGATAAAATAAAGAGTTTTGGTTTCAAATATTCGACATTTTCTGGTACGACTTGGGGATTAGATAATGTAAAAGTACCTGTTGAAAAAGAAAAAATTATAGCAGAAGGGAGAAAGTTAGAAGAAAAAATAATAACAGAATGGAATGAAGGTCTTTTTTCTGAAGAGGAAAGGTATCAAAAAATTATTGAAGTTTGGACATATGCTAAAAAAGAATTAGAAAAAGTTTTACCTAATAGTTTGGATAAAAATGGTTCTACCTATGATTTATTTATATCTGGAGCTAGAGGTAGTATGACAAGTTTACTTCAGATGAATGGAATGAAAGGTCTCATCCAAAATAACCAAGGTAGTGTTTTAGAATTTCCTATTATACCTTCTTATCTTGAAGGACTTTCTCCGATTGAATATTTTGTTACTACTCATGGTGCTCGTAAAGGAGCATCTGATACAGCATTGAATACTGCAAAAGCGGGATATCTTACACGTCGTTTAGTTGACGTTGCTCAAGATGTAGTTATAACTGAAGAAGATTGTGGAACAAAAAATGGGAAGATAGTAACTAGAGAAAATATTTCTGGGATTGAAATTCCACTCTCAAAAAATATTCGTGGACGTGTGTTAGCAGGTGATTTGAAAGATAAAGATGGAAAAGTAATTTATAAAAAAGGATTCTTAATTACCAAAGAAGAGGCCTATAATATTGAAGGAGCTGGTTTTGAAGAAGTTTTTGTTCGTTCTCCACTTACATGTCGTACTATTCATGGTCTTTGTCAAATGTGTTATGGGTTAGACTTAGGACGAAATCATCTTGTTGATTTAGGAGAAGCTGTTGGTATTATTGCAGCTCAAGCTATCGGAGAACCAGGTACTCAGCTTACATTGCGTACATTCCATGCTGGAGGTGTCGCAGGTACTGATATAACCACAGGGTTGCCTCGTATTGAAGAAATTTTTGAAAGAAGAATTCCTAAAAATCCAGCAGTAGTTTCAGAAACTGATGGAGAGATATATGAGATAAAAGATAAAGATGGAAAAGAAAAAATAATTAAAGTACTATCTGATAGTAAAGTTGACGGAAAATCAAATGAAATCGAATATGCTGTTTTGTTCCGTAGGACACCAATAGTAAAAGTAGGTCAAAAAATAAGAAAAGGAGAACTTTTGACTGATGGATCAGCAGATATTGCTGAGATATATAAGTTTGGAGGAAAGGAGTTAGTTGAAGAATATATAATTAGAGAAATAAATAAAGTTTATGAACTTCAAAGTGCTTCAATCTCAAGAAAACATACTGAAATAATTATTCGTCAAATGTTTTCACGAAGAAAAATAAAAGATGCGGGAGAGACTAATTTTTCTATTGGTGATATTGTTGAGAATACAGCATTTATCGAAGAGAATATTAGAATTGTTAAGTTAAATCAACAGGAGGCAAAAGCGGAAACGATAGTACTTGGTATTACTGAAGTATCTCTTCGTACCAAGAGTTGGCTTTCTGCAGCATCATTCCAAAATACTAATCGTGTTCTCATAGAAAATGCAATTAAAGGCGGAATTGATTCTTTAAGAGGTTTAAAAGAAAATGTCATAATTGGCCGATTAATTCCAGCTGGAACTGGATTTAAAAGTAGAGTAATTTTGCCAGAGGAGGAATAAAATTTTATGAATCCCGTTAGAGATAACAGGACTCTAGACTCTTTATAAATTTTATCAAATATAATTATTTATGAAAATCTCTAACGGGACGAACTCTCCGGTTCAACAAATTAAGGAGAGGCTTTCAATTGAAGAAATAGTCTCTTCCTACATAAAATTAGATCGGGTAGGTACAAACTTCAAAGCCAAATGCCCTTTTCATAACGAAAAAACTCCGTCTTTTTTTGTGTCTCCAGATCGTGCTAGTTATTATTGTTTTGGTTGTGGGGCTAAAGGTGATATTTTTACTTTTATAGAAGAATTTGAGGGGCTTGATTTTAAAGGTGCATTAAAAATTTTATCTGAAAGAGCAGGAATTTCGCTTGCAGGATTTAGTAGAGAAAAAGAAGGTGAAAAAGAAAGATTGTATAGAGTTATGGAAGAATCTACTAAATTCTTTGAAAAGAATTTAGTAGGAAGTAAAGAGGTACTTCTTTATTTGAAAGGAAGGGGTTTAGAAGATAAAACAATTAAAGATTTTAGGATTGGATTTGTAAAAAATGATTGGCGTGAATTATATAATTATCTTCAAAAAAATGGTTTTTCTGATAAAGAGATTGAACTTGCTGGTCTAACTAAAAAAACTGAGAAGGGAATGTATGATAGGTTTCGAGGTAGAATTATGTTTCCAATTTCAGATTCGAGTGGTCGCATTACTGCTTTTTCTGGTAGGATTTTTTCCGCCGAAGGCGGATCCGCCTCTGGTGGAGAAGATTTCAAATATGAACAAGCCAAGTATTTAAATAGTCCTGATACTCCAATTTTTAGTAAGTCTGCAATTCTTTATGGATTAGATAAAGCGAAGGATTCTATTCGTAAGAATAATTTTTCTATTTTAGTTGAAGGACAGATGGATTTAGTTTTATCTCATCAGGCTGGTTTCAGAAATACTGTTGCTACTTCAGGTACAGCACTTTCAGACTCTACGGTTTCCAAAGAAAATGTTATTTCAAATTTAGGATTATTACGTCGTTTATCCACTAATATAGTTCTTGCTTTTGATGCTGATCGAGCAGGATTTAATGCATCAACACGAGCTGGCAAAATCGCTCTTTCTTTTGGAATGGATGTAAAGGTTGTCTCTTTACCAGAAGGTGTTGATCCAGCAGATTTAATTTCTGGAAAATGCCTGCCTGCCGGTAGGCAGGGAGTGGATGCATGGCATGCAGCGATTCGCAATTCAAAACATATAATAGAATTTATTTTAGATAAAATTTTAAATAATAATAAAGAAGATACACATAAAAATCGTTTAGATTCAGCGAGATTAGTAGGAAGAGAAATAAAAGAAAGAATATTACCATATGTTGATTCAATTGAAAGTTCAATTGAAAAATCATATTTTATTAAACTTATTAGTAATAAATCAGGTATAGCTGAAGATGCTTTGATAGAAGATCTGAAAAAAGTTGAATCGGAGTTAAAATCTGAAACTGAAGAAACAAAAATTGCTAAAGAGAATATAGGGAAAAAAATGAGGAAAGATCCTATTGAACGTAGACTTTTAGGGATAGCTTTTTGGCAAGAGAGCCTTCCTATCGGACAGACAGGTATAAAAAATAGAATTATAGACCCAGAGTTAATCTTTAAAAAATTAAATAAAGCAAAAGAAATTTATAAAAATATTAAGGAAGATTTAATTTATGAGGCAGAAGAATTTTATTCAAATAATGAAAACTTAGATAAAGATATAAATGAAATGTTACTGAATGTAGAAGAGGAATATTTAAATGAAGAATTAGCGGAAAAAATGATGGATTTACAAAATTTAAAAGGAAAGAAAGAAGAAATAGAAATTTTGAAAAAAATAAACGAAATAAATAAAAGAAAGGAAAATATTAAAAATAATCGTTTTAAGAAATAAAAATATTTATCCCGTTAAAAATTTAGCTAACGGGCAGAAAACAAAAAAATTATTATTAAAATTTTTAATGGGATGAAAATAAAAAATAAAAAATTAAAGAAAAAAATGAAAATTTTAAAAAAGAAAAAGGTTAAGAAAATAATTAAAAAAGTTAAAAAAATAACTAAGAAGTCTCGTAAAATATCAAAAAAAGCCCGCCTAGGCTCGGCGAGGTTGGCGGGGAGGCAGGTCAAAAAAACAAAGGTTAAAAAATTAGTTACAGGAGGGAAAAAAGTGGAAGAATTTACTCGTCTTTCTAATAAACTTATAGAGAAAGGACGTAAAAGAGGGTTTATTACTTATGATGAAATATTAAAAACTTTTCCGAATATCGAAAATAATATTTTATTTTTAGATGAACTTTATGAGAAATTTGCAGTTGCTGGGATAGATGTTTTGGAAGGTGGAAATTTACTTAATTTAGATAATGATATTTCTGATAAAGATTTAAATAAATCCACTATACATGATTCTATTCAAATGTATTTAAAAGAAATAGGACAATATGCACTAATTCATGCAGTTGATGAAAAAGATCTTGCAAAACGAATAGAATTGGGTGATGTAGAAGCAAAAAATTTATTAGCTAGAGCTAATTTACGTTTGGTTGTTTCTATCGCTAAAAAATATGTAGGTAGGAGTGCTAATCTTAGTCTTTTGGATTTGATTCAAGAAGGGAACTTGGGATTATTTAAAGCAGTAGAAAAATTTGATTGGACTAAAGGATATAAATTTTCTACTTATGCTACTTGGTGGATTCGTCAATCTATTACTCGCGCATTAGCCGATCAAAGTAGAACTATTCGTATACCAGTACATATGGTTGAAACTATTTCAAAATATAAACAAACATATAGAAAACTTAGTCAAGATTTGGGTCGGGATCCATTGGCGGAAGAAATTGCCATAGAAATGGGTATTCCTGTTGAGAAAATTCATGTGATTGAAAATATTAGTCAAGAAACTATTTCTCTCGAACAACCAGTAGGAGATGATGATGATAAATCAACTCTTGAAAATTTCATTCCTGATGACAAAATTTTACGTCCTGATCAAGAATCTTCTAGAAGAATTTTGTCTGATCAAATTCGTGAAGTTTTAAATGAACTTAATCCTAAAGAATGTAAAATACTTGAGATGCGTTATGGATTGGTTGATGGTATTCAGCATACTTTAGAGAGAGTAGGGGAAGAATTTGGAGTGACTCGTGAACGTATCCGTCAGATAGAAGCCAAAGTTCATGAAAAACTTCGCCAGCATGAAAAGATTGCAAGGTTGAAAAACTACTTTGATTAATACTGATTTCTATTGAAGCACTTTTTGGGATGTGATATAATTATTATATATTATTAGATTTATCCGACTGAATCGTCGTTCAGAAGGGAAATATTATAAATTAATTTTATAAAATATTATGTGTAAAGGTTGTTGTAGTAAAGGTAGTTGTGCATTAACTTGGATTACTAAAATTTTAGTAATTATCGGAGGAATAAATTGGGGTTTAATAGGTTTAGGTATGTTTTTAGGTAGTGTAGAAGGCTGGAATGTTGTCAATATGGTTTTAGGTTTTTCACCCGTTCTTGAGGGTATTGTGTATGTATTGGTAGGAGTTGCAGCTATTATGTTTATTTTTGAATGTAAATGTAGTAAATGTGAAGTTAATGCTTCTGTAGATACAAGTGTAAATACAGGAGGAAACATGTAATTTAAGATAAAATATTAAAAAATACAAATTAAGTACTTTCTTGCAACTCACATATCAACCTGGAAACAATATACTAACTTTCAGAAGCGTATGTTGCAGAAAGCACTAATTTGTATTTTTTATTGCTTTTTATCTTAAAATGTTATATTATATAGTGTATATATGGCTTCAATTTCGAATGTGGTCTTTTATGTATTAACTTTTTTATCTGTTTATGTACAGGTGTTTTTATTAATCACTTTTCTTGAAAATAGGAAGAAAATAATTATAAGAAATGGGCCTACTAAACTTACCAAGTATCCAAAAGTGACTATCATCGTTCCTTCTTGGAATGAAGAGAAAACTATATATAAAACAGTACGTTCTCTTCTTGATCTCAATTATCCTAAAGACAAGTTGAGAATTTTTTTAATAGATGATGGGTCTACTGATAATACGTGGGCAGCTATTTTAAGATTTTCTAAATATTCTAATATAAAAGTTTTTCATAAAGAGAATGGAGGAAAATATACTGCACTTAATTTAGGTCTTGAAAATATTGAGACTGATTATTTAGGTTGCCTTGATGCTGATTCTATTGCAGATCCCGAATCTCTCGTTCGTATTATGAGTTATTTTGAAAAGGATATAAATATTATGGCAGTATCTCCTTCGATTGTTGCTAATGGTTCAAAAAATATTATTCAAGGTGCACAAAGAGCTGAATATAATATGTCTGTTTATATAAAAAAGATGCTTGGTTTATTAGGGGCTATACATGTAACACCAGGACCACTTACTATATTTCGTAAGAAAGTTTTTGATGATTTAGGTCCATATCGGCATGCTCATAATACAGAAGATATGGAGATTGCTTACAGAATGCAAAAAAATCATTATAAAATAGAGCAATGCAATGATGCTTATGTTTATACTAGTACTCCCGGGACTATTACAAAATTATATAAACAAAGATTACGTTGGATTTATGGTTTTATAAATAATACGATTGATTATCGAGGGATACTTTTTAGAAAAAAATATGGTAATTTCTCACTTTTTACTATTCCTTCCAGTATTGTTTCTGTTTTTGCAGTTAGTTATCTTTTTGGGAAAATGATTTATACTTTGGGTAATTTTTTATTTACTAAAATTTTAGAATTTAAAACTATAGGTTTTAACTTTAATTCTAATATTGATTTTTTTGATCCATTTTTTATAAATACTCAATCTCTTTCTTTTATTGCTATTTTATTATTTTCATTAATTATTTTATCAATAACTTTGGGTAAAAAAATGGTTGATGGAAAATGGGATTTTTCTTTTAATATGATTTATTTTCTTCTAGTTTTCAGTGCTATTGGTCCTTTTTGGCTTTTAAAAGCTATTTATAATACTATTCTGTCTAGAAAGCCAGCTTGGAGATAAGGGTCAATTAAAAATTACGAATTACGAATTATGAATACAGATAATCACATTGATTGGAAAAAATATTTAATTGTTTTTTTATTTACAGTTGGGCTTTTTTTGAGTGCTAGCTATGTTAGTAATTATTTTGGTAATAAAAAAATTGATCAATTGAAATTAATTCAAGATAAAATATCAATAGATATTTTATCTTCTGAAACTCAATTTACATTACTTTCAGAACTTTCTTGTAAAAATATTTCTGATTATGTTATTTCAGGTGAACTTGGTGAACTTGGGCGTAAATTAGAGTGGGGGCAAGATAATTTAGGAACGACAGATACGGTTTCATATTTGAAGAAATACTATTCTCTTCTTCAAATTAAAGATTATCTCTTAACAAAAAAGATTTCTGAACGTTGTAAAACTAAAGCAGCATTTATTCTTTATTTTTATACAACAGCAGAAAATTGTAGTGAATGTGAAAGGGAAGGGTTAGTACTTTCTTCTCTTCGGGATAAATATCCAGAACTTCGTGTCTATTCTTTTGATTATAGTATTGACCTTTCAGCGGTCAAAGCAATGCTTCAGATTTATAAAATAAAAGATACTGAACTTCCTGCTTTAGTTATTGAAGGAAATGTATTGACTGGTTTTCATAGCATTGAAGAACTAGAATCTCGTGTGAAAGAATCTTTTGAGCTTCAAGAGACAAAGCCAGAAGAAACTATTCCTAAAAAAACATCATAAATTGCTGCTTTTTCACGGCTTGCACTCCAACCTGAATGTGGTAACTGAATCTAATATTGCGTATGCCGGAAAAAGCACAATCTATAATGTTTTTTTGTTTTTTCACAGTGAATTATTTGACTTATACCCCCTAGGGGTATATACTGTTTATATGCATAATGATAAACAAAAACTTATTCGTAGATTAAAGATAATTGAGGGACAAGTAAGAGGTTTGCAAAATATGCTTCAAAGTGACATCTATTGTATAGATGTTATTACCCAAACGTCTGCTGTTAAACAGGCTCTTTCCACTATAGAAGATAAGCTTATGGAAGGACATTTAGGATATTGTTTAGTAAATCAAATAAAAAAAGGTCAAGCTGATAAAGCTACTAAAGAAATTTTAAAAGTTTATCAATTAAAGCGAAAATAAAAAATGAATGAATCAAAAACTTTTGAAGTAAAAGGAATGCATTGTGCTTCATGTGCAAGTATTATTGAAAAAACTCTCAAAAAGATAGAGGGAGTAGAATCAATTGAAATAAATCCTGGTACAGAAAAAGCCAAGATATCTTTTGATTTATCAAAAACAAATCCTGAAATTTTATCTAAACACATAGAACCACTCGGCTATTCACTAATTATTCCGACGGCATCTACAGCAGAATCTATGAGTATGTCTTTAGATAAACATGCTAAGCACTTAGGTTTTAGCCAAACGAAAAATGAAAAAATTATTGAACTTAAAGACATGAAAAATAAACTTTTGTCTCTTATTCCTATTGTCATAATAAGTGTCTTTGTTATGGGCTTCGATATTCTTGCTCAGTTTAAGCTCATACCAGAGATTCCTTATTTTTGGAGTGAATTTTTTCATTATCTTTTACCAGTATTGGCTACATATACACTTTTTGTAGTAGGTAAACCATATCTACTTGGTTTGTATCGATTTTTACGTACAGGTTATGCCAATATGGATACACTTATTGGTCTTGGGACACTGGTGGCTTTTATTTATAGTTTTGTTATTAGTGCTTTTGAGGAGAGTCTTAGTTCTTTTATAAATGTTAATCAAAGCTATTATGATGTTGTTATTGTAGTTATTGCTTTTATCACACTTGGAAAATATTTAGAAACTCGCTCAAAAATAAAAACAGGAGATGCAATAGAAAAACTTTTGAATCTTCAAGCAAAAACTGCTCTCATAATACGTGATGGTAAAGAAATAGAAATATTAATAGATCAAGTCGTCCATGGGGATTTAATTATTGTAAAACCTGGTAGTAGCATTCCAGTAGATGGTATTGTTGTAGGGGGAACATCTTACATAGATGAATCTATGATTTCCGGAGAACCAATGCCAGTTCAAAAAAATATTGATGATACTGTCGTTGCTGGAACTATAAATACGACAGGTTCATTTACTTTTAAGGCGACAAAGGTTGGTTCCGAAACTATGCTTGCGCATATAATAAAAATGGTTGAAGAAGCTCAAGGAAGTAAGGCTCCGATTCAAGCTCTGGCTGATAAGATTTCAAGTATATTTGTTCCTGTAGTTCTAATTCTTTCTTTCTTAGCTTTAGGCCTATGGCTTTTGATAGGTACACAATATTTTGAATTTTCTCAAGCATTATCTTATGGTCTGGTTTCTTTTGTAAGTATTTTAGTTATTGCTTGTCCTTGTGCGCTAGGGCTTGCGACTCCAACGGCCATCATAGTAGGAGTAGGTCGTGGAGCACGAGAAGGAATTCTTATCAAAGATGCTAGTACTCTTCAAAAACTTGGAAGTGTAGATGTGGTAGTGGTGGATAAAACGGGGACTCTTACTCGTGGGAAACCGGAACTTATTTCGATTAATAATTTTTCAAATAGTAATAATAATGAACTTGTTTCTATCCTTGCGACGCTTGAAAATAAATCGGAACATCCGATTGCCCACTCAGTGATGAATTATGCTAAAGAAAAAAATATAAAAATAAAAGACATTAGCAATTTTGAAATTATAAAAGGCAAAGGATTAAAAGGGTTAATTGATGGAATAGAATATTTTGCAGGTAATACGAAAATTATAAAAGATCTTAATCTTTCTTTTGATACCACTTTAATTGAAAAAGAAACTTTAGAAGGAAAAACACCTGTAATTTTGGTTACAAAAGAAAAAGTTTTAGGTGTAGTAATGGTAGCAGATGCAATAAAAGTAGAAGCGATAGAAGCAATAAAAAATTTACATAAACTCAATATCAAAGTGGTAATGCTTACAGGAGATAACAAAAATACAGCAGAATATATTGCTAAACAAATTGGGATCGATGAAATTGTGGCTGAAGTGATGCCAGAAGATAAATTAAATAAAATAAAAGAATTACAAAGTAAGGGCTATGTTGTAGCTATGGCAGGGGATGGAGTAAATGATGCTCCAGCTCTCGCACAAGCTGATGTGGGTATCGCTATGGCTACGGGGACAGATGTAGCGATAGAAAGTGCTGGTATAACATTACTTCATGGAGACATCTCGAAGTTAGTAAAAGCCATCAGTCTTTCAAAAATAATAATGCGAGGAATTAAACAAAATTTATTCTGGGCATTCATTTATAACATTGTTGGTATTCCTCTAGCGGGTGGGTTGTTTTTCCCAATTTTTGGATGGTTATTAAGTCCAGTTTTTGCAGGATTTGCAATGGCGATGTCTTCTGTCTCTGTGGTCGGAAATTCTTTGCGTATTAAAAGTAAGAAATTATGAAAGTCGAAATTTATTAAAAGAGGTAAAAAAAGATTATTAATTAATTTAAAAAAATTATGATGTACGGAATATATAATGGTTATAGTGGTTGGGATAGTATGATGGGTTGGTTTGGGGGTGGAATTATGATGATTCTATTTTGGGCAGTAATTATTTATTTTATTGTTTGGCTTGTTCGTAATAATAAAACAAATGGAATAGATAGTAGTAAAAAAGCATTGGATATTTTGAAAGAGAGATATGCTAAAGGTGAAATAGAAAAAAAAGAATTTGAAGAAAAGAAAAAAGATTTGAGCAACTAATTATAATTAAATATATAAAATTTATGGAATTTGATTACACTATAACTACAATAAAAACTTTTGACGAAATAGTCAAAAGGGTGCAAGATGAAGTTGTCAAAGCTGGTATGCGAGTTTTGTATGTTCATAATGTGCAAGAAACTTTAAGGGAAAAAGATTTTCAAAGAGAACCATTCAAGATTATTGAATTTTGTAGCGCAAAGTTTGCTAATGAATTTTTGGATAAAGATATAAAACTTGGTCTTTGTTTGCCTTGCAAAATAAATGTCTATACTAAAGATGGATGGACTTTTATTTCTGGGATGCGGCCGATTATTTTGTATCAGTTTTTTCCGCAAGTTGATTTAGGTGAAAGACCAAAAGAAATTGACCAAATTATTCAAAATATTATCAATAATGCAAAATGATTTTTATATAAAAATTATTAAAATAAATTAAAGAGTTAAGAATATAGTTATTAGTATGATTTTACAAAATAAAAAATTTTTAATTAGTATTTTTATTTTACTTGCCTACATAGGTGTAGGGATTTTTGGTTTATTTGAATTCAATCATATGTTTGAAACTTCTATGGTTAATTGTCCTTATACTCAAAATGGTTCTTCAATATGTGAAAACATTCTTGATCATATAAATGATTGGCATCAATTTTCAAATATAACTTTTTCGACTTTTTTTATTTTTTCTTTCTTAATACTAGGAATAATTTTATATTTTTTTAATGAACAAAACTCTTCAAATCAAAAACGATATTTTTATAGATGGAAATATCCTCTGGATAATAAAAAATTATATACTTTTCAACAAGGAATAATTAATTGGCTTTCTCTTTTAGAAAATAGTCCATCTTTTTCATAATTTTCACCTTAATTGCTCTTTTGGGGTTTTTTAGGTGTTTAAAAAATCTTTTAGTCAAAGATTTTTTTCTTATCTAATTTTAATTTAAATTTTATGAAAACAAAAACAATAATTATATGGATACTTGCTATTTTGGGTGCATTGTTATTACTTATGTATGGGGGTAGTAAAAATATAATGTCATTAACATTACCTAGTGATTCTAGTAAAGTAAGTAAAATAAGTGAAATAAAAGACCGATTAATTACATCAGAGATACTCTATGATTTTGGTACAATCTCTATGAAAGATGGAGATGTAAGTAAAACATTTAAAGTTACCAATGGAACTAGTCTAGATATTTTAATTCCGAGTTTAACTACTTCTTGTATGTGTACACGTGCTTACTTTATAGAGCCTGGTGGAAATAAAAATGGTCCTTTTGGTATGCAAGGTATGGGAGTTGTTCCAAAATTAAATAAAACAATAAAAGCTGGAGAGTCTGCAGATATTGAAGTTATATATGATCCTAACGCTCATGGTCCAGCTGGTGTTGGAATGATTGATAGATTTATTTATCTTGAAGATTCTGAAGGTAATAAACTTCAGTTTGAGATTAAAGCGAGAGTAACACCTTAAATTATATGAAAAAAATTATAATTACAATTGGTATCTTGCTTATTGCTATTATTAGCATAATTATTCTAAAAAATAATCCTGCAACTTCATCTATAATCTGGAGCATTAGTAAACAAGGAACGTGGTTATTGCCTCTTATGTTAATTTCTGCGCTTCTAGATAGTGTCCATCCTTGTTCGTTTTCGATCCTTCTTATAACTATTGCCTTTCTTTTTGGAATGCAAATGACGAGAAAAAAGATATTACAAATTGGTGGAATTTATGTTGCTGGAATTTTTGTTTCTTATCTTCTTATTGGTCTTGGAATTTTAAAAGTATTGCACCTTTTTAATACCCCACATTTTATGGGGAAATTAGGAGCAACTCTTTTGATTGTTTTTGGACTTATAAATCTTCTTAATTATTTTTTTCCGAATTTTCCGATTAAGTTAAAAATTCCTTCTTTCACTAAAAAAGCTATGGGGAAATTAATGGAACGTTCATCAATGCTGGCGGCATTTGGGCTTGGAATTTTTGTCGGTATTTGTCAATTTCCTTGTATGGGGGGACCATACTTAATGGTGATTGGACTTCTTCGTGATCAAGTGACTTACTTCTCTGGGTTTGGTTATTTAATTCTCTATAATCTTATTCTTATTATTCCTTTAGTTTTCGTTTTGTTTATATCTTCAGATAAAACTCTTCTTACAAAGGTTCAAGAATGGAAAAATACCAATACAAGTAAAGTAAAGTTGTGGGCAGGATTCGTAATGATTATTATTGGTATCTTAATTTTCTTTATCTAAATATATGAAAATAAAATTATCAAAAGATTATATTTTTCCTGTAAATATTCTGATTATATTTTTAGTTATTATTGGTGCTTGGATATATACAAAAGAGTTAAAAGTTAAAATGCAACAAGAAATAGGTATTGTGCATAATCAAGATAAAACATTGTTATTATCAAGTTTAGAGGAAAATGTACTTCTATCTCAGGGCGTGACATTGCCGATAGTCTGGGGAGATCTTGGAGTTCAACTCATAAATAGCGGAACTATTGATTCTAAAAAGTTTAAAGTGATATATGAAAGTAGAGGACAATTTACTGATGAATATAAGAAACTTCTTCTGGATCAAAATAATGGCAAACTAAAAATTACTAAAGAAAATTCTGGGTATCTCTTAAATTTGTTTTGGGCGCTTGGACTAGCTAATAAAAATCCTATTCTAGAGAAAGGAGAAATGATGAATCCAGCATACAGCGAAGCAGGGAATTTTGCATCCACTGGTGGTTGGACATTAGCTAAAGGGAAGCCCATGGATCATTATAGTCGTCATTCATTAGTCACATTAACTAAAGAACAGCAAACTCTTGTAGATAAAATTTCTAGAGGTATATATAGACCATGTTGTGGTAACTCAACTCATTTCCCTGATTGTAATCATGGTATGGCGATGCTTGGACTTTTGGAGTTAATGGCTTCACAAGGGGTTAGTGAACAAGATATGTGGAAAACTGCTCTGGTAGTGAATTCTTATTGGTTTTCTGATGCATATATAACTATCGCGATTTATATGAAGAATAAAGGTATTGAATGGAAAGATGTGAACTCAGAAGAAATATTAGGTATTAATTATTCCAGTACACAAGGATATAAAAGTGTTTCTTCTCAAATTATTTTACCAAAACAGCAACAAGGTGGGGGATGTAATATATAATCTTCATGAATTGTTTTTTTGAAGTAGATTATGAATTTTTACAGAGATACTATATGATAGAATAATGCAAAAAACTTATACATTCCATGTTAACGGTATGCATTGTAATGCATGTGTAATACTTACTGAAAGTGAATTGAGTGAAGTATCGGGTATTTCTCGTGCAAAAGCATCATTAAAAAATCTTAATGTTGAAATAACAGGAGATTTTTCCGCCAGAGGCGGATCCGCCTCTGGCGGAGGAGATACACCAGAAGCTGTGGCTGAATATTTATCCACAGTCTTAAAACCACATGGTTATACGTTATCTCTTGAAAAACAAAATCATTTAGTTAAGTGGTCTGATTTTAAGATTGCTATTCCTATAGCTTTAGCATTTATTGTCTTTTTTATTCTTTTACAAAAACTTGGTATTGTAAATTTAATAAATGCATCAAAAGTTAGTTATGGTACATCATTTGTTATTGGTCTTATTGCTTCTGTCTCGACCTGTATGGCTGTAGTCGGAGGACTTGTGCTTTCTATGTCGGCAAATTTTGCCAAAGAAGATGACCTTTCAATTCCACTCAGAGCAAGTAAAGTACGACCACAGATTTTATTTCATACTGGTCGGCTTGTATCATTTTTTGTTCTAGGTGGTGTTATTGGTGCTCTTGGTTCAGCATTTCAACTTGGTATAACTAGTACATTTATTCTTAGTTTTCTGGTTGCAGTTGTTCTTCTTATTCTTGGTATTAATCTCCTTGATATATTTCCTTGGGCTAAAAAACTTCAGCCAACTATTCCAAATTTTATTGGTAAACGTGTTCATGGTCTCAAGAATATTAATCACACTTTTACTCCTCTTTTAGTTGGTGTCGTAACATTTTTTCTACCTTGTGGCTTTACTCAATCAATGCAGATTTATACTTTGACTACTGGGAGTTTTTTAACTGGATCGTTAATAATGTTTTCTTTTGCACTTGGGACACTTCCAGTGCTTTTACTTTTGAGTTTTAGTTCTCTTGGAATTCATAAAAAAGCGCAATCTGGAATATTTTTTAAGACGGCTGGTCTCATTGTAATATTTTTTGGAATTTTCAATTTAATTAATTCTTTAGTCGGTGTCGGTATTATTCCACCAATTTTTAATTTTTAAACATAATTTTATGAAAACAACCATAATATCTATTTTTATAGTCGTGATTTTAATAGGAGGAACAATATTTCTTACTAGAGGGAATAGTAATTTGAGTAACGATATTAATAATGTAAATATTGTTGATGGCAAGCAAGTTATTGAAATTAATGCTAAAGGAGGATATTCTCCTAGAATAACAACAGCCAAAGCAGGTATACCGACAGTAATAAAAATGAAAACTAACGGTAGTTTTGATTGTTCTTCTGCTTTAGTAATCCCAAGTTTAGATTATCGCAATAATCTTCCACTTTCGGGTGAAACTTTAATTGACGTACCTGCACAAAAGGCTGGCACAAAATTACAAGGTTTATGTGCTATGGGTATGTATAATTTCT
>PFRK01000038.1 GCA_002788475.1 Candidatus Nomurabacteria bacterium CG_4_9_14_0_2_um_filter_32_10 | reverse complement strand
GTCTTTAGGTTGTATATTATAATAGTTGAGTGTTTACGGATTGCACATCTAAGTGTATTCTGTATTCGCAAAAGTATATTTATTTTTATTTTGTTTTTGTTTATGATTTCGTCGAAAAAATCTTTAAGCAAAACTTAGTGAAAATAAATGCACATTGAAAACTGAATAGCTATGTTTTCAATGTATTTCAGCAAAAGGCTGATTAGCCTCAGGCTGAAGTTAGTAAATAAATCTGTTCATTATTTTGATTTTCGTCGCATTATTAATTTTTATAAGTTATAGACGAAAAAAAAATAATGATAGAAAAAATTTTTCTTTTTAAAATTTTTTAAAAAGAAAAAACGTGTCCTTAGTTTTGTCGAAACTTATTAATGGCACAAAAAAAATTATGAGTAAATTATTAAAATCAAAATTTCTTTTAGGAGTTGTGATGGTAGCAGTTGTAGTTCTAGGAGGTTATGCTCTTGCTTCAACAGCTAACGCTCAACAGGCAGTTGTATCAGCATCTGACGTTCAGTATGCTGCTACAGTTCAATCTGGTAGTTCAGGACAAGCAGCTTTGATTTGGCAGAAATTTCTTAACGGTTATAGTTCTGCAAATTTAGTTGCTGATGGAAAATTCGGACCATTGTCCGTAGCCGCAGCTAAAATTTGGCAAGCTTCCAGAAGTTTGATGGTTGATGGAGTAATGGGCGCAATGTCCAGAGCTTCAGCAGTCGCTCAAATTAATTCAGGAGTAGTTAATCCAGCCCCTGGAATTTATCCAGCAGGTTGTTCTTCATTTGAAGGATTCAGTGTAACAACTGGTTTGTCATGTGCAGCAGCAACTTACCCAGCAGGATGTACTTCAAATACAGGATTTAGTGTAACAACTGGTTTGTCGTGTGCAGCAACACCAACGACTCTTCCAGCAGGTTGTACTTCAACTGTAGGATACAGTCCAACAACTGGAGTAAAGTGTGATGGTACAAGTACAACACCAACACCAGGAACATTAGAAGGTGGAGCAGGATCAATTGACGATGTTCAAGAACTTTCTAGCCTTTCCGGTGAGGAAGTATCAGAAGGTGATTCCGACAAAAAAGTTGCTGGCTGGACTTTTACAGCTGACAACGGATCTGACTTGGCTATCATTGCTTTCAAATTAACTTTTGAGCAGACCGATGCAACAAGCTCAGACAAAATGAGTGATTACATTGATAAGGTAACAGTATGGCAGGGTTCAACAGAAGTTGGTTCAGCTGATGTTGGCGACTTCTCAGAGAACACCAACATTTATACAAAGACAATCAATCTTTCTGGTGCAGTCATAAAGGCTGACGAAGATTCTGATTTCTATGTGACTGTTGATGCTGTAAACAATATTGACTCTGGAGATCTTGGAGACAATACTTTTGCTTTGATTCTTGCCGACGTTCGCTATCAGGATGCTACAGGCGTAGTCTTGACTGATTCAACGACTGGAGATTTGCCTTCTACGGTAAACTTCAGCTTTGAAACAATAGCAACTACTACTGGCCTTGAGCTTAAAGTTTCCAAGACTACCGGTACTTCCGGTAATGCTGTAAATGATGCTCACGTAGTGGACGTAGACGATACTTCTGATACCAATGATGTTCCATTACTCGCCTTTGATATTAAAGCAGATGGCGATCTTAAAAACATTCAGAATATCGCAGTTAAAGTTGTTTCTACCAATACCGTAGGTGGTTCAGGAACCGTTGCAACTATTGCGAATAGTTACTCTCTATGGATGGATGGAACTAAAATTGATTCTGTAAACAATGGGGATCTTACCACAACTGTTGATGGAGCAGTTGTAGTTACAACAGGGGATACCGCCTTTATTAACTTCAATGATATTGACTTTGATATGGATGACGGCGACACCGCTCACTTTATAGTTAAAGCTGATATCAATGATACCCAAGCTGGCTCTTTTGTTAACGGTAATACCTTGCAAGCTACTATGGCTGATGCTACTGAAGTTGATTATATAGTTGCAGAAGATGCTAATGGTGATGATATCGCAATCACCGACCTAACAGGTGCTGCTTCTGCTGATGCTATTGCTTTCTACGACACAGGAATTCAAGTTAAGTTTAATAGTGCTACAGCTACTGTTTCTCACGTTGGTGATCCTGCAACAGTAGGTGATTCTGATCAGGGAACATTCGTTATCAAATTCGACGTCACAGCCTTTGGTGCTGATATGTTCATTGATAAAGATGCCGTAGAAGAATATGTTGGTACAACCGTTACTCAAGTATCATATTACTTTGAAGATGGTAATACCCAAGGTGGTGATATGGCTGCTGGAGTTGCAACATTAACTTCAACTGGTGATGCAGTAGGAACCAACTCATTCAGAGTAGGAGAAGGTGAAACTGAAACCTTTACTCTTACCGTGAATGGCGCGGCTTCAACTGATACATTCGTTCACGTAGCCATAACAGGAATTGGTTGGAACGACACTTCCAATGCTACCGCTGGCGATACTCTATATGCCTTCGATCTTGGAGACTACAAGACCGGCGATATATACTTAAACGATAACTAATCTAATTGGTTATCATTTAAGCTGAGTTAAACTAGTTTTGGTTAATACGCCCCAGCCTGCTCCCGAACGAACTTTCGTGAGGGTCGGCAGGTTAAAAAGTATTCAAAAAACCACCCGACGGGGTGGTTTTTTGTTGTGTGTAATGTAGATGTTATCCACAGTTTTATATCATTTTTAATTTTTTAGGTTTATAATAAAAATATAAATTTCCACCGAAGGTCGTTTTGGTGGTGAGATGTTTATTGTCATAATATAATCTTATTATTAAATAATTATTGTTAAATAAAAAAATATGAGTAATATTAAAAAAGTTTTGTCTTTGGTTTTAGTCCTTGTTATGGTTCTGGGTGTTTCTGCTACGAGAGTCCAAGCTGCGACCGGAGAAGGAACAGCCACTATAAACGGAGGTACAAATGTAAGTTTTAAAATATCAAGTTCAAATACTATAACAGTAGTGCTAACCGTTGGAGTAACGGGTATTGCTATAGATGCCGATAGTCCAACTTTTACAGTTCCAACAGGATTTACCACCCCTGACGCTTCTCCGGTTGCCAATGCCGGACTTGTTGTAGCTGATGGGAATTGGTCTGCTACAGCCGCAGGTGGTACCTGTGCTGTTACAATGGGTTCATCTTCCGCGACCGGACAGGTAATGACTGTTGACGTTACGGGAGCCTGTGCAACCACCAACACCATCACCTTGACCTATAAAGGTAGCGCTCCTTCAACTACATTATCTGCAACTAATTTTGATGTAAAAACTGACGACGCAATCGGAGGTGGGGCAGCTGCTTCTATCACTACTACACCCGCGCACACTGTCACAGCTTATCATAATATTATTCAGCAACCTGCGCAACTTGTCATAACAACCATAGCAACTCCAGCCATACCAGCAGATACTTCTATTACTCCCGCCACACCTGCCACACCTGCCACACCTGCCACACCGACAACTCCTGAGGTAGTATGTTCTCCAGGACAAATGTTTAGAGCGACTGATGGTGCAAAATGTACATCAAATACTTCTTCAACTCAAGTTTTCTGTCCTCCAGGACAAATGTTCAACGGGACGACTGGAGAGAGATGTAATACAGTCATTAATGCCGGTGCTCCAGGAGCTTCAGGTTACACATTTGGTTCTGGTGTAATAAAACTTGGAACCAAAGGTGAAGCTTGTAGAGCTTGGCAACATTTCTTTAATGACAAAGCTGGTGCTAGTTTAGTTGCTGATGGATGGTGTGGAAAATTAACCATCGCAGTTGCTAAAGCTTGGCAGAAATCTATGGGTCTCGTCTCCGACGGACTTCTAGGTGCAATGTCTCGAGGCAAAGCAAATCAGCAATAAAAATTAAATTCTAGTTTTTAGAAATTTAATTCTAAAAAACCACCCTGACGAGGGTGGTTTTTTATTAGTCTCGCAAGGACAGTCTCGCAAGGACGGTCCTTGCGAAAACAAGGACTAGTCTCGCAAGGACGGTCCTTGCGAAAAGTCCTTGCGAAAAATAACCCATTTGGGGAAGGTGCAGGATGGGGTAAAGAAGGGTATGGTGAGAGGTGAATTTGTATTTTTTATTTTGCTTGTGATATACTGTGGGTATGAAAAATATAATTCAATTTCAAGTTTCAAAAGGGGATACATACTATGTAGCTGAAGGTGTTTCTGTGCCTATTGTAACTCAAGCCAAAACCCTTGATGAATTAAAGACTAATATAGAGGAAGCAGTAGAACTCCATTTTCGGGGAGAAGATATGGCAGATAGAGAATTTTCAAATACACCCTCAATCTTTTTTAGTATGGAGATGCCAACTCGTATTTATACCTAAGTTGAAAGTCTTATCAGGGAAAGACGTCATAAGTATTTTAGGAGATTTTGGTTTTCTTGTTTTTGATCAAGAAAGTAGTCATGTAAAATTGCGTAGAATTTTCCATAATTAAAAACAAACTCTAACGGTGCCAAATCACAAAGAATTAGATGTTGGTACTCTTAAGGCGATCTATCGTCAAGCCTCGAGATATATTTCTGAATCCGAATTATTCGAAGTTTTTTATAATTAAAAATAGAGCTGGCAGGTTAAAAAATATTACAAAAAATTTACCCTTAATCGAGTGGTTTTTTTGTATTCTCCCTGACAAGGCCTGTCCGAGTCTCGCAAGGACCGTCCTTGCGAAAAGTCCTTGCGAAAAATAACCCATTTGGGGAAGGTGCAGGATGGGGTAAAGGAGGGTATGGTGAGAGGTGAATTTGTATTTTTTATTTTGCTTGTGATATACTTGAGGTTATGAATATTAGCAAATGTGACATTTGCAAAAAGAAATTAAAAGGTGATCCAGTAAGAGCTGGTATTGGTATTTTTCGAGAAAAAGATTTTTGTTTTGACTGTGGAAAACCTATATTAGATTTTTTAAAGAAACATAAATTTATAAATAAAGAAAATAAAAAATGAGATGATGAAAACTGAAAACAAAAAAATAAATAAGATAGAAAAGTTAGTTGAAATTATTGCAACTAATGTGTTTAAACTTACAGGTAAGGTTGATAATATTGAGAAAGATGTAAGTGAGCTAAAAAAAGATATGGTAGAAGTTAAAGGAAATGTTAAAAATATTCGTGAGGATATTTTAAATTTAGGAGATAGATTTGTACCTTATCATACATTTGATCAGCTTTCTAATCGAGTATATAATCTCGAGAAAAAAAATAAATAATTTGGTTAATACGCCCTTGTCTACCTCCTAACTTTCGTTAGGTCGGTAGGTTAAAAAGCATGCCCCGTACGAAACCGAAGGTTTTTGTTCGGGGTATCCCCACACCTTTCACTTTGTAAAAGATGTGCGGGCAAGTCCCACTTGTAAAATGGAAACAAAAAACCACCCCGTCGGGGGTGGTTTTTTTGTGTTTGCGAGTAATAAAATTATGACTGAGGGCGTCTCTATTTATATAAAGCTCTTTTGAAAATATTAATTGGCACTGATTCTCTTTATATGTTATTATTAAGATATATACATAATCATTATTAATGACTTCTATGTTTGACTCAAAAAACTGTTGTCTGATAACTAAAAATTATAATGGTAAACCAACAGTTTTTACAAAAAAGCAGTTTGACTTGAAGTCAAAACAAAGGCCTGAGTTACGAGAAAAAGGTATTTTAGATAGAATTAAGGCAACTGTAGAAAAGCCTAGCTTCATATACGAAGATTACACAGACAGGAAAAACAGATTTGCTTATTATCTTTATGAGTATAAAATTAATGGTAAAATAAGATATATGAAAGTAGTGCTTGTGTACAAGAAAAATTATCTATTTATCATCACTGCATTTCGCCCTGATTATGTAAAAGAGAGAAATAAAACAAAATTATTATATGGAACAGATATTGAATAAAGAAAAGTTAATAAATGCTATAAAAGATATTCCCATTGTTGCAGAAAAAGACAAATGGGTTTTTACCTTTGATCAAGACGAAGGCTCACTTTTTTATGCACCAAGAGTAGTTTCATCTAATTCTGAATTGCATCAAGTTACAGACGAATATGCAGTCTATTTGGATACAAATTTAAAACCAAGTGGAGTGGTTGTTGAATATTATAAGGAAAACTTTTTAAAACATAATGAAGTTCTAAATGAAGTTGATAAAAAAATATTCAAAACCCTTAAAAAGGATAAAATAGTAGTTGTAAATCCTAAATCAAAAGATGAGATAATTTTCAAAGCATTGTTTGAAAATAATTTGATTAAACAAATAGCTACTCGTATGGTATGGGCATAGTCTAATTATCTTAATACGCCTCAGCCTGCCCTCACTATCGTGAGTGAGCTGGCAGGTTAAAAAGTATTACAAAAAATTTACCCTTAATCGAGTGGTTTTTTTGTATTCTCCCTGACAAGGCCTGTCCGTATTATTAATTATTAGTTTATCTCACGAAGCTCTGGCGAAGTGGGATATAAAATGTATATGAATAAAATATTTAAAAATGTTTTTCTTTCAGTCGGAATGTTTGCTTTTGCTTTAGCTGGACTTGTTTCAGTAAATAAAGCTGAAGCGTTAGCTTGTACAATGACAACTGGTACATGGAATGGTACTGCGGGTGGCGTGAATGATGGTGCTACCAATGGTACCACTACATTTTCTGGATGTACTGGCAATTTGACTCCAGCGATAGGGGATACTTTAACAATTCCTGCCAATGTTACTCTTCAGATTATTGGTGATGCTACAATTGTTGGAATAACAATTGCTGACCCTGCTGCTACTGGAGCAAATGGAATTACAGTTGATACTACAAAAACTTTAACCAATACTGGTACTTTAGTTTTTGCTGCTAATACTGGGGCTCTTCATCAGACTATAACTTTGTCAGGTACTGGTATTCTTACAATGGCTGCAGTAAATATCACAATGAACGGATCAAGTGGAGCTGGGAATCAAGTAATTAATGTTGGAGGAGGTGTACTTTTAGCTAGTACTATCACTATAATAGGAGGTGATTCTACTGGAGAAACTTACATAACAGCAAGTACTGGAACAATTCAAGCTTGAGGTGCAACTGGAATTACTTTTAGTGGTAATGAAAATAATGCTAAATTAGGTGTTAGTGCAGGAGGAGCACTCACAAATACCGGTACTGCAACTGCTTCCGGGACTATTACTCTAAACGCAACATCAACCGTTACAAACTCTGGCACAATGACTGCTTCCGGTACTTTTGGTGTTGGGGATGCTGGTATTGTTGAAAATACTGGGACATTATATCTTGATGGAGCTACTGTTAATGCTTTAAAGATTGGAACATTGACTGCAAGTACTGGAGGTACTATTAACTATAATCTTGCTGGAGCTCAAACAGTTTTTCCTGGTAATTATTATAATTTAATATTAAGTGGTAGTGGAGAAAAGACTTATGCAAGTGCAAGGGCAGTTAGTTATGATATGACAATTGGATCGGGAGTAACTGCTAACTTAGATAACACAATTACTGTAAGTGGAGGTTTAAAACTTGGCACTACTTGGAAATCTGCTAGCTCATGGGGATTCACTGGTTCAAGTGCAGCTAATATAAACACAACATATTTCTCAACAGGAACAGGTAAAGTTGTAAATGCACTTAGTCATACAAGTACAACCACTACTATTACTACTACTTATACTCCTTCTTCTTCAAATGACGAAGAAACAACAACCACTACTACAACAACAACTACGACAACAACTCCAGCAATGAATACAATCGCTGGTTGTGGTGCTAGAACAACTGGATTTAGTTCAAGTACAGGAGCTTCTTGTGTCGGAAATACTGGTACAGCAACGACAACTCCTGCAGCTACAGTGATTCCAGGATGTGGAAATAGAAATACTGGATTTAGTTCATCTTCTGGAGTATCTTGTGTAGGAAATTCTGTTGGTGCTTCATCAGCATATAGCTACAACTTTGGTTCTGCAGTTCTAAAGAACGGTAGCAGAGGAGAAGCTGTAATGGAACTTCAAAGATTCTTGAATGCTAAATTAAATCTTAATTTAGTAGTTGATGGAATGTTGGGTCCAAAAACAATTGCTGTGATTAAAACATGGCAAGCAGCTAACGCTTTAGTAGCTGATGGTCTTGTTGGCCCAGCAACAAAAGCAAAAATGAACGCTCAATAATTCCTCGGATAGTGCCTTAGGTACTATTTAGAGAATTTATAAGAACATAAAAGTGGCATTTCGGTAAACCGAAATGTTCTGGAGGAGGACTGGCCTCCTCCAGTTATCCACATATTTAAATTTTAAATTTATTATTTAAAAACCACCCGACGGGGTGGTTTTTTGTTTATATAATTAATTTTTTTATGATAAAATATAAAAATATGGAGAAAAATTTTGACAAATGGAATGAATTAAAGAAAAAAATAAATATTCGTGATCCAATATATGTATCTGAAAGAGATATATGGTTTTGTTCTGTTGGTTTGAATGTTGGGAGTGAACAAAGTGGCAAACACGAACTTTTTGAACGTCCAGTTTTAGTTATTAAAGAAGTTACATTGAATACATTTATAGGTATACCACTAACTTCAAACAAAAAGAAAGGTTCTTGGTATGTGGAAATAAAATCTACTAATTCATCAGCTATTATTTCTCAAATAAAATTATTTGATACAAGGAGACTTGCTCGTAAGATAGGAGCTATTTCTATTGAGGAGTTTGAAATTATAAAAAATAAGTTAAAAAATTACATATAACAACGAAACCCCCTTGCGGGGGTTTCTCGGAGGCCGAAGCCAAAGTTATATATATACTAGCAAAATTAATATCAAAAGTCAAGCATTTGTATTCGTCCACCACATTTGGCACTCAGTAGCTGATAATGAATTAAATATATACTGAA
>PFRK01000006.1 GCA_002788475.1 Candidatus Nomurabacteria bacterium CG_4_9_14_0_2_um_filter_32_10 | reverse complement strand
TTTTTAATAAATCTTCGGGTTTTTGTGTTGGATGTTTTCCAAATTTTTTCTCAATTGGTTTTGGAGTCCCTAAAGACCAAACAGACCTCATTTGAAGTCCAGGTTTTTTTAATGCATCTTCTGGCCATGTACCATTTTTCATCAAATCATAGTTAAAAATATGTTTTGCTTTTTTATCTTTTCTCGCCCACACGAGTGTCTCATGACTTGCAGTAAAAAAACGACAACTTAAATTTGGTGAAGCATTCGGTTTAAACCATGCAATATCATTAAGCACATGAAACCCAGCAACTTGAAGTGCAAAACCACATTGGTAAATAGAATGATACGTCCCACTAATCCAAAGTGTTCCGCTAGGTTTTAAAACACGTTTAACAGTCTTTATCCATTCAAGATGAAATTCAAAATCTTTTTTTAAACCGTTACTTTTATCCCATTCGCCCTTATTTACACTTACACGTTTCCCTGCGTGAACAGAAAACCCACCATTTGAAAGTAAGTAAGGTGGATCAGCAAAAACCATATCAACAGAATTTTCAGGAAGTTTAGCGAGAATATCTAAACAATCTGCTTTATAGAGTTTAAATTTTGGCTTTTCGTAATAGGGCTTCTCCATAAATGCATTCTATCATTAATTTAATTTTTTACCCAACCAAATCTTCTTAAAAAACGGAATCGAAGCGGTTGATAATACAAAACCTAAAGTCGGAACGATTGCATTTAGGAATGGGCTAGGAAGCTCAGCAAAGTAGAAAAATAAAACGACAACGATATAAGTCAAAATAGTGATGAGAATTTTACGGGAAAGGCTCGTTTCCCAAGCTTTATCTTTCTCTACTCGAGTATTTCTTTCTTTGATTTCCTGTATATCCTTTTTTATCTGTTCTATTTGGTCCATGTTTTTACACTAATTTTTTTAACTCTTCTTCGTTCCATCGGGTGTCGGACACCCGACAGGTATATTCAAAATTTTTCCACAAAGCTAATTTTACAAAAACAGTTCTTGTGAGGTTTTTTGCATTTGTAAGATTGCTGTTTACCATAAATTATTTCTCGCTACTATGCATCACTTTCAATATGAAGATGGTATCTGCTTTTAACTTCGCACGTGCAGAATCCTTTTGGGCATCTGTTAATAACTCACCAAGACCATCCAAGATATGCTTGTTATCCATCTTTTCAAGCACTTCAATACATTTCTCCAATGCTTCTTTATAAGAAACACCAGATCGTTCTTCTACAATCTTTCGATTAATAAGCCAGTTATTCTTGGCAAAATACTCTACATCGAAAATATCTCGACTTGTTTTACCAATTCGCTCAAGCATCGCCATCAACTTGTGAGCAAACATATCCTCTTGGACCATGACGAGCATAGAAATACCCAACAATGTTTTCATTTCATATTTTGAGCCGAACTGTCTGCGATTTACCTCAACCTTAATATTCTGTGCCTTCGGATCGTATGAGATAACATTTCTCAAGTTAAATCTCTGCATATAAGAGTCTGTAATCTTTCCATAATTACTTACAATCTTGTTTATCTTCTCAAAGACTTCATTTTCTTTCTTCTCATCTAACAAATCAAGATCGATATCAACTGAATTTCTCGGCAAATCATAAAACATCATGGCAGCGGTCCCGCCTTTAAATCCCAAGTAGGGGGCAATAGAGGTATCAGAATATATATCTTTCAAAATCTGCAACAAGATATTCTTATGTTTTGAGTAGTCTAATGTCATATTATTTGTTTATTTGAGTATCTTGATAGCTTTTAAAGTATTCTTTTATCTTTTTTTCTAAGCGTTTGTTGTGGTAGATGGGCAAAATCTCAAATACTTTATCCCAATTCAAATTAGATAAATTATCAAAGTGATAATCTTTGCTTACATATACACGATCCAAAAATGCACGCTCTCGTGTCGCAATTGCATAACCATCTTTATGCTCTATCCCGACAGTGTTACTTAAGACATAATCTTTCATCCGGACAAATGTGATTTTCTGCTTGTCCGCCAAAGTTTTAATGAAGGCGGGCTCACCAATGCTGATTTCTCGATTTACATATGACGCAACAAAAATATTTCCGTAGTATTGAAAATTTACACCCTCCCTTGTTAAGACAGTTTCAAAACTGATGTATGAGGGAGTGTAGATACGAGTCGCTAATTCAAATCGGTCGTAATTTTTATCTTTTGCATATAATCCTCTATACGGTCTAACTAACTTTTCGGCTTTTACATACTTCTTTAATCTATCAGTAACAATCTTGTTATCGTTCTCATTCCATAACAAAGCTACATCTTTTGTAGAGAAGATGGTTTTTGTAGATCTCAATAAGACCTCTAAATATTCGCCTTTTGTTAGTATTTTATCCATTTAGTTACTGGAAGGGGTGTTTAAACCCCTTTCCAGTAACAATCTTAGCATATTTCAACAAAAATTACAATGGTGTTAAATTACACTAATTTCTTTAACTCCTCTTCGTATTTTTTCATCACTTCAATGTCCAAGAAATTTACGGAAGATGGAAGTATAAATTTAGATTCATCTAAAATTTAGAAACAAAAAATTCCTCATATTATCTTTTATAATTTCAATTTCTACCTTTATATTATAACACTAAAAATGTTAAACCTATAATAATAAAAACAAAAGAAATAATTTTAACTATTATATGCTTTTCATGAAAATATCTATTACCCGATATTATTGACCATAATATAGAAGAGGCTCTCTTTCCACTAGTTATAATAGATGCCGGTGCAAAAAGATATGCAAAACTTATAATGACACCACCTAAACCATTAGAAATAGATTGTACTAATAATTCTTTCTTGAAAAGAGAATCAAATGGATTCTGTTTAAATTTCCAAATAGACATAAAAAATAAAAACAAAAGCAAAAATATAGAGGTTATAATCTGCTGAGCTTCTACAGAATTATAATTCGTAATACAATATTTATAAATAGAAAGAGTAGCTACTGCATTAATAGAAGAAAAAACAACATAACCAATTCCTTTTTTATTAATACCATGATTAAATAATAAAATTAAAAGACCTAAAACTATTATAGATATACCAAATATATTAAAAATATCTATCTCATATCCTAAAATTTTATCTACAACTAACAAAAGTGGAATAGTGCTTATCATTATAAAACCTAAAGTACTACGATCTGCCTCTTCTATTGCATGAAGAGTAGAATAAGCTTGTGCAAACTCCAAAACTATAAGCAATCCCAAAATAGGAATAGAATCTATATTAAATAAAAAACTATCTTTAATAAGAGAAATAATAATAAATACAATAAGAAGCCAAAAAGTATTTAAAAAACCAAAAGTATAAATATTTTCTTTCTTATGTGTTATTTCCCATTTACCGAAAGATGAAGCTACTTCATCTAAAAAAGTCCCTATAGCAGTTAAAATTATACCGACCATATTTTATTTATTTAAATAAGTAATAGTAAGTTGCAAAAATGTAGCAAAAGAAACCCAAAGAAGATAAGGAATATTTACTATAGCCACCCATTTAATATACGGATAGATAATAATTAAAGCCCAAACTAAAGTAATTAAAACTAAAATTATGTCTATTGCTGCTAAAATATTACTTTTTAAACCAAACTGAAAATAAGTAAAAGATAAATTAAAAATAAGATTTAAAACAAAAGGAATTAAAATAACTACTGGCAATTCTTTTTTGAAAATTTTATAAAATACTATACCAAAAGAAAAAATAATAATAACATAAAGCACGCTCCAGACTGGACCAAAAAGCCAAGACGGTGGAGCCCAAGTAGGTTTAATAAGTTGTGAATACCAGTTATAAGTTTCCATTTTTTTATACTAATTTTTTTAATTCTTCTTCGTATTTTTTCATCACTTCCATACTGGCTTTCGTTTGATCCATTCCGCTTTTTACTTTTTCTCGTGCTTCTAAGGCAAGTTTTTGAAAAAGTTTAGGATTTTTCTCCATCATGCCGACGAACATATCAATCTGCCCCTCCGGCACACCTTTTGCTTTTAACATCTTTTTTAGTAAAAAATTTTGAAACATCCCGTTAGAGATAGGAAGCGCCTAGTCTATTTTTTAGATACCGCTTACCCATACCTGATTTTAAATATAATTCTCTCGACCTCGCCTTACTTTCCAATAAACACGCTTCGTAATATATCAAAACAAATGGACCCCTATTTTTTGTATACGTTGATAAACCCTTATTGTGCTGATCCAGGCGCTTCCGTAGGTCTTTCGTATACCCCGTGTAAATTTTACCATCTTTCTGACTTTTTAATATATATGTGTAATGGAACATGAGTAATCTCTAACGGGATTCTTTTACATGCAAATAAATACTATGTTCTTCATTATTTTCCCCAAAGCTAGCACGATACACATCTGTTTTTTTTCCATCTATAACAACGTCTACAAGTATTGGTTCTCCATACCCAACAGTAGAACGTGGATCTTCTTTCCATGATGAAATAGCATCAAAAGGTCCAACTTCTTCTTTGACTCCTGCATCCTCAAATTTTTTCACCCAAAATGATATTAAATCTTCTTCAACTTCATTACTAAAAACATTTTTCCCAGGATTTTCTATATTATTTTGATTCATAAAATTATTAAAATTAAACCACACCAAAGGCGGGCAAGCTAATAATAACTTAAGAATAATTATACCACAAAATACTAAATTTTTAAAAACCTCGAGAGTAATGTTTTTAAGGAAAAAACTCGTTGAAGGTACAGTTTTTGAGAGACATTGCACAGGAGCTTAGAAAATAAAGGTGGTACTCCAATTATTATTTTCTTGAGCGACGAGCATAGCAATCTGCAAGCTTGCAGATATGCGTG
Organism: Candidatus Nomurabacteria bacterium CG_4_9_14_0_2_um_filter_32_10; assembly: GCA_002788475.1. Classification (GTDB taxonomy): domain Bacteria; phylum Patescibacteriota; class Minisyncoccia; order Phycocordibacterales; family UBA9973; genus UBA9973. Next base: position 3,432 of record PFRK01000006.1, on the reverse strand, counting down.
TCTATCAAAAACTTGTACCAAGAAAGAGTTTTTGATTTTAAAAAATCTCAAAAACAATATTTTTGTCGATACGAATTTTTTGAAGCTTAAAAAATTCTGAAGTTTTCGCTCCGTCGAGCTCAAAACCCCTTAAAAACATTATTTTCTGAGATTTTTTAGTATTCCTCAATAAACTTATACAAAAGCCTTACAGGAGTACCTAAGGCGCCCCCTGCGAGGTTTTCTCCTGCCATAGAAGTCATACGAGGGGCAATATCTAAATGCACCCATTTGTGGCCTTTTATAAATTGATGTAAAAAAATTGCTGCATAAATAGCTCCACCATAACGAGAATCTTTATTGTGAATATTCGTCCAATCTCCGAGAGATCCTTTTATTTCATTTTCATATTCTTCCCACATAGGCAAACGCCAAACATATTCACCTGTCTTCTCTCCTACTTCTTCAAAATCTTTAGCTAACTTATCATCATCCGTAAAAATCGCTGAAGCTCTCTCTCCCAGCGCAACTATCGCAGCCCCCGTCAAAGTCGCTATATCTATCACAACTTCCGGATTATATTTTTCTGCATAAGTCAAAGCATCTGCTAAAATCACTCTACCCTCTGCATCCGTATTTAAAATTTCAATAGTTTTGCCAGACATTGAACGGACAATATCTCCCGGCCGATAACTTTTACCAGAGGCCATATTTTCAACTGAAGGAATCAAGCCAATCACATTCTTTTTTAATTTCATTTTTGCAACGAGTGCAAGAGTATGTATAACTGATGCGCCTCCGGACATATCCATATTCATACCAAGAAGACTATTTGACGGTTTCAAATTTATTCCACCTGTATCAAATGTCACACCTTTGCCGACAAGGATGATGGGTTTATCATTTTTTTTACCTCCCTTATATTCCATAATAATAAATTTTGATTCTTCATCTGACCCACGCCCGACAGAAAGTATCGCTCGCATATTTTGACGCTCCATTTCTTTTTCACCAAGTACTGTGACTTTTACAGACAGACCCTTTACAGCTTCTTTTGCCTTTCGAGCTAAAATTTGAGGAGTCATATCCCCACCCGGAATGTTTGAAAGCGTACGAGTCTTATTTACTTCTCCTGCTATGGTATGACCTTTCAAAATAGCTTTTTGTATTTCTTTATTTGCACCCAAAATCATAACTTCTTTTATAAAATTAAAACCTTCTTTGGTCGGCGTTTTATATTCCACAAATTCATAATTTGCAAAATCAAACTGTGTGCCAATAATCTCTCCAAGTTCTTCATCTGACAATTTTATTTTCGCAAATTTGAAATCATTAAAATCAAAAGCAATTTTTTCAGCTTTCACACCTTTTGCTAATATAACCATTTTACGCACGAGCAAAAAGAGCTTCCTCAAGTTCATCTTATCTTTTTCATCGCATTTTAAATATAGAGTCTTTACTCCATTTTCTTTAACAATTTCATCTGTGTTCTTAGGCTCAACAGATACAAAAAGCACCTCTTTTTCTGTCTTTTTAGGATTATTACTAAAAGTTATTTTCATCCTTATATTATATACCTTTTTATAAAAAATTCAAAAATCAGCTAAAAGATTACAAATGAAAAAGCACTTAGGAAAGCTTAGGGCTTTCCAAGGGCTTAAAAGAAATTTAACAAATCAATTAGGATAAAATAATGTATTTACATATATTCTATTACTCATTTCTACTTCTACTATTTGCCATCCCTCCCTAAAAGCAAAATTAAAATCTTCCGAAGATATTGAACCTCCTTCGAAAAAAAATCCTACAACTTCCTGAACTTCCATAAAAAGAATATCTTCGAGAATTCTAATTTCATCTTCTAGTTTTATAATTCTTTTATAATCTTTTCCAAGATTATCTTCTTCCACTGAAGAAAAGCACTCATTTTTTTCTAAGATAGAAAGATCTTCTTTATCTATCTCATTTTCTTTGAGTGTTAATAAAGAATAAATCCTTTTACCTTCTTCGCTTAGAATCCCGACAATTTTTTCTTCTTCTTTTACTGCCAACAAAGAGAGACTAAAATCATAGATAGTCTCATCCGAAATACTTTCTATCTCAGAAACTAGTTGCATCAAAAAAGAGACAATCATTTCATCCTCCAACTTTTGTTTATTAAAAAAATTATTTAAGAACACAGATATTTTTCTTTAGCTTAAAGTTATACCTTTTGAATAAAAAGTCAATACAAAAAATCAGACAAGGGCATCTATCTTTGCTGCTATAATAAAATCATTCTCGGAGAGTCCTTTTATATCGTGCGTAGAGAGTTCCACTAATACTTTGTTATAAAAAATATGAATATTTGGATGATGACCTTCTTCTTCTGCTATTTGAGATATTTTATTAACAAAAAGTATAGAATCAACAAAGTCTTCAAATTCAAATTCCTTAGAAATTTTTCCATATTTTTTATCAAATCTCCAACCTGAAATTTCTTTCATAAAAACTTTCGTCTCTTTCTTAGATAAAGGTTTTGTTTTTCCTTCGCACGGTACACATTTTTTGTTTAATAAATAGCTCATAGCTATATTTTAGCATAAAAAACATGTTATAATCAAAAATCATTATGCAAATAAAAAACAAAATTTTTGTCGGGGCATTGGCTGTCGTAATATCAGCTTTACTTTGGAGTTTAGATGGAACTTTCCTACGTCCACATCTCGCATCTTTACCACCTAGCTTTGTAGTATTTTTAGAACACAGTTTAGGGTTCGTTATTCTTCTGCCATTTTTATTTATTTATAAATTTGAACTCAAAAATATTACCAAAAAACAATGGCTAACTATCTTTTGGGTAGCTTTGTTTGGCGGTGCACTCGGTACTACATTCTTTACTAAAGCATTATTTTTGACTGGTTTTGTTGATGTCTCTGTGGTTATCCTTCTTCAAAAATTCCAACCAATCTTCGCTATTTTATTGTCAGCAATTATTTTGAGAGAACGCTTCCCTGCTAAGTTTTATATCTATGCATTTCTGGCACTTATCGGTGGATATTTCGTCACATTTAAAGACCCAACTTCAATAAATTTTGGTAATGCTACCACCATGATGGCTATCTTTTCTTTATTAGCTGCTTTCTCTTGGGGATCTTCAACTACTTTCGGAAAATATTCTTTAAAGAATATTAATTACGGGCTACTTTCTGCTCTGCGATTTGGTTTTACTATTATCATAATGCTAATCCCCGCTATAAAATATTTCTCAACACTTTCTTCAATAGAACCTAACGTCTGGAAAACTTTGGCTATCATCGTCTTCACCTCTGGGGCTGTGGCTATGTATCTTTATTATTTTGGTTTGAAAAAAATTCCTGCATCTTTGGCAACTTTATGTGAATTGGCTTGGCCAGTTTCTGCTGTTATTTTTGATTATTTCTTCAACAACAATATTTTATCCATAACTCAGAT
>PFRK01000052.1 GCA_002788475.1 Candidatus Nomurabacteria bacterium CG_4_9_14_0_2_um_filter_32_10 | reverse complement strand
TTTGCATTTAAGATTTTATTGAGTCGGTATTGTGTCGCTCAATTGACGACACAATAGTTTTTAAGAACTTAAAACTTTATGACAATGTGGCTGAATCATTCTTTGAATGATCGCCCGGCCTGATAGTATTCAGGTTTAGGGAAAGACCTAGAATAAAAATATTAAAAAAGTTAACCCACCAAAATTTTGTTAAAAAATTTAGGCGGGTAAAAAGAACGAAACAAAACATAGAACAGCAACTTGTCCGCCTCTAGCGGAAAAAAACACCTCGCGCAAGCGGGGTGTTTTTGTTATAATAAAAGTATGTCTTTAGAATATTTGACAATCCTTATTATTTTACTTTTTATTGCTTTGTTTTTAGAAAAAAAGAAGCACATTCATCTTTATAAATCTAGAAAAGAAAGATTTGAGATTGTTGGGTTTTTCTTTCTTTTTGGTGTTATTTGGGATTCATTTGCAATTTGGCGTGGCCACTGGTCTTTTCCAGGGGGGGGGTATACTTGGGATACATATAGGTTTAATGCCACTTGAAGAATATTTATTTGCATTAATAATTCCTTATTTTATTATAACTATATATAAATTGTTTGATTCTAAATTTAGGCAAAAAAATTAGTTAATGCACCTCACCCCGTCTGCTTCGCATCCACCCCTCTCCATTTTAATAAAATGGAGAGGGGAAAGGGGTGAGGTGAATCTTAGTGATTCAATTCCTTAATTTTCGTTCTAATTTTACTTAAGACGGAGTTTAAATTATTTTCTATTTCCGAATTCCAGAATCTTAATTCATAAATGTATTTAGATTCCAAATATATTGTCCTTTCCCTGTCGTATTCTTTGGTTTCTTTTAGGTTATGAACAGAACCATCAAGCTCTATAGAAAGTTTTATTTTAGGTGCATAAAAATCAAGAATATACATATCAATAGGATATTGTCTTCTAAACTTTATACCTATATTGCTATTTCTTAATTTCTGCCAGAGTATTTTTTCTGCTTTTGTCTCTTCTTTTCTTAAATACCTAGCTTTAATTATTGTTTTAAATTTAACCACTGAATAATTATATAATGAAATTCCCCTCGCCAGTAATATGGAGAGGGGGAAGGGGGTGAGGTGTGTTATAATAATTAAATGACAGAGAAAATCAAAGTCGGAATAATACGAGGTGGAACAGGTGGGAACTACGCTTCGTCTTTGAAAAAAGGGGGAAATATTATTTCACATATTAATGAAAATTTATCTGATAAATATAAAACAGTTGATATTTTTATTGATAAAAATGGTAATTGGCATGCTAATGGCCTACCTATAATTCCAGCAGATTTAGTACGTAAAGTAGATATTGTTTGGGATACATCAGAACATCCTAGTGCTTCTATTGCTTTAAATAATTTTTCTATTCCAAATTTGGGGAGGGGGCATTTTTTGAAAGTTTTAGAAAATAACAATGATATGTTAAGAAAACATATGAGAGAAATTGGGGTGCAGATGCCTAGGTCTATGGTTTTACCTCTTTATCAAAAAGACTTCGATGGGTTGCGAGAAAGATACGTTATCAAAAAAGCTAAAGAAATTTTTGAAAAATTTTCTTCGCCATGGGTGGTAAAATCTTTTACTCCAGATTCTAACATGGGAATACATTTAGTAAAAACTTTTCCTGAGTTAGTTGATGCGATAGAAGATGGAGTAAAACATGAGAAAAGTATTTTAGTAGAAGAATTTATTGATGGTAAGGTTGCTTCGATACATTCTGTTTCCTCTTTTCGTGGGCAAGATATTTATATTTTTCCTCTTAAAGATATTTCTATTGAAGAAAAAGTCCCGACGCCCAAAGGGGTCGGGATCCTGACCGAAAGCGTCGGGAAAAAAATAAATGATATTATAAAAAATTTACATAAACATCTAGCAGTTGAATACTATTTAAAATCTAATTTTATTTTTCATCCTAGAAGAGGATTCTTTTTGACAGATATTGATTTTTTGCCTGACTTGAGAGATGGTTCTCATTTCGAGGAATCTTGTGAATTTGTTGGTGCAAAGATGCATCATGTCGTAGAACATATTTTAGAAAAAGCCTTAAATAAAAAGATATAACAGGATATAGTATAGTGGCAGTACACGTCTTTCGGGAAGACGAGGTCTGGGTTCGATTCTCAGTATCCTGACATTTCTGGGTTCCCCGCCCGCCATCGCTACGCTTAGGCGTAGGCGGGCGGGAAATCCCAGTGTCCCGACAATTAAAACTATGATATAATTTAGATGTAGTATTGTTTTTATCTGTAGCGGGTGGTCGCACTCACATAGGCACATATGTTGGAGTTTAGCCATCACCCGCTTCAAGTGAAAATAATTTCTAGCCCCGTACCAAGCTTTGCTTTGCTTTGCTTTGCTTTGCTTTGTTTCGTGGTTTTATTTTATCCTATACAAAATTTTTTAATTTATATTAATGATTTATATTAATTTCTAATTTTTAAAATTATTTTTTTACTTTAATTTTTTTAATCAAAAATTTTATACGGGATCCTCAATTTTCTAATTTTGTTTTACAAAAAGAAAATTGGAAGTTATCCACAGTTTTGTTAAAAAAGTGTTGTATTATTTTTTGTTATGCGAGATAATTAATATGTTTCCGCAATAATTATTTAAAAATATTTTTTTTAATTTAATAAAATATTTTGAGGTCGTATTATTGCAAACTAAATTAAAAAAATAATTTCGCGTACGCGACTAAAAAAATGGCAGCAAAAAAGAAAGCAAAGAAGGTAGCAAAAAAGGCAGCAAAAAAGGGAAAGAAGCGAGCATAGTTTTTTCCCACTTCTAAGAGATCCCTTAGCTGAAAGGCAGAGGGATTTTTTAGTTTTCACCCTATTTTGTGTTAATATATCTATTATGAGTCTTTATAGTAAAATATTTGGTGATACGAGCTCTAAATTTATTAAAAACACTAGAGAGATAGTGGCTAAAATCAATGCTTTTGAGGCTGATATTTCAAAGTTGGTAGATGGGGACTTTCCGAAGAAAACACAAGAATTTAAAGATAGATTAGAAAAAGGTGAAACTCTAGATGATATTTTACCAGAGGCATTTGCTTTAGTTAGAGAAGCAGAAAAAAGAACATTAGGAATTAGACTTTATGATGTGCAACTTGTTGGTGGTATAGCTTTACATGAAGGTAAGATAGCTGAGATGAAGACTGGAGAAGGAAAAACAAATGTTGCAACTTTGCCACTTTATTTAAATGCTTTAACTGGTAAGGGAACACATTTGATAACAGTCAATGATTATTTGGCACGCAGAGATGCGGTTTTAATGGGGCAAGTTTATAATTTTTTAGGACTCTCTGTAAGTGTTATTAATTCTCAAAATGTTTCTTATTTGTATGATCCTAAACATATAGAAGAAGATAAAGAACGAGATACAGTTGGAGAGTTTAGGATTGTTTATGATTTTTTAAAACCATGCTCACGTAAAGATGCATATAATACAGATATAACTTATGGCACGAACCATGAATATGGTTTTGATTATTTACGTGATAATCTAGCTACGTCTATGAATGATCTAGTCCAGAGAGGGCATTTTTTTGCGATAGTTGATGAGGTGGATTCTATTTTAATAGATGAGGCGCGTACCCCACTTATTATTTCTTCTGCTTCTGGTGATTCTGAGGATTTTTATGTTAAATTTTATAAAATTGCTAAACAATTGAAAAGAGATACCGACTATGAAGTAGATGAAAAATTGAGAGCAATAACTTTAACTGATGAAGGTATAAGTAAGGCTGAAAAATTACTTGGAGTTGATAATATTTATACTGAAAAAGGCATCAAATATGTGCACCATTTGGAAACGGCTGTTAAAGCACAAGCTATTTTTGAACGTGACAAGGATTACGTAGTCAAGGAAGGAGAAGTGATTATTGTTGATCCTTTTACTGGACGTCTCCAACCAGGCCGAAGATGGTCTGAAGGAATTCATCAGGCGATTGAGGCAAAAGAAGGTGTAAAAATTGAAAAAGAAACTCGTTCTTCTGGTTCTATTACATTTCAAAATTATTTTAGATTTTATAAAAAATTATCTGGGATGACAGGTACAGCAGAAACCTCAGCTGAAGAATTTTTGAAAGTTTATGGACTAGATGTAATAGTGATACCTACAAATCGGCCAGTGGTTCGAAAAGATCATTCGGATTTAATTTTTCAAAGTGAAAAAGGAAAACTTCAAGCCATTGCTAAAAGAGTTAAAGAATTAAATCAAGGAGGTCAGCCAGTTTTAATTGGAACAATCTCAATTGAAAAAAATGAACTCCTCTCGACTTATTTAAAACAAGAAGGTGTACAGCACACAATCTTAAATGCTAAGAATCATGAAAAGGAAGGTGAGATAATCGCTCAAGCTGGTCATAGAGGTGCAGTGACCATAGCCACGAATATGGCAGGTCGCGGAATCGATATTAAACTTGGAGGTAATCCACAAATTGTAGAAGAATATGAATTTGTAAAAAGTGTTGGTGGATTATTTGTGCTTGGTACTGAACGGCATGAGGCTAGAAGAATAGACAATCAGCTTCGAGGTCGTGCTGGTAGACAAGGAGATCCAGGTGAGACTCAATTTTATGTTTCACTTGAAGATGATTTAATGCGTGTTTTTGGATCAGAAAGAATAAAAACTATGATGGGACGTTTTGGTATACCAGAAGATGTTCCTATTGAGAATGGTTTTATTAGTAGATCACTTGAAGGAGCTCAAGCTAAAATAGAAGGTTTTCATTTTGATGCTAGAAAAAATACACTCGAGTATGACGATGTTATGAATCATCAGCGTAAAATTATTTATGAGAGAAGACAAAAAATGATGCAAGCTGATAAAAAAGAAATTGAAAACTTGCTGAAAGACATAATAGAATGGAAAGAGAAAAAAGCCCCGACGCCCGAAGGGATCGGAGTCCCGACATCAGAGATCGTTGGGGAAAAAAGAAATAAAATAGGTGAAGAAGCATTTTTTGAAACTGTCAGAAGAATTGCTCTTTATACTACCGACACCCTCTGGATGGAGCATTTGGAAGCGATGGATTACTTGCGTTCGTCAGTAAATTTGCGAGCTTATGGTCAACGAGAGCCTATTGTCGAATATAAAAAAGATGGTTTGATGATGTTTAAGGGAATGGAGGAAGCCTTTAAGGAGCAGGTTTTTTCATTGATAGAGACTATTAACGTTGAAAATAAGGTGAATATTAAAGCCGAATCCGAGGGGCCAAAACAAACTTTAATTACTAGCCATAATGAGCCTTCTGAGTTTTCTGATACAAAAAATTCGGGTGTTTCCAAAGATAGTTATTTGAACATCGGGCGAAATGACCCTTGTCCTTGTGGGGCGATTAACCCTTCTACAGGGGAGGTCTATAAATTTAAAAAATGTGGACTCATCAATGCTCCTCAGCATCATAAATCATTGATTAACTAATAAGTTTTAATCTAGCATATATGATAGGTTAAGAAAAATAAAAAATTTATGCAAAAATTAGAAATTGGGGGAATTTATAAACATTATAAGGGGACTAAGGCGAAAGTTATTGCGGAGGCTTTAAATAGTGAAACTTTGGAGCCGATGGTAATTTATATTCATTTAGAAGATGGGGTTGTTTGGGCTAGACCAAAGAAGATGTTTTTGGAAAGAATTATTTTAAATGGTCACGCCAAAGGACGGGCAAGTAAAAAAGTTGAAAGATTTAAAAAAATTAAACACCTGCCCGCATTGCTTCCAACGCCAAAGCTGATGCAGGCGGGAAAAATCTTAATAAAACCAAGAAAAAAATAAAATGTTAAAGTTTTTTAAAAAATTTAGAATAAAAAGAAGATTAGTATCTACCATGGCTCTATGGCATTTTTTTGGTAATTCTTCAAAAAAGTTGAAAATTATAGGAGTCACAGGTACTAATGGCAAGACAACGGTGGCGACGCTTCTTTTTAGAGTTACGTCTGCATTAGGATATAAAGCTGGGCTTATTAGTACCGTAGAAAATATTATTGGTTTTGCAGGCAATGTTATATCTCAAGATGAAAAAGGCCCGGGTACTACTCCAGATCCCATATATTTAAATAGAATTCTCTCCAAGATGGTAAAAGAGGGTTGTGAGTACGTTTTTATGGAAGTTTCTTCACATGCACTCGATCAAGGAAGAGTAAATGGGATAAATTTTGCTGGAGGAATTTTTACAAATTTAACGCATGACCATCTAGATTATCACAAAGATTTAGAAAATTATTTTAGAGCTAAAAAGAAATTTTTTGAAATGCTCCCTTCTAATGCTTTTGCTCTTTCTAATGTTGATGATGAACACGGGAATGCAATGTTAGATAGTATCAAAGCAGAAAAGTTTTTTTATGGTTTTGGAAATGATACAGAGGCTGTAGATTTTTATGGAAAAATTTTAAAATTAGATTTTTCTGGTTTGGAACTTGATTTTAATGGGGAGAAAATTCGCTCGAAACTTTTAGGTAGATTTAATGCTTATAATCTTTTAGCTGTTTGGGCCACCTGCAAATTATTAGGTTTTGATATGCTTGCCCGCAATGCTTTGCATAGCGAAGCGGGCGGGAAAAAGGTTAATAAAATTTTAGAAAACATAGAACCACCTCGTGGACGTTTTGATTATTATGTTTCTCAAAGTGGAGTTATCGTAATTATTGATTATGCTCATACTCCAGATGCATTAGAAAAAGTACTTTTGACAATAAGGGAGATAAAATTTGAGAATAGTAAGATTATATCTGTATTTGGTTGTGGTGGAGATCGTGATCCATTAAAACGTTCAAAGATGGGTAAAATTGGAGCAAGTTTGTCTGATATTGCTATATTTACATCAGATAATCCTAGAAGTGAGAATCCAGATAAAATCATTGATGATATGAAGAGTGATTTAGCTCATGAGGAAACAGTAAAGGTTATAACTATAGCAGACCGTCGTTTAGCGATAGAAGAGGCTGCAGAAATGGCTCAAAAGGGGGATATAATTCTCTGTGCTGGGAAAGGGCATGAAGAATATCAAGAAATCAAGGGAGCGAAACATCATTTTGATGATATGGAGGAGTTTCGAAAGGCTTATTCCTAAAAGCAATTTTTATAAAGCAATCTATCTGGCAAAGCTTTGCCAGCGAACTGCTTGTCGATCAAGAAAATAATAGAAAGAGTATTTTCTTTATTTTCTAATCTCCTGCGCAAGGCTTTCAAAAACTCTTTTTGGAACAAGCTTCTTGTGTTAATATAGACTTATGAACGACTTTTGTGCATATTTTAAAGATAAAAAAATTACAGTTATGGGCTTGGGGCTTTTGGGGCGTGGTTTGGGATATACTAAATTTTTAGCAGAATGTGGTGCTGATTTGATAGTTACTGACTTGAAGACAAAAGAACAACTCAAGGCTTCAGTAGAAGAAATTACGAATTACGAATTACGAATTAAAAATAAAATAAAAATAAAATTTGTTTTAGGCAAACATCGCTTGGCAGACTTTCGGAATAGAGATATGATAATAAAAGCAGCTGGTGTGCCTCTTGATTCTATTTATATAAAAGAAGCACAAAAAAATGGGATTCCAATAGAAATGGATGTGTCTTTGTTTATTAAATGTGCACCAGAAGTCATATTGATTGGAATCACAGGAACTAGAGGTAAGAGTATGATTACTGCATTAACTTATGAAATTCTAAAACAAAACGAGAAATTTTTAGGAGTAAAAGTACATATAGGTGGGAATGTACGTGGTGTGGCCACATTGCCACTACTTAAAAAAGTTAAAGCAGGAGACATATTAGTTGCCGAACTTGATTCTTGGCAATTACAAGGTTTTGGTGATGCAAAGATATCTCCACATATTTCAGTTTTTACTTCTTTTATGCCCGATCATATGAATTTTTATGGTGGCAATATGCAGAAATATTTTTCTGACAAAGCTAATATTTTTAAATATCAAAAAGAGAGAGATTATTTAATTGTCCGACCACATGTAAGAAAATTAATTAATAAAAAAAATAAAAGTAAGATGATCATAGCTGATATTAAGAAATTATCAGGTTATAAATTTATTGTTCCCGGAGAACACCAGAGGGAGAATTTAGCTTGTGCTGTGGAAGTGGCTGGGTTGTTTAAAATTCCTATATCTAAAATAAAAAATGCAGTCAAAAAATTCAAAGGACTGGAAGGTAGGTTGCAATACGTAAAACAAATAAAGGGTGTTAAGGTTTATAACGATAATAATGCTACGACGTCCGAAGCGACCATTGCCGGCATTAAAGCTCTTTTTCAGGAAGGGAAGGAGGGTAAAATAATTCTGATTTGTGGTGGGTCAGATAAGAATCTTGATTTAAGTATTTTTGTAAATGTATTAAATACTTTCTGTAAAGCAGTGGTGTTTATTCCTGGTTCTGGAACAGATAAAATATTTAAAAATTATAAAATAAAAATTCAGCATAAAAAAATAAAAGATTTAAATAAAGCTGTAAAAACTGCGTTAGGCCTTGCCTCACGCGAGGATATTATTCTTTTCTCTCCAGCTTTTGCATCCTTTGGACAATTTAATAATGAATATGAACGTAATGACATGTTTCTTAATATTATTAAGAAACTTAAATGATTTGTTTACTTGTCC
>PFRK01000013.1 GCA_002788475.1 Candidatus Nomurabacteria bacterium CG_4_9_14_0_2_um_filter_32_10 | reverse complement strand
CTCCAAATGTAACTCCAAGTAAAATAGATAATGCTCTAAGTGATTGTTTGTTTTGTTTCAACATTTTTTAAATACTTAATACTACGGGAATAACTAGAGGTCTTTTTGCAGTTTTTTGATACAAAAATTTTGAAATTGTTTCTCCTAGATTAGATTTTATATAATCAAGGTCAACAGGATTTGTTTTTACTGCAGTATCTTCTATTCCTTTTTTTATCATTAAACGCACCTGTCTTAGAAGTTCCTGATTTTCTTTTAAGTATACAAATCCTCGTGATATTAGGTCGGGAGATTTTTTTAATTTTCCAGTTTTTTGATCAACAAGAGCTATTATTACAAACATTCCATCTTTAGCAAGCATTACTCGATCTCTTATAACTACATCTTGTGTATCACCGATAGAAATACCATCTACCATCATTAATCCAGATGGGGCTTTTTCTTTTCGCATTATTATTTTTTCTCCATTAGCAGATATTTCAATAATTGAACCATTGTCTGGGACGACTATATTTTCTTCGCTCATTCCGAGTTCCATTGCAAGTTCTTTATGTCTTACAAGCATTGAATGCCAGCCGTGGATTGGTATAAAAAATTTAGGATGAGTTTTTCTGTGAAGCCATTTTATATCCTCTTGATTGCCGTGTCCTGTCGCATGAACAAAATCTTCACCTGGAGTACGATAACTTATTATTTTGACACCTTGTCTCGTTAAACTATCTTTCATTTTTTGGACCTGGAGTTCGTTGCCCGGAATTATAGAAGCGGAAAGTATTATTGTATCTCCTTTATTAAGGGAAAATTTTGCATTAGATTTATTAGCTGCACGATTAAGAGCAGCAAATTCTTCACCCTGAGCCCCAGTCATTAGAATGACCATTTTATTTGGTGGATAATTATTTGCTTCTTCTATAGGTATGATGGTACCTTTTTTAGGAGTAAAGAGTTTGGCTTCTATGGCGACTTCTATGTTTGTTTTCATTGAACGCCCATCAATTGCTATTTTTTTACCCAAAGCTTCGGCGGCTTTTACTATATGAGCTAACCGTGTTATGTGTGAAGCAAAGGCTGCGATGATTATTCTCCCTTGTATTTTTTTTATTAAATTTTCAAGTCCCTGATGTACTTTTATTTCTGGTAGAGAAAATCCTTCGTTCTCAATATTAGTAGAATCGGTCATTAAGAGTAAAACTTTTGCACGGTCAAAGATAGAGTATTCTTTTTCTTCTTCTTTTGATACGATTCCATCTATTTGGTCGAGTTTATAATCTCCCGGAGTGACGATCCATCCATTTTTGGTTTCTATAATAATACCCATCGAGTCTGGAATAGTATGAGTAACTCCGAAGAATTTAACTTTTATTTTTCCACAAGTTATAACTGAATCTTTTTTCACAATATTTTCTTTCATAGTTGGTAATTGAGGAAACTCTGCTTGGCGTTTTCTCATCATCAAAATTGAAAGGTTTCTTGAATATACTGGGGGATTACCTATACGCGAAAGTACAAGAGGAACACCTCCAATATGGTCTAAATGTCCGTGTGTTATGATGAGTGCTCGTATTTTTTCTTTATGTTTCTCAAGATAAGTTGTATTTGGAATAACATAGTCAACTCCTGGTGTATCTTCATTAGAAAAATGCATACCAGCATCAATTATGATGATGTCATTTCCTATTTCTATTGCTGTCATATTTTTTCCTATCTCTTCTACTCCACCGAGTGGAATAATACGAATGACTCCTTCTTCGGGGGGAGAAATTTTATTTTCGTTTATATTTTTATATCTATTTTTATTGGGAAATGGACGGTTATTACCTCTAGATTGCCCATAATTTTTTTTGGAATATTGATAAGTAGAACTTTTTGTATGTTTTTTAGATATTGGACGTTTAGTATTTTGACGTCCGATATCAGGAGATATATTTTTAGAATCCAGATGTATAGTCTCTTGTTTTTTTTCATCAATGCTGATAGCACTAAAAGGTAATCTATTTTTTTTCATTGTTTTTATTCCCGCCTGCATCGTTATGCGAAGCATTGCGGGCAGGTATTTTTTTTGTTGATAATAGTTACTTAGAGAATATTTTCCAAATACTGTCTGTTTTAATATACCACAAATACGAGTTTAAAAATCTATCTCCTGGTGTGATTATATGATCTATAGAAAATCCTTGAATATCTTTTGATACGATATAAATGAAATCAGGACTATATAAAAAGATTGCTGGCTTATCTTTTTTTATTTCATCTTCGAATTGGACATATTTTTTGATTCTTGATTTTTCATCAATGGTAATGGATGCATCTTCTAATATTTTGTCCACTTTTACATTAGTATACATTGCGACATTAAGTCCGGGATCTTTTCTTTGTGATGAGTGCCAAAAAGCGAATAAATCAGATTCATTATTTATAATTTGTCCAAAAAGTAAAGCATCATATTTGCGTGGGCGAATAACTCCTTGGTTTAAATTACCAATCTCGAAAGTTTTCACATTAATTTTCATTCCTATATTTTCCAAATCTTGTTTTATTAATAAAGCAGAATTTGCAAGTTCTGGAGCATTACCTGTAGAAATAGAAAATTCCAAATATATAGTTTTTTTATTTTTTTTCTCAGTTATTGTTTTTTGTAAAAACCCATCTTCACCTTTTTTCCAGCCGTACTTACTTAAAATATCTTGTGCTTTTTTAAGTTTTTCTTCATATAAGATATCATTATCTCTATTTAATTTTTGATAGTTTATCATATTAGGTGGTATTGGATCATTGATAACAACTCCGTATCCTGAGAGTACACGATTAACAATATTGTCTTTATTGATTGCAAGATCTATAGCTGTTATTATATTTTTATCGGTGAAAATTTGATTTTGATTTTGATTAAAAAAGAGTCCAAATACTCTAGGAAGAGTTAGGGATTCTATTCGATAATTTTTTTCTTTCAATATTTGTGTTTCTGAAGGTGATATAGAGCTTATTTGATCTACTTCTCCATTTTCAAGGGCTGAAATTTGTTCATTTTCATTTAAATAAAAATGTAATGTTATCTTTTTTATATATGGTTCACCGAGGATAAATTTTTTGAATGATATTAAATCATATGAATCTATTATTCCAGATGATTGTTTACTGACGCTTGAAATTTTATAAGGTCCAGAGCCAATTGGATTTGTATTCGCATCATTGAGTTCTATAGGTGAACCATTCCATATGTAAGCTGGCATTATACCGATTGTCGAGTTTATCAAAAATGATGCAAGGGGCTGTTTTAGTGTAAATTTGATTGTTTTTTCGTCTATTTTTTCTAAACTAATGCCATCCCAATTTCCTTTTTTGGGACTTTTTATAATCGGGTCTTTAATTTTATTTATAGTGAATATTATGTCGTCTGTGGTAATAGGTTTTTCATCATGGAAATAGATTTTATCTTTTAAGGTAAAAGTATATGTTAAAGCATCTTTTGATACTTCATACTTTTCAGCTAAATCTGGTGTTAGGGTACCATCAGAATTTTTTCTCATTAATCCGGAGTAAATAAGTGATACTAAATCTTGATCAGCTAGAGAATTTGCAAGTACAGGATTTATAAAACGAGGAGTACCAACGATACCTTCGGTTATAGATCCTCCTTGTATGGCTACATCTACCATGAAAGATTTATTAATGTTTTCAAGTATTATTAATGTACTTATACAAAGTATAATTACAAAACTAAAGAAAATAAAATACTCTCTTTTTGAAAAATGAGAGATAGCTTTTTTTATTTCATTTTTTGACGGCAAAAAATTAAGTATTTGAGTATAAAAATTTTTCATCCCGTACGAAATAGGAAA
This sequence comes from Candidatus Nomurabacteria bacterium CG_4_9_14_0_2_um_filter_32_10, assembly GCA_002788475.1. Classification (GTDB taxonomy): domain Bacteria; phylum Patescibacteriota; class Minisyncoccia; order Phycocordibacterales; family UBA9973; genus UBA9973. The sequence goes on along the minus strand of PFRK01000013.1, from coordinate 4,919 downwards.
TCTTTAGATTTCCGTAGTTAGTTTATTTGATAATAATATATTCGACATAAATGGTTTTTCTTTTTTCCGAAACAACAATTAACTGAATGATTTCATTCGGGATCCAGAAAACTTTTAGCTAGCTTTTTACCTTTAGTATGATGGTGAGAAAAGCGGATAGAGCAAAAAGAATTCCACAAACAATGGACAAATAAAAAAGAAATTTTTCAAAACCTCGACGTGTATGATGGAAGGAATCACTGTCACTTCCTCCGAGAGCACCTCCCAGTCCAGCTCCAGATTGTTGGAGCAGAATAGCTGATACTAATATTACAGAAAGTATTATCTGTGCATAAGGCAGTATTGTAATTATTAATTGCATAGGGCTAGTATTGCATATTTTAGTTTAGAAAGCAATTTATTTAATCCAGATCATTCCAAACTATAAGCTTCCATTCATTTTTTTTGAACCAGTGAGTAGTGTATGAGCAAATAGCCATACTGGCGTTATTTATTGGATTGAAATAACTTAAGTTATTATATTCTGAGGCGGTGAGTCTTTCCCCATAGAGCATGTAAGATATAACCATTTTTAAAAAAATACCATGAGTGACCATAATAATTCTCTCCTCTTTTCTTTTAGTGATAGAAATCAACAATTCTTTTGCTCTTTTTTTAAGATCAACAAAATTTTCTTCATCAGAAATTCGTAGGTCATCAGCATGGTAGCTTTTATCAATGCGGTCGATAATCTTTTTGACCTGTTTTTCTTGTCCAGAATGTCCTATTATTTCGGAAGGATTTCTTCTTTCTTTCAAGAGGTTAGAATATTCTACTGACATTTTTAATTCTTTTGCAATGATTTCGGCCGTTTCTTTTGTACGTTCGTATGGACTTGAAATGATAATTTGTGGACGTCCTTTATTTTTTGGAAATCGTAAGGCTGTAGCTAAAGCTTGAGCTCTGCCTTTTTCAGTCAAAGGTCCCTCTGGTCCTTGTCTGATGTTCTTGGCATTATTTTCAGTTTCTCCATGTCGCACAAAATATATTAACTTTGTTCTCATATATGTTATTTTACCACAAATTTATGTTATACTTTAAAATATGTCAAAAGAAAATACAATCTTAAGTTTATTTCAAACATTATTCCATAATTTTAATGCTCGAGCTTTTAAGGATGCGACTTTAGCTTTCAAAAAACATTTAGATGATGGAGGTAAGATGCTTGTCGCTATGGGTGGAGCTATGTCATCTGCTCAAATAGGTATTACTCTCGCACCAATGATAAAAGAAAATAAAATTCATGCTATTTCTTGTACTGGTGCAAATTTAGAAGAATCAGTTTTTAGATTAGTAGCGCATAATAGTTATAAAGATTATCCAGATTACAGATATTTTACAAAAGAAGATGATGAAAAAATTTTGAATAGAGGAGAAAGAAGAGTGACAGATACATCTATTCCTGAAGAGGAAGCATTTAGAGTAGTAGAACCTATTATATTAAAAAGATGGAAAGATGCAGAAGCAAAAGGTGAAAGATATTTTCCTCATGAATATTTTTATCAGATTTTATTATCTGATGAATTGAAAGGAAAGTATGAAGGTGATCCAGAACATTGTTGGCTTCTGGAAGCTGCAAAGAAAAATTTACCGATTGTTGTTCCTGGTTGGGAAGATTCGACTCTCGGAAATATTTTTGCTAGTTATTGTAAAGCAGGTGAGGTGAGTCCTAGTGTTATGAAGACGGGTGTGGAATATATGATGTATCTTTATGACAAATATAATGAGCTTTCCAAAGACGGACCAGGACTTGGATTTTATCAGATAGGTGGAGGAATTTCAGGAGATTTTCCAATTTGTGTAGTGCCTTCTATAAAATATGATTTGAAAAAAGAAGTTCGTCCATGGGGATATTTTTGTCAGATTTCTGACAGTACGACTTCTTATGGTTCATATTCAGGGGCAACTCCAAATGAAAAAATAACTTGGGATAAATTAACGAAACATACCCCAATGTTTGTTATAGAATCTGATGCCACGATAATAGTGCCTTTAATGTTTGAAGCGATACTTGATAGATATATAATTAGTAAATAATAAACAGTTGACGTGGCAGGTTGACTATAAAAATAAATGTTTAAAGCTCTTATTGCCACAGTTCTTCTTTCTTTAATTTCAATTCCCGGATATGTGGAGTGGAATGGACCTGACCCTTACCCAAGAGTGGATTGGTCCGGTGCTGTATCCGAACTTTATCCGCTTGTGCTTGATTTTGAAAAAAAATGGGGCAAGCCCCTTTATATTCGTCAAGTATATCGTCCTTCTGAATACGGGGCACATCTTCGTTCAGCATGGGAAATCTGGCGATGGATGAATGGCTATTCATATACTGAGGGATATTTGTGCGAGGGTTTTGAAAATCATATTGATCCAGAAAAAATTAAAAACCTTTCATACTTTGATAGAAAATTTATTGAGTCCGAAGCAAAGAAACATGCATTTTGGAATTGGGGAACTCCTCCTGCTTGTCGGAGTGATCACGGTCTTGGTATAGCTGTCGATATTACTCCTCCGAAAGATTGGGTACAGTATAAAAAATGGGTAGATGTGGGTGCTTCTGTTGGGCTTTGCCATTATATAGTTGGAGATAGACCACATTTTGCTATTGCTGAATATTTACCGGAAGGAACGGATTGTAAGGCGCTTTAGCTTAATTGTGGATAAATTACCTTTATGTTTTATATAGTTTATAATATACTTATTTTGTATATATAAAGAGTATATACTTGCACTTGTAATAATTTTGATGTCTAATACGTTAGATTATTAATATAGGGTCAAAATTATAAAGTTTTTATTATTAATTAATATAATATAAATAAAAAAATGAAGAAAATAATAATATCAGTTTTTGTTTTAGCTTTTGTATTTGCAGTAGGTTTTCAGTCAGCAGAGGCGTTGACATACAGCGCAGCCAATAATTTAATACCTGGTTGTGCATCCACCACCGGTTATAGCTATCTTACAGGTATGCCTTGCTATAGTACATTAGGTGATGTGAATAATGACAGTCTGTTTACTTGTGCTGATTATCAAATGATAATGAAAGCAAGTAGTGGGCAGATAACTCTTACTTCAATTCAAAAGATTCGTGCGGACATGAATAGTAATGGAATAGTAAATTCTACTGATGCTCTTTTATTTTTGCAAAGATTTAATTTATCTTGCTCCACTGTGGGTGTTCCAGTTATCTCCGGCGTCTCAGGTCCTCAAACATTAAATGTTGGACAGCAAGGAACATGGACAGTGACAGCTTCTGATCCATCCGGAGAATATCTTTCATACTCTGTAGATTGGGGAGATAGTTCAGTTGTTCCTGTGAATGGAGGTGGGTATTCTCAAACTCAACTACAAAACGCTACCTTTACTCATGTCTATAACACAGTTGGAAATTATAATCCTACTTTTACAGTTACAAATCAAAGTGGACAGAGTGCACATACGAGCTTAGGTGTGAATGTGGGGGGAACAATTTCTCCTTCAATTACTGTCATCTCACCAAATGGGGGAGAAACATGGACAAAAGGAACCACCCAGATTATTAAATGGCAAGATAGTGTGATATCACCTTCAATGGCTCCTACGGTTCCTACACAGTATGACATTCATTTATATACTTATTGCCCTGAAGGAAATTGTCCACCTCTCGTTAGAGTAATCAAAGGTAATTTTGCAGGCTCCGGGTCATCCCAGAATTCTTATGTCTGGAATGTCGGCCAGACGTCTGATGGCACCGGTATTGTTCCAGATGGAAGTTACACACTTCAAATTTGTCGTTCTGGTTCAGAAATTCCAAACTGCGATAAAAGTAATTCTTACTTTAAAATAATATCTCAGAATTCAGGCACACCTATAATTCACAGTGTTTCCGGTCCTCAAACATTAAATGTTGGACAACAGGGAACATGGAAAGTGACGGCTTCTAATCTATCCGGAGGGAATCTTAGCTATTCTGTAATTTGGGGAGATGAGCCGGGGGTGCCTGTTTCCACTAGTATGCCATCAGTAATAAATCCTTCTCAGACTGCTACGTTTACTCATACTTATAATACAGCTGGAAATTATACTCCTATATTTTTTGTAATGAATCAAAATAATCAGGTTGCACAGAGAAGCTTAAGTGTAAATGTGGGGAATGTAATATTAAATCAATCTCTTTTAGTATCCTCTCCAGAAAAAGGGAGCAAATGGAATCAGGGAAAGGCATATACTATAAAATGGAATGCTCCTTTATCAAAAACATCACCAGATTTTACTCCAACAGTTAAAATTACAATAGCAAGACCTATTCCTTCATGTTTAAATACGATACCACCATTATGTGCAAGTGTAAGTACAATGCCAATAATAGTTGAACCATATGTCATAGCTCAGGATGCTCCAAATACAGGATCATATACGTGGACAATACCAAATTATCCTACTACAGCTGATGTTGCAAATCCATTTAACAATTTTGGTGATCAACAAATTACTGTGGTATTCAATGGAAAAGAAAAATCAGGAGTTAGTGATATTTTTTCTGTGATAAAAAATGGAGGAATTCTTCCATCACCATTAACTTGTGGAGTATTTACTAGAACTTTAAAAAAGGGAGTAAATAATTCTGAAGTAAAATGTCTTCAACAAATGTTGAATGCTAAAGGATTTAAAGTACAAGATGTAGGATACGAAACCACATATTTCGGAGAAGCTACTGCTACTGCTCTCAAGAATTTTCAAGCTCAGAAAGGCCTTACAGCTGACGGTATTTTTGGAGCTAAGACTAGAGGGATCTTGGTAGAGCAGTAAAAATTTTTAAACTGCATAAGTTCACATACATATGGCACTCCTAATTAAATTAGGAAATGCGTCAATTTAACAAATTTAAGGATACAAAA
>PFRK01000008.1 GCA_002788475.1 Candidatus Nomurabacteria bacterium CG_4_9_14_0_2_um_filter_32_10 | reverse complement strand
TTTCAAATCATTCCAGCAAGATGCAATATGCAAATAAAGCAACAGCGCATCTTTTTATTGTTAATCCTTTTGGTTCTAGAGGAGTTTTAGGTAAAAAGATTTCTAATCTTTTTAGTACTCATCCACCTGTAGAAGATAGAGTAAAAGCTTTGGTTAATAAATAAACAAAATTATACTTTTTCACGGCTCGCACTCGAACCTAAATGTGGTTTATGAACCTAATATTGCGTATACCGAAAAAAGTATAATTTTGTTTATTTTTGCTTTATTTATCTAGTGATTTTGGTATAATCTTAATATGAACATTAAGGATGTTGAAAATCTGGCTGAGCTTGCAAAAATAGATTTAAATGAAGATGAAAAAGAGCAAATCCTAAAGGATATGGAAGGTATTTTAGGGTATGTGAAAATCATTGAGAGTGTGGAAACCCCGACCATAGTCGGGGTCCCGACAGGGGTCGGGATAAATGTATGGAGGGAGGATGAGGTTAAACCCTCAATTTTTTCGAAGGATCTTATATTGAAACAATTTCCAGATTCACAAGACGGGTTTTTAAAAGTCAAAAAGATATTGTAAAAAATTATTAAAAATCAAAAATTTCTGAGCCTTCGTCCTCGGAGACATAAGGACAGGGAACCCACGACTCTTAAAATTTTTATTTTTAATAATTTTTAAAATAACATGTTAAATATTAAAGAACTTACAATTAAAGAAGCTGGAGATATGATGAAAAGAGGAGAAATTACTTCTGTTAATCTTGTGTCTGCTTGTTTTAAAAATATAGAAGAAAAAAATAAAGAATTAAATATTTTTCTTGAAGTTTTTAGTGATGTTTTAGAACAAGCAAAAAATGCTGACGAAATGATAAAAAATGGAAAGGGGACCAGAATTACAGGTATCCCGATTGCAATTAAAGATAATATGTTGATAATGGGCAAAAAAACTAGTTCAGCATCTAAAATGTTAGAAAATTATACTGCGACTTATGATGCTTTTGTAATTAAAAAATTAAAAGAAGCTGGGGCAGTATTAATAGGTCGAACAAATATGGATGAATTTGCAATGGGTTCTTCGACTGAAAATTCTGCTTATGGACCAGTAAAAAATCCTATTGATCCATCTCGAGTTCCTGGTGGTTCCTCTGGTGGTTCAGCTGCAGCTGTAGTTGCTGGTATGGCTCTTGGGGCATTAGGTTCTGATACAGGAGGGTCAATACGACAACCAGCTTCATTTTGTGGACTTGTAGGAATGAAGCCTACTTATGGTATGGTCTCGAGGTCAGGACTTACTGCTATGTCTTCTTCTCTTGATCAGATAGGTCCATTTGCTAAAACATCTGAAGATGCAGAGATAATTTTTGATTGTATAAAAGGATATGATGAAATGGATAGTACTTCTATTAATTTCCCACGAACCAGGTTCAGGGGAGTTTCCCCTGAACCTGGTTCAGGGGAAGATTTAAAAAAAATAATTGGTATTCCTTGGGATTTTTTGAAAGAAGGGGTTGATATTGAAGTATTAGAGAATTTTAAAAATGTTGTAGAAAAATTTAAAAAAGCGGGTTATGAAATAAAAGATATTTCACTTCCGTATTCAAAATATTCTTTGGCAGTTTATTATATAATTATGCCTGCTGAAGTATCTACTAATCTTTCACGATTAGATGGCATGAGATATGGTTTGAGAAAAGAAGGAGAAAACCTACCTACTGGTAAGGCAGGTATTTTTGATACTTATAAAAAAAGTAGGTCTTTAGGTTTTGGACCAGAAACTCGAAGGAGAATCATTTTAGGTACTTATGTTCTCTCTCATGGATATTATGATGCATATTACAATAAGGCTTGGAAAGTTCGTAGAGCTATAATGAAAGAATTTCAAGAAATTTTTAAAGATGTAAATTTTGTAATGACGCCTACTACACCTACACCAGCTTTTAAATTTGGAGAAAAAAAAGATCCTTTAGCAATGTATCTGTGTGATATCTTTACAACACCAGCAAATATCGCAGGTCTTCCAGCTATCTCTATTCCTTCTGGTTTTTCATCTCTAGGATTGCCGTTTGGTATACAATTTAGCGGTCCATTATTTTCGGATGAATCCCTATTTGCCATTGAAAAGGATTTAAGAGATAATATATAGTATATATGTATACATCTGATAATCCTATTATAAAAGACTCATTTCTTGGTTCTAAATTCCTTAATCCGGATTATTTATTTACTCATCTTTCTGAATTTGTGAGTTATGTTTTTACAGAAAAAACGCTAGATGTCATTTATGTTTTTCTTTCTTTTTTAGCTATATTCTTTATTGCTATTATCATTTACGTTACCATCAGAATGTTTGAAATTAGAGCAAAGGAACATGCACATTTACAACACGAGATTGCTGAATTTGCTCATACTAAGGCTTTAAAAAAAGAAGAATTACAAGAGGAGATATTTAAAAATAAGAAATGGAAAAAAGTTTTGGATTATCTTTTCTCAGATAATGAAAATGATTGGAAACTTGGGATAATTGAGGCTGATTTAATGCTTTTTGATTTGCTTACTCAGTTAGGTTTCAAAGGAGAAAATTTAGGAGATAAATTAAAAAATGCTAATAGAGAGAGTTTTCGTAGTTTAAGTTCTGCTTGGGAGGTACATAATATAAGAAATAAAATAGCTCACGAGGGTTCATCTTTTGAAGTTTCCTTACATGAAGCAAAAAGAGTGATTTCTCTCTATGAGTTAATTTTTAAAGAGTTTGGGTATATTTAACCCGCCAAAATTTTTATGAATTATGTTTATGTTTTACAAAGTCTAAAAGACAAAAAGTTGTATGTTGGGTGTACGTCTGATTTAAAAAAGAGGTTTGATATGCACAATAATGGTAGGGTTGAGTCTATTAGAAATAGAAAACCATTTAAAATTATTTTTTACGAAGCTTTTTTAAATAAACATGATGCGTTTATCAGAGAACAATGGTTAAAAACTGGATGGGGAAGAAATCACCTCCAAAAAATACTGTCTAGTTATTTAAAAATTTAGGCGGGTAAATTGTTGCGGGGTCACGAATCGAACGTGAGTCTTAAGGTTATGCTTACCACTATAGCTTTCGCTATTCCATCATTTGATGGATTTGGGGTCTGGACTATACCATCTCCTTTCTAAAAATAAATTAAAGATTCAGGAGTTCGCCATCTAGTCTCTACACATTTATTTTTGATTTAAATCAAAAAATTTAGCTCGGAATTGTCTTTTCATTTTTTTAATAACGAATAGGATTTCTCCGAATTTGACGAATACGCACTCAAAGATTTCTCTTTGAGGGGCCCATTATGTCGAGCCTTACGAGATACCTCTTCTCTACCCCGCTATAAAGATAATAATATATTAAATTATTTTAATATGCAAGTTATTTTTGTACCTATTTTGGTATATAATATACCTTATGTATTATTCACACGTAAAAGAAGCAGTTCAAAAAATAAGACAAAATGGAACAAGCTTAAGTGATATTGTAAAAAAGTTTGGCATAACTAAATCTACTGCTAGTTTTTGGTGTAAAGATATTGTTCTTTTAGAATATGCGATTCAAAAAATAAAAACACATGGCAAAGAAAAATCTGTTAAAGGTCTTTTGAGATATTCAGAATTTAAACGAAAAGAAAGGATAAATAGAAATATTTTTCAAAGACAAGAAGGTGTGGAAATTTTAGGTAAATTGTCAAAAAGAGATATTTTAATGATCGGACTAGGTTTGTATTGGGGAGAGGGTTATAAATATGAAAACGGAGAACTTGGTTTTACAAACAGTAACCCAGAGATGATACGTTTCTATTTTAAATGGTTGGAACTGTGGAATGTAAAAAAAGATTCCCTAATATTTCGTCTTACTATTAATGAGTTTTTTAAGAGAGAAGAAAAAGCAATAAAATCTTTTTGGTTAAATTTTTTGGACGTTAAAAAAGAACAATTTTCAAAAACAACTTTTATAAAAACTAATCTTAAAAAAGCTTCTTTTAAAAATAAGCAAAAATATAAAGGGATATTAAGGGTTAAGGTTAGAAGGGGTACTCATTTAAGAAATAAAATTTTAGGAGCCATAGAAAACATAGCCGCGGGTTGAAAGCTTTTATTTTTAAAGATTTTTTGTTATATTGATAATTATGTCGGTATAGCTCAGGTAGTTAGAGCGGCACACTCATAAAGTGCAGGTCCCAGGTGCAACTCCTGGTGCCGACACAAGTTTTATTATTAATTCAGACTCTCCAAGAGAAGTAATTTTATCGTTTATAATACAGTACACAGAATGCTTTGAAATTATGCAAAATTATGTATAATAGTAAGTGTTCTTTGTTTCTTGAGAGAAAGAAAGAAAAGTTTGAAAAATATATAAAAATGCGACCGTAGCTCAACTGGTTAGTAGCACCCGCCTGTAGGTAACTGCAGCTTTTTGTCGAAATGACAGATTGAAACTCTCCTGGATAACGGTGAAGGCTAAGTCTATTAATTTAGATATGCGAATACCGTGGGAACCCTCTAATTTAGGGGGAGCGCCGTAGAGACTAGATACAGGAGCACCTAAGTTCATTATTTGTGAATATGGTGAAGATATAGTCCACGCCTTTATGAAAATATTGGATAAGTGCACGCGGGAGGTTGCCGGTTCAAATCCGGTCGGTCGCGCATACGAAAATTTTACTAAAAATGTCCTTACAGCGTAAGGGCTTTTTGGTTCTCACCAAAGGCAGTTTTTGGGCTGGCTTATTGGACGCTGGAATTGGTATAATAATTTTATGGCTGGAAAACATCAATTACAAATTGCTCAAAATAGTATAAGGGGAATAAATTGGTCTGGCAAAAAAGTTTTTCTTGGTATATTGACTAATAATGCACCATCTATTGTCGTTGCTGAATCATTTGGTTGTAAAAAAATATATGAGTTGTCTGATGATCGTGGGCTTTACTTTGAGTTAGAGTTATGAGTAATCCACAACACTATTGCTTTACGAGGTATTTTTTGCTATATTATGAATGTGCTTGTGGGGCGTCAGCCCTATTCGGCTAATTCATAAGCCGAAGGCAGGCATAACAAAGTTACCACCTTAGTTGGTGGTATTTTTGTTTTTGGTGTTTATTTTAATCTTCGTCTGGACTACCTTTCATTGTTGTATAAAACTTTGCATCCCGATATTTGTTTGTTGTCCACGCAGGTACGATACTCCAAAAATGCATTGCTCCGCCATCTCCAATTTGTCTCAATATTACTTTAATTTTTCTACTATCAATAATGGCAATAATACCCCAATATCTGACAGGTTTTGATTTTCTAATTCTTTTCTTATGACTTTTAACTTCAAATTCTTTTAAGGTTTCTTCAAATTCCTGATATGTAGTGGGGAGTTTTACTAGTTTTACAGCAAGATGCAGAAGTTTGAAGCGTAGCATTTGAGAGGGTCTTTCTTTTTCAGATCGTGAGCCTTTGAAAACAATATGATTAAACCCTTCCGAATTGAAATATATATCTTGGTTTAGTGCTGGTGAAAATACTTTGTGAATATTGTTATAAAAATTCTGAGCATCTTCTTTTAATTTTTCATAATTCGATAAATCTTCCATAGAAATATATTATCATATTTATACTAATGATTGAAGGGTTGGTATAAAAATAACATAGTAATGAAAAATCGTTTCTGACGTCATATATATTATATTAGTAATTGTTATAATAAAAATATGAAAAAAAATATTATCGTGTTTTTTGTTTTAATCTGTATTGTAATTGGTATTGTTTTAGTAAGTCTTTTTTGGACAAAAGAGGATGAAATTAAAAATGTTGATGAAATAGCAGAAAAGGAGGTTCTCTCTCTTTGTTATTATTATTCTAATAAAACTAATAGCGGATTTTATGATAAGGCATGGCTTAATTTAGATATAAAAGGAGAAGAAATATCTGGAGAGTTTAATAATTATCCAGCAGAAAAAGATTCAAAAGTTGGAAAATTTGAAGGGACGGTGGGGCCTCTTGATCAGAAAATAATGGCTAGAACTGCAAATCTTTGGTGGGATTCTTTAGCTGAAGGTATGAATACAAAAGAAGAACTTGTTGTTCAATTTGGAGATGGTAATGCCGTAGCTTTATTTGGAGAAATGATAGATAAGGGAGACGGTGTTTATGTTTATAAAGATAAAATGAAATTAACTTCTGGATTTCAATTGGGTCAAATATCTTGTAAAGATTTAAATGAGATACTAGCTGTTGAAAAATATATTAGAGAAAACATAAAAACTATTACGACCGATAAACCAGTATTGGGAGGTTTATGGTATGTCGTATCTGTATTTATAAATTATTCTCTTAATACAGGTTCAGTGACTTATGAAGATGGACATATTCAAGGTGATGCAACATTTGAATATGAATTTGATAGTAATACGAAAAGTACTATTATTAAAAACTTTAAAAGAATATAAAAGAATTATGGTGCTTCAGCCGAAGGCTGATCAGCCTATGGCTGGGGCGTAGAATCTGGTTCAGGTGTTGTTGTTTCAGCCGAAGGCTGACCAGCCTCTGGCTGGGGTGTAGGTTCATACACTGGCTCTGGTGTAGGTTCGGATGTTAGTTCAGGTATAATTTCTGTTGTAGATACTGGTTCAGGCGCCACCGTTTCCTGTGTGGTCCCGCTTTCGGTGGTGATAGGTTCAAATGTCGGGATAGTAGTCACGTCTCCAACATTTACAGTTCTTACAACTGGTGTTGCCGTGTTGCCTGCTGTATCTGTCGCAGTATATGTAATAGTATAAGTTCCTGGGATGGTTGTATCAACAGATCCGCTTATTATCATAGCAACTTCACCATCAACATCATCTACTGCTATAGCTCCTGCTTCAGTGTAGGAAGAACCGATGTCTAGACTTACTAAAATTTCTCCATCAAGTGTAATGATTGGCGCATTTGTATCTTCTGGTGAATATGTTAAACCTTCATCTGTTGGAGGGGGAGTAATAATGGTACATTCTCCAAGCATAGTTTTTGTTTCTCCATTTGCAATTGAGAAACAATATGGATTACCGTTTACTTCATCATAAAAAGTGATACCTGTACGTTTTTCTGGACTACCGATTTTTAATGTTCTTACTGCTAAGTCTTTTATATAGAGTACTGACCCTTCCACTTTTTCAAAAACATCATTAAAGAGATTTTCTGCTAATTCATACCAGCTTGGTTTTTCTTCTTCTTCTTTTATTAAAGTTTCTGTTTTTCCAATTTCCTCTATTTTAAGATTAAGAGCTTTGATGGAGGCAATCAAGAGACCATTGACTGATTCCTGGTCTATTTTTTTATTTTCCTTTAAGAAGAAAGGATCTGTTTCATCAGCCAAGAATCCTAAGCGAGTCTTTATTAGAGGAGAAGTGTCTCCATATTTTAAGACATCTTCTTCAGAATAAAAAGTATTAAGTGGAACATTCAAGACTAGAGCAAGAGCTTCTTCATTATTTGTATAACTTTTTATATTTCGTTTAGTAGAGCGATCTGCATTTGAAGCAAAATAATCTTCTATTTTTAATTCAGTTAAGGTTTTATCAATCAAAAGTGTTACTTCGTCTTCAAGTTCCATACTGGCGATTCGCTTGGTAATTTGTTCTTCCACTTGAGAGACTGTCAAACTCTGATTGCGTCTACTGATGACTATTTGGATAGTATCGATTAAACCTCTAGCAGAATTAAGCGCTACTCCTACTGTTGGATCTTCCGGACCAGCCTTCATCATTATTCCTGGGATAGAAGAAGAAGTTAGATTATCGCCCCTTCGTACTAAACCATTTTCGCTATTTATCTTTCCTGGAATTTGTCCGATCATTGCTATTGCTATATAATTTGGATTATCTTTTGTTTCTTTTGTAACATTTCCAAGTACTCCCGGTTTGGTGGAAACGATACCCATCAGATTTCCATCTCCTGGTCGGTCACAACGTTTTACGCCGTTGTCTACCGTTATATCCACGCACACTGCTTCACCTGCTTTTAGATCAATATCTTTTGTATAAAAATATTCTGCGTAGTCAGCTTGTGCTACTGTAGTAACTTCAGCATAAATTGTTCCTGTGTCTGTGGCAGCAGTACAGTATTTTCCAGGAGAAATTACGCAAAGCCAACCGAATATTTCAGCGTTTTTTTGAGTGTTTGTATCTCCAATCGAAAGTGAAGCTCCCGGACTCGTTGTTCCGATGCCGACGTTGCCAATCGCAGATGAACCACTATGTCCCAAAATTACATTTCCGTTGGAGTCTCCAGTTCCAGGGTAGATATAAACAGAACCTCCATTAGTAAGGGAGGTAGGAGTCCCTACAAGTCCTGCTCCAAGGAATAGATCTCCACCATTTCCCGAAGCGTCAGTGCTTTGAGCTTCGATGGTTAGATCAGCACCACTTCCAGAACTAAGATAAGGCATCTTTATATTTCTATTTGCTCCTGAGTCAAGGTAAATATCTCCACTAACTACTAACTTCGCCGTAGGGTTTGTCGTTCCGATGCCGACGTTGCCTGCTTTTGTGATTCTTAATCTTTCTGTCAATCCAACTGAACCATCACCTTGATTTGTAAAAAATCCAAGTTCTGTTGGTATTCCTGCACTACTATCTGTTACAGTTCCATTAACAATAGCAATAATTCTAGCTCCTTGTTTATAAGTATTTGTTCCACCTACATAACCAGACCAATCAAATAAACCAAGATAATCTCCACTTGCAACAGCAGTGGGGCTACCTTCTGTACCTCTGCTTTTTCTCGTTGTAAATAACGGTGCGTGTACTCCGCTATTATGTTGAGTAATAAGTAATCCTCTTGTTGCACTTGCAGCAGTAGTATCTGTAATTTGTAATTGTCCTATTGGTGCCGTCGTCCCGATGCCGACGTTGCCTGTGCTTCCTACTTGTAACCCTGTATAAGCTATCTTGTAAGCTTGCGATGCTACTGTTTGCGAAGTGGAAACCGTTAAGGAAGTGGCAGAACCAAAAGCGGTAATCGTGCCACCATTAGTTCCATCAGCATAAACAAATTGTGAACCTACCATTGCGCTAGTCCAAGTTGTCCCTACTCCAGTTACCGTAGTTAAAGATTGTGAAGCTGTACCTGTGTTGTATTGAGAAGGAGTGACAGACAATATTCCACTTGGCACTATCGTCCCGATGCCGACGTTGCCTGCAAAATAAGTATAGCCTGAAGTTCCGCCATTGATAGCAAGATAAGTAGCATTATCATTCCCAATCCCGCCTCGAGCGTTTAATAGTCCTGCGAAATAAGATGTGCCTGTACTGCTATATATACCATCAGCGAAGGTTACGTAGGCTGTGTCGGCGTCGGAGATAGTACCTGAAGTGACAATAAAGTCTGGAGCAGTAACAGTACCAGAGAATGTTTGTGTTCCAGTAAATGTTTGAGCAGCATCTGTTCTTGCTAGTGTTGCAGTTGTTGTTGGGAATGTATATGTTTGAGCAGCAGTACCTGCAAATGTATATCCTGCATATGCTGGTAATGTGTTAATTCCTTTTGAAATTAATGGTTGACCTGTTGCAACAGCAGCTATTCGAGATGGAGTACTTGCAGCGGAGAAAGATATTAAATCACCAACATTTGTTCCTATACCTTTTGGTATAGCATTAGTTGCAAGTGTTCCTTGTGCAGCTGTTGCATATGCAGTACTTGCTGTATATGCAGCTGTACCCAATGTTCCTCCTGAACCCCATGTTAGAGTTCCTGCATTGTTGACACCAGAACCTCCAGAAGTAGAAACAAGAGTTGCGGATAGTCCAGCAGCTGTGCCAGTTGTATTTTGGTTAAGAGTTGG
>PFRK01000001.1 GCA_002788475.1 Candidatus Nomurabacteria bacterium CG_4_9_14_0_2_um_filter_32_10 | reverse complement strand
GTACAAGTGCGGGAACAGGTGGAACTATTTCTCCAAGTTCAAGACAAGTTAATTCAGGAAGTACAACTACATTTTATATTAATGCAAACAATGGATACAGTATAAATTCAGTTACTGGTTGTAACGGATATTTATCTGGAAATACTTATCATACTGGAGCAATAAATTCTAATTGCTCAGTTTATGCTAGTTTTATACAAAATCAACCAACTACTTACACAGTCACAGCAACTGCTGGAAATGGTGGATATATTTCTCCAAGTTTAACAATTGTTAATTCAGGAAGCACAACTACATTTTATGTTAGTGCAAATAATGGATACAGCATAAATTCGGTTTCTGGTTGTAATGGTTCATTGTCTGGTAATACTTACACTACTGGCCCTATATATTCTAATTGTACAATTTATTCTACCTTTACTGCTAATGAACAAAACAATGAACCAACAGTTACAACAAAAGCAGCTACAAATATTGATGAAGAAAGTGCAACCTTAAACGGTTCTGTTGATTCAAATGGTGGTTCAAATGTAGAAGCTTGGTTTGAATGGGGTACTAATAGTAATTATAGTAATCATACAAATCATATAAATTATGGATCCACTAGTGGTACTAATTTCGACTATGATTTAGAGGGATTAGACAGTGATGAAACTTATTATTTCCGAGCAGTAGCACAAAACAATAACGGCCAAAAAGTTTATGGTAATCAAAAAACTTTCACAACTGATGAAGATAATAATAACAATAATAACGATGAACCAGATGTGACCACATATTCTGCTACAGATATTGAAAGTGATTCCGCAACATTAAGAGGCTACGTAGATACAAATGGAGAAAGCACAAGACGATGGTTTGAATGGGGGACTAGAAGTGGTTCTCTATACAGTGAAACAGACAAATCAAGTAGGAGTACAAGCTCAAGAAATTTTGAAGATTCAATTGATGGTCTCAACCCAAATACTACCTATTATTTTCGAGCAGTAGCAGAAAATAATAATGGCACTGATTACGGGAATACTTTATCATTCAGAACAAAAAGTGGTTCCCAAGTGGATGATTGTAGTTTTGAGACATGCGCACCAACTGCTGTGACCACAATGGCCACAAACATCGGACAAACAAGTGCTAGATTAAATGGTCTCGCTATAGTAAACAATAATAACAGTACTTATGTCAGTGGATACTTCGAATATGGAAGAACTCAAAATCTCGGAAACATGACTACAAATAAAAATATAGGCAATAATCAAACAAATGCCTACTTTGAAAGTGTATTTAACCTCGCTTCTAATACAACCTATTATTACCGTGCAGTAGTAACCAATGAATATGGAACCTCTGTCGGTAGTATCGTTAGCTTTAGAACTGGGAACCCTATTACTTACACCAATACGGCCACTAATACAAATACTGTATATAGAAATGTGACAGTAGTCTCTAACACAAATGATAATGTCGGAAATTCCAGACCATCTTTAGTTCTCTTAAGTGTTAACCAAAATCGAGGCAATGAGATACTTATGAGAGGAGATATTGTTGAATATATTGTTAACTATAAAAATGTTTCTTCAAGAAATTTGAGAGATATCGTCCTACAAATTTCTATACCTAAAGAATTAGAATTTATGGAAACAAGTAGAGGTTACTTTTCTACAGAAAATAGCACTGTAGTTGTTAATATCGGATATCTCAACCCACAAGAAGAAGGTAGTGTCCGTGTAACAGTCAGAGTAACGACTGATGCTCAAATAGGCAAAATCGTAGTAGTAACAGCAAATCTTGCATATACTATCATTGATAATAATACTCAAGAAGAAGTTTTCGCTTATGCAAAAAACACTATAGAAGATAGAGGAACTATCCAACTAGGAGCATTAGCTTTCTTGTTCGGAAATGGCTTCTTGCCAAATTCTATATTGGGATGGCTTCTACTTATCTTATTAATCATCTTAATTATCCTCGCTGTAAGGAGAGCATATTACGGACCTAGAACAGTCTTTATCCCACAAAACATAGATAAAGATCATATCTAAAAGTCTTTAACAAAAACCACTCCAATTAGATCGGAGTGGTTTTTGTTTTAATGCTATACTGTTAAATATTACTCAAATGGAAAATTTATATCCAATGCGAATAAATAAATATCTAGCTTGGAAAAAAATCTCTACCAGAAGAGGAGCTGATGATCTAATAGAAAAAAAGAAAGTTTTTATTAATAATAAATTAGCAGTACTCGGTAGTCGTGTAAATGAATCTGATATTGTAGAGATAAAAGGAGATAAAAATTCTAAAGTTTATGTTTACTTTGCATACAATAAACCCATAGATACTATCACTCATTCCCAACAAAAAGGAGAACATGATATAAAAGAAGACCTAAAAAATACCACTCTACAAAAAGATGTTTTTCCAATAGGACGATTAGATAAAAATTCCCATGGACTTATTATACTGACAAACGATGGACGTATCACAGATCAATTATTGAACCCAAAATATTCTCATGAAAAAGAATACACAGTTAAAACTTCAAATAAATTACGTTCAAATTTTAAACAAAAGATGGAAGCTGGAGTAAATATCGAGGGCCTGCCTGCGCAGACAGGATATATTACTAAAAAATGTAAAGTAAACATAATAAATGATTTTACTTTTAAAGTAATATTAACTGAAGGCAAAAAACATCAAATAAGGAGAATGTGCTCAGCTCTTTTCCAAGAAATTGCTGATTTAAAACGTGAAAGAATAATGAATATTAAGCTCGGGAACCTTAAATCAGGGGCTTTTAGAGAGATAAAAGGTGAAGAATTAGCTATTTTTTTGAATATGTGCTATACTTAATATACAAATAGGTGCGAAAAGAGTCGATTTCTAAAGTAATCTTACTTTGTATTTAACAACTTAATCAAAAAAATCAATGACTGGTACAATAAAAAGACTCACTGATAAAGGTTTCGGTTTCATCACTGGAGAAGGCCTACAGAAAGATTTATTCTTTCATAGTAATTCTCTTGTCGGAGTAAATTTCGACGAATTGCATGAAGGCGATGCTGTTTCTTTTGAAACAGAAGAATCCCCAAAGGGATTGAATGCTACAAACGTACAACGTGCGTAACATTCACTTTATCTAAAAAAAGCCCCACTCGGGGCTTTTTTTATTGTAAATTTATTTACCTTCCAAAATTTTTTGATCTTAAAAATTTAGGTGGATTTTACTAATTTTGATAAACGAGATTTCTTACGAGCAGCATTATTTTTTTTAATAACACCTTTTTTAGCTGTTTTATCTATTATAGCAAAAGCAGAACTTAATAATTTCTGTGCCTCTTTTTTATCTGTTTTTGCAGTTTTCTCAATTTTTTTAATTACATCCTTCATCGCATGTCTCTGACGATCATTAAAAGCCTTCTTGCGAAGAGAACCACGAATTGCTTTTTTAGCTGATTTTATTATTGGCATATATGTAATATAACAGAAAACTCCTAAAATGCAACCTATCCTACACGTGCTATAATAGACATATGATTGGAAGCATAAAAGGAAAAATAATATTAAAAACTGACAGGTTCCTGATAGTTGAAACAGCTGGGGTTGGTTACAAAATAAACATTTCTCCAGATACTTTATCTAAACTTAAAAAGGAAGACAAGGAAATTTTGTTTTGGATTCATACACACGTACGTGAAGATATATTAGATCTTTATGGTTTTTTAAATCGTGAAGAATTAGAATTTTTTGAAATGCTAATAAATGTCTCAGGCATAGGTCCAAAAGGAGCTCTTAGTGTTTTAGGTGTCGCTTCAATAGAGACATTAAAAAGAGCTATTAGCACTAGTGACACAGCATATCTTACAAAGGTATCTGGTATAGGAAAAAAGACTGCAGAAAAAATAATAATAGAACTCAGAGATAAAATGCAAAATAAAACTGGAGAAAAAATGACTAGTGCTTCCCTTCGAGACGAGCTAGATGCATTAGAAGCTCTCAAATCTCTCGGCTACTCTCAAAATGAAGCACGTGAAGCCTTAAAAAATGTTTCATCTGACGCAAACACAAATACAAAAATTCGTGAAGCACTAAAAATATTGAGTAATAAATAAAGAAATATAAAATTTAGAAAGCCTTGCACAGGAGCTTAGAAAATAAAAATGGTATTCCATTTATTATTTTCTTGAGTGACGAGCAGTTCGCTGGCAAAGCTTTGCCAGATAGATTGCTTTATAAATTTTCATATTTCTTTATTTTATGTTCCCAATATTCTAAAAAGAGCAACCCCGCAAGCCACTGATACATTTAAAGACTCCTTTCTCCCCTTCATTGGTATCTCAGCTATAACATCACATTTTTGAAGTATACTTTTTGGAATACCTGTCACTTCAGTACCCACTATAAAAACCAAACCTCCTTTCCAGCCGAAGGCTGGTCCGCCTCTGGCGGACACTTTCTTATAATTAACAGAGTTTTTATCTTGCTCTATACCTATAATAAAATATTTTTCCCGCTTTAAGCTTCGCAAAAGGGCGGGTAAACTTTTTTTAAATTCCCATTTTACATACTCTTCTGCTCCTAGTGCAGACTTTGCCATATCTTTACGGATTCTTCCAAAGCGATCAATGGGGGTAGGAGTATACCCTGTTAAATAAATTTTATTTATACCTACTGCATCAGCAGTACGAAACATTGCACCTACATTTGTAACACTTCTAACATCATGAATAATCAAAATATTTTCTCCCTCTTGTTGTCCGACAAGTTTATTTTTAGATATCATAATCATAAAAAACTTTAAAACATCTATTCAGTATAATAATATTCTTCCGAAGAATTATCATATGCTTTAACAACAATAATATAAGCCAAAAAAGAACTTATTATTGTAAAAAGAAGCATAAATAATAATGATTTGTTAAGTAAAGACATAACTCTTATAGTTTACCATTATTTTGATAAATTTTACTATTTAATGTTATAATAACTTACTATGGAAAATTTTAAATCTATATTATTTTTAATTATTATATTAGTAATAATAGTCTTCGGAGGTTATTGGGCAGTTTCCACTATTGAACCCGGTAGTATTAATGTAGAAAGAGAAAAACAAAAAGAACTTGAGCAAAAAAATCAAGAATTAGAAAAAGAAATACAAGAACTAAAAGACAAAATTGCAATTTTAGAACATCCTACAAAAGAGCAAATTCCTGTAGAAGAAAATATCGAAAAACCTAATACAAATACCCCCGAGAATAATGCTACTCCTCTAAAATATCAGAGCTTAATAGATGATTTACAAAAACTAATTGACGATAATATCCATATGAAAGAAAAATCATATGGCACTAGGGTAGGAACAATACAAACATTCTTAAATATATATAATAATACAACTAAAAAAGTAGATAATGATTATGGTGCAGGCACTAAAACTGACGTAATTAAATTCCAAAAAGCAGAAAAAATAACTGCCGATGGAGAAGCCGGCCCTAGTACTTTCTTAAAAATGATTGATTGGTTAAAAAAACAATAATTAAATCCCTTGATTTTTAAGCTTATTTCCTATATTATCAAAAGGTTATAAATAAATATCTGCCCGTAACTTAGATGTAGCGGGTCCAGTAAATTATTCACAAAACTTTGTTCTTCATTTATAAGTAAATATCCGCCCGTAGCTCAGCTGGTAGAGCAGATCCCTTTTAAGGATAAGGTCCTCGGTTCGATCCCGAGCGGGCGGACAAGTATAAAAAAATCTAATCCCCAAAAATACTCTCTAACTCTACTTTTAAAGAAGACATAACATTGTCGTGGTTTTCTTTGAAACTTAAAGAATCACCTTCTTTAGGACTTTCCAACTCTTCTCTTATCGTCTTCTTTTGTTGTAAAATACCATCTATACGTTTTTCTATGTTTTCATACACTTTAATTAGTTCACGATTAGAAGAAAAAGAGGCTTCTTTTTTAAAAAATTTTATTTCTTCTTCTATTTGGTCTAAAATTAAAAATTGTAAGGGGTGTTTTTCTAACGCTTTATTATTTTTTTGTAACCATAATTCTACTACATCAAGAAGCATATCTTTTTCACAACCAACTATAACACTAGGAACCTTCTTTAACTCTCCCCTGTGTAATTCTGATTCAAAATATTTAATTTTTGAAAGTTCCCCACTTTTTATATTATCTTTAATTTTTAATAATTTTTTATTTAAACTAGAACTAAATGTTACTTTTACAGCCATAGCCATATAAGAAACTCCTTTTTCATCATGAAATTCAGTAATATTACTAATACCAGTTTTTAATTTATCATATTCTGAGGTTCCTGTAGTAAATGCTTCTTCTCCCATCCAATTATTTTTTTCAAATTGTTCTAGGGCTATAGCATTAAAAATTTCCGACAATTTATTGTTTTCTAAAGATTTTTCATCCATATCTTTAGAAAAACTCTGTTTCATCCCGAGAACTTCTTTTTTGTCTTCATCTACCATAGAGCCATATATATTTCTAAAGCTTTCTTCTTTAATACTATACTTTTTAAGCAAAGCTTCGGCCCTTGGATAAGCTTCTCTGATTAGTCTTTCTTTATCTATTTTATTACCAACCTTCTCGCCAAAATCTAGTGTAAAAAATTTATCCATAAATTATATTTAGTTAATTAATAATTTTAAAATGCATCTAACAAAAACTGTTCAAATACAGCTTCTGCATCTTTACCTTCCTTGCGTGCCTCAGGCAATAAATAAGAAAGTCTGCCTGCAAAATTTTTAAGTTCAAACTCAGAAAATTTATTAAAATCTTTTTTTAACATCATATCTTTGGCTTTCCAAAAAAGTACACCTATAAGTTCCTCCATCCCCACCCCCACATCCATCGCTTGTCTAAAATAAATCCATAAATGAAGTTTATCTCTTTTCCCAAATGCACCAGCTAATAAAAAATTGTCATATTTTTCCTTTTTTTTTTTAGGTAGCTCAAAAATATTAATTTCTGCTTTAATTTTTTTAAAAGCATCTAATACTGGTTTATTTAATTTACCTTCCAAAAAGACAAAATCATTCCCTGATTTACTAATAAGGTTCAACTTATCTAAAATAAAATCTAGCGTTTCTTCTTTCTCAAAAATATTTGTAAAAATAACCACACATTTTGTAAAAAAAAGCCCAGATCCAGAATAAAAATTTTCTATCTGGACTGGATTAAAATCATTTTTACCAATAAAAAAAGTCTCTACCCCAATAGATATGGATTCTATAAATTTTTCATAATTTCCATGTTTGTTTTTAGCATCATCACCACAAAAAAGATAAATCATATTAGAGTTTAACTGATTTTTTGTATTCTAAATAAGGAGTACTATACTTCTCGGCAAGAATTTTCTCCTCTTTTCTTATAAACGTAAGCTTAGTAACAACAAATGAAACTATGGAAAAAACAACTATAAAAAAAGAATTAGTTATAACTCCAAAACCTAACATCAAAAAGAAAAGCCCAAAATGTGTCGGAGTACGAGTATAACGATAAGGTCCATTACAAAATGTTTCTTTATTCATGTTTTCTTTATTAAAATGATGAGAAGAAATCTGTGCCCATAAAATCAAAAATGTACCAAAAACTAAAAATATAATACCTAAAGATACTATAGGAAATTTCTCAAAAATCTTAAATGGGAATAAAAAATCTAAAAAAAGACCCAATAAAAATGAGATAAAATAAAATAAATACGAATGCGCTAAAATTCTATGCACATTGTTTTTATTGAGAGTTTTATTACAAAATTGTCCTATTATATCATTCACTTCCATTTTTATATTATACCATATTATTTAACTTCTCCAAAATTATTCCCTGAACCAGAATGTACCATCAAAGGAATACCAGTTTTATAATGTAAATATGATCTCTCAAGTATTGTTTGCATAGTATTTTTTATTATTTTTTCAACTTTTAAAAATACTTTCTCCTCCACCTCATAAACTAACTCATCATGTATCTGAAGTACCAAATGTACCTTATCTAAAAAACCTTCATCTTTTAAATCTTCCTCCACATATCTTATAGCAAGTTTTATTATATCAGCTGTAGCAGTTCCTTGAATTGGAGCATTGATAGCAGTACGTTCAGCCATATTTTTTAAAAAAGGAATTCTAGAGTTTATATTTGGAAAATATCTACGTCTACCAAATAATGTCTCTGTATAAGAATTTTTCATTGCAAAAACTTTTACCCCTTCTAAATAATCTCGCACACCAGAAAATTGTTTAAAATAATTGTCATAAAATTTTTGTGCTTCTTCTCTAGTGCCTCCTAAGTTTTTACGTAAAGATGAAACCCCCATACCATAAATAATGCCAAAGTTTATGACTTTCGCACAACGACGCATCTCACTATCTACTTTTTCGATAGGTACATTAAAAACAAACGACGCTACACCAGAATGAATATCTTTTTCATCACAAAATATCTGTGTCATTTTTTTATCTCCCGAAAGCATCGCCGCTACACGAAGTTCAATTTGGCTATAATCAAAAGCTAAAAGTTTATAACCTTTACCTGCAATAAAACCATTTCGTATTTTTTTACCTAACTCTGTTTTCATCGGTAAATTTTGTAAATTTGGATCTTGTGAAGAAAATCTTCCTGTTGTTGTCCCATTCTGTAAAAATTTAGCGTGCAAACGACCATCTTCTCCAACCATTTTAGGTATTACATCAATATAAGTAGAAAGTAGTTTTTGTAATTCTCTATAAGACAATATCTCCTTTATTATCGGGTTATTTTCTTCCAATTCTTCTAAAACTGAAACCTTAGTAGAAAAAGATCCACTCGCATTTTTTTTCTTACTCGATTTCATTCCCATTTTACCAAAGAGGACCTCTCCCATTTGTTTAGGTGAATTAATATTAAATTCTGTACCAGCCATTTTATATATTTTATTAGTCAATTTATCTAATTCTTTATGATATTCTTTTGATAAATTTTCAAAATATTTTTTATCTATAAGAATGCCATAATTCTGCATTTTTTTTACTATACTTATAATAGGTTTTTCAATCTCTTCATATACTTTATTTAATTTTTTTTCTTCTAATTGTTTAAAAATATATTTTTCTGCTTCTTCAAAAGAAGAAGTGTTTGCATAATGTAATATATCTTCTAAAGAAGGATTA